>CAYYHV010000192.1:7162-13684 GCA_964471695.1 uncultured Pirellulaceae bacterium
TTCTGAAGTCATGCATCCGGCAATCAAAACGAGTACGGGGAGTAGTAACAATCTGTTCAAAGGAATTCCTAACACAAAGAATGAACGAATGATCAAAGTAAACGGAACGACTAGTTCACAGGGAAACCGCGTTTGCGTAACAAGGCGCTGGTGTCGACGTCACGTCCACGGAAACGGCGGAACCCTTCGGCTGGGTCAATCGTATCACCAATCGAAAAGACGCTATCGTGAAGTTTCTTGGCGACTTCTTCGTTGAAGTAGCTGCCAGCTTCTTCAAAGGCTTCGGCTGCATCTGCGGTAAGTGCATCCGACCAAAGGTAACTGTAGTAACCCGCCGAGTATCCATCGTCCGCGAAGAGATGTTGGAACTGAGGCGTTCGGTGCCGCATCGGAATCTCTTTCGGCATACCGATCTCAGCCAGGGCTTCTTTCTCAAAGGCGTCGGGGTCGATCGTTACATCACCTGCGAGGTGGAGTTTCATATCGACGATGGCGCTGGCAAGGTACTCAACGGTTCCAAAGCCCTGATTGAATGTCGCTGCTTTCTCAATCTTGTCCAGCAGCTCCTTCGGCATTGGCTCGCCCGTTTCATAATGCAAAGCGAACTTGTTGAGGACCTCAGGAGTCGACAACCAGTGCTCGTTGACTTGCGACGGAAATTCCACATAGTCCCGGGCGACTGAGGTTCCCGATTGGCTGGGGTATTCGACTTTGGAAAGCAATCCATGGAGTGCGTGTCCGAACTCGTGGAATAGCGTCAACGCATCGTCCCAGGAAATCAGTACCGGTTTGCCAGGCTCGCCTTTGATAAAGTTCGAGTTGTTGGAAACAATCGGCCTGATGGACTGGCCATTGATATCTGATTGAGCTCGATAGTCCGTCATCCAGGCGCCACTGCGTTTGCCTTCGCGAGCGTATGGATCGAGGTACCACAATCCGACATGTTTGTCTTCAGCATCCGTGACTTCCCAGACACGTACGTCCGGATGGAAAACAGGAATGTCCTTGGTGGGTTTATATTGCAGGCCATACAACTCGGTGGAGCACCACATCATGGCTTCGCGGAGCTTCTCAAGTTGCAGGTAGGGTTTGACTTCGTTGAAGTCGAGATCGTACTTTTCCTTGCGGACTTTTTCGGCATAGTACCGATAATCCCAAGGTTCAATTGTGATTTCGGCGCCTTCCTTGTCGGCAACAGCCTGCATGTCTGCGACTTCTTCTTTGACACGCGCGACGGCTTTGGGCCAGACTTTCATCATCAAGTCCATGGTGGCTTCGGGCGTCTTGGCCATCTGCGGTTCAAGTCGCCAGTGGGCGTGAGTCTCGTATCCACGCAGTTTCGCCCGTTTGGCTCGTAGCTTGAGGATCTCAGCGATGATCGCGTTGTTATCGTTCTTGTCGCCATTGTCACCACGGTTGTAGTAATTTCGCCAAACTTGTTCGCGAAGTTTTCGGTTGTCAGCATTCGTGAGAAATGGGTCCATCGACGATCGCGTATTCGTAACCGCCCATTTCCCCTTTGATTCTTCTTCGCCGTCGTTACGTTCCTTGGCGGCGCTCGCCATAGCGCTCTTAACGCTATCGGGCAAACCTGCCAAATCAGACTCGTCGTCAATCCATGTAACAAAACCGCCTTCATCGTTGAGAACATGCTGGCTGAATTCGGTAAACAAAGTTGCCAGTCGCTTGTTGATCGTTGAAATCGTCGCTTTGTCTTCGTCGCTCAATTTGGCACCTTCACGGACAAACGACTTGTAGCGTTTCTCGACCAGTCGCTGTTGCGCCTCGTTGAGGCTGTCCATCATTGCCTTGTCTTCGTAGACGGCTGCGATGCGAGCGAACAGCTTGCTATTCTGGATAATGCTGTCTTCGTACTCCGTCAGCATCGGCATGACGACCTTCTGGATGTCGGGCATCGGTCCGGTATTGAGGTTCGACGAGTAGACGAAGAACATGTTGGACAATCGAGTCAACGGTTGGGCTGCCGTTTCAAGGGCAATGAAGGTGTTGTCAAAAGTCGGTGCGTCCGCGTTTTCAGCCACGGCGCCGATGTCTTTCTGTGCGAGTTGGATCGCTTCTTTGAACGACTCGATAAATTTTGTCGGGTCCGCCAGGTGCCACGGGGGAACGCCACCGTAGGGGCCAGTCCATTCTTGCAGCATTGGGTTTTCAGCCACTGTTGCGGCTCCTTCCTTGGTTGTTTCTTCGGACGATTTCGCGGGTGTTTCGTCTGGCGCAATGGGTACCGTGTCGGTTTCGACGGCCTCTGCTTCGGACCCAGTCACCGGCGGTGCGGTCGTCGTATTGTTTTCGGTTTGTTGAGCAGCCGGTGGAGCACATCCAACGAGGGAGAGCACGGTTGTCATAACCAGAATGGTGACGCATTTGTATTTGGACATTGCTATCTCAGTGGGCGTTGGTAGACGAAGAATGGGATCAATCAACCATTCTTGAGAAACGTAGAGATCCCTGCAACCGGAGCAAAATACGATGGACTTCCAAGTCCGCCGTTTTGGCGGACTTTCTCTGATTTCGACAGGCCTGTGGAAACAATGTGAGCTGCAAAGCGCTAGCCGCCGGTGGATGCGTAAGTACCGGCGGCAAGCGGACGAGCGCTTGGGTATCGCCACATCCCCGCCTCAACCGTGGCTAGCGAGCGCCCTTCGGCTAATACGACTGACCAACCTATCAGCCGCACGGCGCTAGCCGCGGTTCCCACCAGTTCGACGTCCAACTCAACCGTGGCTAGCGCCTTTGCCGCTCACGGATACCATGCAGTTTCGTTGGTCACGGCCTACGTGGAAGCAACGCGGACTTGGTTGTCGAACGTACGGTGGGTTTGGCGATCGTCGTGCACCCTACTTCTTGGGAATGCGTTTTAGCGTTTCGAGCAAGAAGCCCCAGAATTTTTGCATCGAACTAATCTGCGTACGCTCGTCGGGAGAATGAGCCCCACGAATGCAAGGACCGAAGGAGATCATTTCCATATCGGGATAGTTGGTCCCCAGGATGCCGCACTCCAAACCGGCATGGCAAGCCGCAACATGAGCCGACTCTTTGAAGAGCTCTTCGTACAGTCCCGACATCAGCTTGACGATGTCCGAACCTGGTGAAGGTTGCCAACCAGGATAGGCTCCCGCTTGCTCGACGTGGGCGCCCGTCAATTCAAAGTTCGCGGTGATCGCGTTCGCCAAATCGTCGCGCTCCGAATTGACAGAACTGCGAGTCAGGCATCCAATCGTAAATTCGCCGTCCTTAATTAGCACACGAGCCAAGTTGTTTGAAGTCTGAACGAGGTCATCAATGTCCGGGCACATACGAAAGATGCCGCATGGGCAAGCATAGAGAGTTCCCAATAACTTCGTTTGGAGTTCAAGTGGTACGAGGCCACTGACGCCATCCGCCGACTCACAACCAATTTCCGCATCGACATCAGTTGTAGCATACTCGGATTTGATGACCGCACCTTCGCTGGCAATCAGTGACTCGAACGCGCTCGCCTTGGCTTCAGGGACGACGACGACCGCAAACGATTCGCGCGGAATCGCGTTTCGTAGACTGCCACCATCAATTTCCGCGATACGCAGGTCACACGACTTGGCGGCTTTCCAAAGCAGTCGATTCATCAACTTGTTCGCATTAGCGCGCCCGAGATGAATGTCGACTCCCGAATGACCACCCTTCAACCCACGAACCATGACGCGATAGGCCTTGCTCCCAGCCGGCACCGAGTCTGTGGTGTAGGTTCCCGTCGCCGTGACGTCGACTCCGCCCGCACAGCCGATGGTTAGCTCGTTGTCTTCTTCCGTGTCGAGGTTGAGCAGGATCTTGCCATCAAGCAAGCCGCCCTTCAGCCCCTGCGCGCCGGTCATGCCGGTTTCTTCGTCGATTGTAAACAGTGCCTCGATGGCTGGGTGTTCGATGTCCGTCGCAGCCAACAGCGTCATGATGCTGGCGACTCCCAGTCCATTGTCGGCTCCCAGAGTCGTGCCCTTTGCTTTGACCCAGTCGCCGTCGACATACATGTCGATGCCCTGAGTCTCAAAGTCGAATTCCGTGTCCGCGTTTTTCTGATGCACCATATCCAAATGTGATTGCATCACAATCGTGACTCGGTCTTCCATTCCTGGAGAAGCCGGTTTTTTAATGATGACGTTGCCCACTTCGTCGACGATCGTCGGCAACCCCAGTGCCTCGCCGAAATCCTTCATGAACTGAATGACGCGTTCCTCTTTCTTCGAGGCGCGGGGTACCGCATTCAAATCGGCAAAATGATTCCAAACGGCTTTAGGTTCTAGTTCACGAACGGCTTGGGACATAACACTTCTCTTTTGATTGCGATTCTCTATCCACACGAGGCCGTATCATACCATCTCCCACGCGGCTCGTTATCAGGGGGAATTCATCGCTCGGCGGGAACGCGACGCCCAAACGGTGAGCCTGCCGGCATTCGCCAAAACCTTCAGGATCACGCGGCTTGTATCGATCAAGTCGACCTCACCACTGTCGCTACATTTTCATGGACCGACCCGCCGATACTAAACCTCAACGACTGCACGCGCTTGAGCCTCGGCTCTCGACAGGAAAACGGCGTGCTACCAGGCATCACGGATGGGACGATGCAAACCCGCGCCCAAGAAGAACTCCGTGACTCGCCAACTCAATGATCACCACCTTCGCGTGGTATCGGTAGACGACACTGCCGAACCGACTCAACCGCAATTTGTTACCGATTGGTCCAAACTCTGCGACTCTTTCACTACCGCTACGGGAATGCCGCTGACATTCCGCGCGGCTGATGAAGAAGCCCCGGTGGCTCCCGTCGCATGGTCTACCGAAGTCCCAGCCGTAGGTCCCTACGCACCCGGGACTCTTTCGCTACTGCAGAAAAAAACGCGGCTGGGGCAAGAACGAGTCGCGGCCATCGAGTCGTTGGCGCATCAGGTGGGTGATCTCGTCCAGCAGCTTCACGAAGCCCAACGAGCCCTGTGGCAGCGCGAAGCCGAACTCATGACCGCCATCCCGCTTGTTGTGCGACCCGACAAAGAGCCGAACCAACTGGCGGCGCGATTCGAGTCGATTCTCAAGTGTGGAGCCGAAGCGCTGCATTGTCACGCAGCCGCGATTTACATTCTCGATGATGATACGCGGCACTTGAAAATGCGAGCCCACTTTGGATTGAAGCACTCGCGACTGACCGCGCCACCCCGTCCCCTCAAGACGGCTCGAGCCGACGTTGAAGCGCTCGCCGGGTATGCGGTAACCCTTTCTGATTCGGAAGAACTCCAATCTTGGAATGTTCCCGAAGATTTCGAGTCGGCGATTTGCGTACCTATCTCTACCGCCAACGTTCCACTGGGCACACTATGGATTTTTTCGAAGGAAACTCAGACGTTCTCCGACGAACAAGTCAACGTTGCGGAAATCATTGGCAGCCGCATCGCCGTGGAGTGTGAACGCGAAATCTTGCTTCGTGAGCAAGGTGTCGTCGGCGGTGCCGGGCCACGTATGGATGAAGCCATCGCCCAACAGAAAGAGAGCCTTCCCGAGGCAGCCAGCGGAATCGACGACTGGCAGATCGCGGCTCGCCCGACGACTCGTTCCAGATTGCACGGCGATTTCTACAATTGGCACATCGGGTTGGACAATCAGGCACACTTGACGCTCACGACGGCTTATGAACAAGGCATCCCGGCAGCGTTGACGGCTGCCACAATCAGCGGATTGGTTCAGCAACAATCGCTTAACGAATTCGCGGACGATACCAATCTCACGCCCGTCTCGCGGATCGAAGATATCCATCATTCGCTGCTATCCACATCCACGGGGGATCGGCACGCAGCCGTCGCCTGTGCCTCGCTGGCTGAGAAGAACGGTTCGACTCAGATTGCTGTGGCTGGACAAGCCGATGCGTTTATCATTCGCCCGCATAGCTGGGAGCATTTGGCCAAAGCCACGGCCATGCCGGCTGGGATTCTTAGCGAAGGCGACTTGCCCCAACCGTTCGACGCTAAGCTCGAAGGCGGCGACTTGCTACTGCTTATCTCTGGTCGTCCCTGCTGCCAACCGAGGATTCACGCAGAAGAGCAAGTCCGGCAAATCGACGCAGCCCACTATGCCGAGGCGCTGCTGCACTACATGCACCTCCCCGTCGAAGAGATGACGACTGTTCTTGCCAGCCTCTGGGAGCCGGGCAAATCCGTCTGGGAAACCCCGCCGGCCGTCATGATTGCACGGCGTCGCGATTGAAGTAATCTTCGTCGAGCCGAGGGAAGTGAACGTTCGTCGCACGGAGAAACAAGCGAGTTGTTGTGACGATGGTAGCCACTTTGGTCGTTCGGCTCAGGCATGGCCACAAACGTGCCTGATCCTGAGCCTGGCTCAAACCGATTAATCGGTATACTTAACCCTCGCTTGACGGCACTCGGATCGCACGTAAACTTGATGGACTAAAGCCAATACGCGGGCGTGGCGGAATTGGCAGACGCGCTAGGTTGAGGGCCTAGTGGGAGATAATCCCGT
>CAYYHV010000193.1:0-13584 GCA_964471695.1 uncultured Pirellulaceae bacterium
GGGCTGGACCAAACAGATGCACATCGGCGTGATTCGCAATAACTGCTCGCGGTTGTTTGCCGAACTAGGACCGGACACGGGATTTGATTCCATGTGCGATATCCCTCAAGGATTGGCCATGCAGTCGATGCTGGATCAAATGGACCAAGCCGGTGGGTTGCCTCAGACCATCGTCTACAACCTCAACCCGTCCGACAACTATTTGTTTGCCACGATGGTCGGCAACTTCCAAGGTGGGTCACCTGGCAAAATGCAATTCGGATCGGGATGGTGGTTCCTTGATCAGAAAGAGGCCATGGAGTGGCAGATCAATGCACTCTCCAACCTTGGACTGCTTTCTCGCTTTGTCGGAATGCTCACCGATTCGCGTTCATTCATGTCGTACCCACGTCATGAATATTTCCGTCGCACGTTATGCAATTTACTGGGAACAGATATGGCACGTGGCGAGTTGCCGAACGATATGGCAACGATTGGCGATCTTGTTCGACGCATTTGCTACTCCAATGCGCGTGAGTACCTGGGACTGGATGTCACATAGCATTCAAGCCCAGGAGGGAAGGAACTCAACAGCCATCGTTGAGTTCCTGTTTGCATGTGAGTCCCCGTAGGATGAGCCGGCTAAAATGGACCGCGGCCGCGACCTCGGCCCCCACCGTCTCGTTCATCATCGAGCCCCAGTTGCTCTCGACGCTCCCTCATGTCTTCACGATACTCAGCCATCTGAGCCCGAAACTGCGGCGAGGTGCCATCGAGCATTCGGCGACGACGATCCATTCGCTGTTCGTTGTCTCCACCACCCCGGCGGCCTCCGCCAGCTCCCGGCGGTCCGCCTCGCCCGCCACGGCCTTCCGCATTGCGGTCGCGAGTTTCCCCGCTGGCCTCGCGTTCTTTTCGCGAGCCCGTCGCCGCTCCTCATCTCGTTTGATTTCTTCATCGAGAAACGCGATTCTTTCCCTGGGTGGCTTTTCAAAATACTGGTCCATGCGTTCCTGCATACGTTGCATCATGGCTGAACGCATATCTTCTCCCAGTTTCTTTCGCTGAGACTCATTGAGATTATCGCGTACCTCTCGCATTTGTTGAAAAGCCGCATCGCGCTCATCGCGACTCATCTTGTCACGGTTTTCGAACGCCGCCTTCGCAATCTCTTTGGCTTGGGCGATTTCCTGATTTTCAGACCACTTCCACCAAGCGAAGAAAGCGATGAGCAGCAGCATAGCTATTGAGCTGCCAACAACGATATTCTTTTTCATGGGTATGTCCGTTTCCTTGCGATTTGAATTAGATGCGTACCCCAGAACTATCCAATCAACTAATAAGACTCAACATGGGCGTCAGCGAACAATGCATTTCGCGACGCAACGCTTCCTTCCGGACCATGGAACGCCTCGTAGTCGTACATTACGAGCACTTCCGACAGTTTCTTACCATCCGCAGTAAATTCCTTGCGACGCTTACCGGCCAGTCGCAAAGAGCGGTATTCGTAGCTTTGCCCCTCCGCCATAAAGAACGTAGGATCGCTGGGGCATTCCAGTGCGGCGCGGTTTTTCTCCATGAAGGGCCCGAGGACGTCGAAAACCGTAGGTTTTTCCGGTGTCACGCTAGGCAGCATCGCCATTTCCGGGAACTTATCCCGGTGCAAGATCAGATACGATTCCATCGCCAAACCGACTTGTTTCAAATTGGATTGGCAATTGACTCGACGAGCCGATTCGCGCGCCATGTTGACGGCGGGCAAGAGTAAGGCCACGATCATTCCAATGATGGCAATCACCACCAAGAGCTCCACGAGAGTGAAGCCCGAGCGCTTGTTGTCCATGACAACATCTCCGTGTTGAGTCAACAAATATGTAATGCGGGCGCACGGACGAACGCCCTGCTGCTGTCACCGTGGTGATTCAGCACTGAAACATCTAACCCAATTTGTTTGGCAAGGTTCCGGAGAACTTTGAAAATATTTTTCCGATGCTGGCACGCCGGCTTAAGCGAACAAACTTTCCGACGAGAATATCCCATGAAAATTGGCTTGACCGGTGGCACCGGTTTCATTGGACGCTACTTAATCCAACAGCTCGCTTACCAAGAGCATTCGATTCGATGTTGGCATCGCCCCACGAGTGACATCTCTGGATTTGAAACTTGGGAGAATCAGCTCGAGTGGATCCCCGGACGATTGGCGGACGCTGCAACGGCGTCTCGTTTGGTAGAAGGCTGCGATGCTATCGTCCACTCGGCGTTGGACCGGCCCGGCAGTGGTTTCCGAGGCGCCGAAGGCGACTTGGCAACTTTCGTTGAAACCAACGTACTGGGTACGATCCGCTTAATCGAAGCCGCACGTGCCGCGGGAGTCGGTCGATTTATCTTCATCTCGACTTGCGCTGTGCACGAAGAAATTCTCGACGACCGACCGCTGGACGAAACGCATCCTCTGTGGCCTCGTACGCATTACGGCGCCCACAAAGCCGCCATTGAAAAGTTCGTTCACAGTTATGGACTGGGCGAGTCTTATGACATCTGCGCTTTGCGACCCAGCGGGGTCTACGGTGTGACTCGTCCACCGCGCAACAGCAAGTGGTTCCCACTGATTGATGCGGTCGTCAAGGGCGAACCCGTCGACTGTCGCAAGGGTGGCAAAGAGGTTCATGCAGCCGATGTCGCGCAAGCCGTCGGTATCCTGCTTTCCGCCGAAGGTATCGCCGGACAAGCTTACAGTTGTTGCGACCGATACATTTCAGAACACGAGGTAGCAACGCTGGCAAAAGAGTTCAGCGGCAGTGACTCAGAAATTCTGGGGGAACCCAAGTCACCCAAACATCAGATCGAAACACGAAAACTTCGAGCCTTAGGGATGCAATTTGGCGCAACACCACGGCTGCGATCCACGATTGAATCTTTGGTCAAAGTGGCCCAAGGGAATCAGTCGACATAACTGATATTGCGACCGGGTCTCAACTACCAACCGACTCATGCATAGCTGCTGCATGAAGCCCGTCCAATCGCCGAAACTCCAATGGACAAAGTCGCTCGACTGGCAACAATACAAAGGTCAAGTAAACATCAAGAAACAAGATCAAGGCTTAACAATATGCTCGCTCCCGCCGTCCAAGAAGCTCTGAATCGTCAGATCAACATGGAGTTTGAATCGTCGTATACCTACCTTGCCATGTCGTCGTACTGTGCAATCAATAACTTTCCAGGATCCGCCAAATGGATGCTGATGCAGAGCGAAGAGGAGAACTCGCACGCAATGCGACTTCGGCAATTCATGCTCGACCGGAATTGTCCTGTTGTGCTGTACCCTATCAAGGCTCCCGCCGCCGAATTCGCCTCGATCCCCGACGTATTTGAGCGATCGTTGGAACAGGAAAAAGCCGTCAGCAAGTCGATCGACGATCTCTACGAGTTGGCCCTCGCAGAAAAGGCTTTTGCCGCACTCGTCGAGTTGCAATGGTTCATCACCGAGCAGGTCGAAGAGGAGAAGACGGTTCGCGAGATCGTGGCCAAATTCAAGATGGTTAAAGATGACCCGTCGGCGATTATTGACCTCGACCGCGAATTGGGCGAACGTCAACCTGATGCGGAGTAACGGTATTGCGCGAGCGCCAGTGCCGTGCGTTTACAGCCGCCTTGGGCGAAGGCCTAAGGCGTCCTTCGCGCATAAGAACGGTTGCTGCGCTGGCCGGCAAACATATGAGCATTGCCGACTAAAAATTCAGCACCGCTGAACTGATATCAAAGTTCCGAACAGCATGCTTCGCGAAGGCGACTACGATCGCGCTGAGTGACAAGAAAATCAGGGTGTCGCGCAACGTAAATTGGTAGTTCGTCGGTGCAATCACGTCTCGCCCATCTTTCAACCAAGTGTTCTTGAGAAACCAGCGCTGCACGAGAAACGTCGTCGCGCTGCCGGTGGCTGCGGCCAACCCCATTGTCAGCCAGGTACTAAAGGTGGCTTGAGCAGCGGCCGCACCCGTGGCTGCACCCGCCAGAATCGCAACGACCATTCGAATGCGTACCAGCGGACCGACCAGAGTCAGGAAGTACGCGGCAAAATGGATCGGCGCTCCGACCACGATGGCAATAAAGAAGCCAAAAATCATGCCGACAGGACCACCAATGATTCCGAACAGGCTGCCCCCGAGTGCGGTCCCCAACAGAGCGCTCAACCAATAGGCGATAAGAACCAGCCAGGGTCGCGGATGGTGCGAGACAACGGACATTCTATGATCCCGTTGTGGCCGCAGCCGTTTTTGCGCCTCGAGGCAACAAAGTGGCAGTATCGCGAATTTCGCCGCCCAGCAGGAGGCACTCATAAGTCAGCTGATGGGGTTCGAAGCGCAATCGCTGAACATGATGTCCCGAGTCCGCCATCCCCGGCGACTTGATGTACCAGCGTGATTTTTTGGGAGTCCGCTGGGGAACGCCTAATCCACCCTCGCCAATGTAAACGACTCCCTCCGGATGCGGTTTGCCTTTTCGAATGGGCATGGTGCGTTTAATGTTGTGCCCGTCAGCCTCACAAACCAGATCAACATTGTGATTCTCGAATCGCGGCACCCAGTAGATCAATGCACCGCTGGGCCACTTCACCGCCGCGTAAGCTGGACGATGATACTGCACGATCAGCCACCGATGATTCGCGCGATTTTTCTTAAGCTGATCGCCCAACCATTTCGCCTGCTTTCCAGCGATACTCGACTCGGTGTTGAGTGTTACAACGGACAATAACCCACCGAACGATTGTGCGTACCAATTGTGACTGTCCTTCGAATCAAAGCCGAAGGCCTGACAAAACAATCGCCCCCGATCATGATTACCGCGAGCGGGAATGATGGGCAGGATGCGATTGTCCGGACCAATCGTCAGATCGTGATCTGCCATCCAACGTTTCCATTGCTTGAACTTCGTCCCCGACTCGACATAGTCGCCGCCATGCATCAGCGCAATGATGCGATCCGCTGGATCAGGCGAGTCGGCAGTGCGGGCCACCAGCTCCGACATCATCGCGTTCATCTTGCGACGATTTTCATGCCCCGTTCGCGAATCACCGCCGAACAACAGGCTGAACGCAGTCTCACCGCCCGGCGCCGTCACGAAATAGTACCTAGGCGACGATTGGCCATCGCTCACGACCTGGATGTCGTAGCGAGTCCCCGGTTTCAACCCCGTGACTTCTGCGTGATGAAAGAACAACGGTTGTTCGTCGTCCTTGACGTAGGAGAACTTGCGGTCCCTCGTCGAGTCAAAAGTGGTGACATCGCCCCCGGCTGCGCCGTGCTCATGAACATGGACGCTATGTTCCGACCCGAGCTCATTGGTATTCCAACAAATCATGGCGGTCGTGGCAGGATCACGCAGCCAGACGACTCGGGGATTCTGTGGTTGGATTTCCGCGATCGCCATCGAGCCGATCGATACGATCAGAAACAATAGTAGGGCACGCAATAAACTACTCATGATTCGGCTCGCTCACAGATGCTTCCATTGATGATTGACGACGCCATTCTAAGAAAAGCCACCACGGTCCTCCAGCATGAACCAGTCGCATTAACGTTTCGGGGTAGCTCGACCATGTACTACCAGACGTTCGTGCACAAGCCGTAATCAGTCCCCAAGCCGCCATATAGAATGCTAGCCACTTCCAGCGGGCTCCAAGAATCAGCATAGCCACAACCATATCGACCACACCTATCACCAGCAGCGTCGATTCTGCGAGCGACTGTTCCAACTCGATTCCAAGATGGTATCCCGTCCCGAGGACCATGGTCGTAAAGGTCGGCGATTGATACAAAGCCTTCAAGCCGTGCACCAGAAAAGTTGCGCTCGTTGCGATACGCAGCGTCCATTCGACCCGATTCACGCGCCTCGTCAAGTTCATCAGCAACAACGCCAGCGGGACTCCAATGCGCAATCCCTGGGAACCAAATGCAAGTTGGCTGAACAGTGCACCGCCCCGATAGGTATTGGCGGACGCCAGCGTCAGTTCCCAGACAACAATCAGGACAAGCAGAAGTGTTTCCAGCCAACGAAACCCACTACGGGTGTTGAGCGACTTGATCCCCAGCGGCAGAATCAGGACGGAGGCGATGGAAGCGATCCACATCCCAACGTCTTCAAACTGCTGAGCAAAGCTCTCCGGGTAGGTCCACTCAAACAGCAACGTGCCAAAGATGTTGGACTCGCGTTCCATTTCGTGCCACAAATAGCTGGCTCCCAGCCCGATGCCTCGAAGGGCCAAGGCAATACGAAGCGGCCAAAGCGGGCAGGGCAGGGTGCCGATCGGAACCGTCGCAGAAGTCGATTTCGCAGCTGGTATAGAGGAAACCGTTGAATGGGAATCGGCGGCTCGCACCGGATCGCTCACCTCTTGGATTCCTGGCCGGTATCGAGCACTGCCATAAATGCTTTTTGGGGAATCTCGACATTCCCAATCGCCTTCATCCGCTTCTTGCCTTCCTTCTGCTTTGCCCAAAGTTTCTTCTTGCGGCTGATGTCACCTCCGTAACACTTGGCCGTCACATTCTTGCGGAGTGCCGGAACGGTTTCGCGAGAAATAATGCGACTGCCGATGGCGGCCTGGACCGCGACTTCGAACATATGACGGCTGATTTCTTTTTTCAGTTTCTTGCAAACGGCGCGGCCTCGTCGATCGGCGTCGGCACGATTACAAATCACCGACAAGGCATCGACGCGGTTTCCATTCACCAGAATATCCATACGCACGAGGTCCGCCGGTTGATATCCGATCAGCTCATAGTCCATCGTGCCATAACCGCGAGTCGCACTTTTCAGTTTGTCATGCAAGTCATAGATGACTTCGGCAAGCGGCAACTCATAAGTCAGCATCATTCGCGTTGTTGAAATATATTCGGTTCGAATGTGGACTCCGCGACGTTCCGTGCAAAGTTTCATCACGGCACCAACGTAGTCTTCCGGCTGCACCATGTTGACCTTAACAATCGGCTGACGAAAAACCGCGATTGAACCCGAATCAGGAACATCCTGGGGCTTGTGAACCTCGTACGTATTCCCTTGTTGGTCTTCGATTTCGTACGTAACGTTGGGTGCGGTTTGCACGAGATCAACGTTTGATTCCTGCTCCAGACGCTGTTGCACAATTTCCATGTGCAACAATCCGAGGAAGCCACAACGAAAACCAAACCCGAGGGCCTCACTGGTTTCCGGTTCGAATTCAAAACTGGGATCGTTGATCGCCAGCTTATTGAGTGCGTCACGCAACTCCTCAAAGTCCTGGCCATCTGACGGATACAGCCCACAATAGACCATCCGCTTCGGCTCCTGATATCCTTCCAATGCGGATGCCGCGTTCGTACCGGGCACGCTCACGGTGTCACCAATGTGGACTTCGTCGAGTGATTTGATATTGCAGATGAGATAGCCGACTTGTCCGGCTCCCAAAGTGTCGCACGGTTTTCGCTGGGGAGCGAATTGCCCCATCTCGATGACTTCGTGCGTCGTCTTCTGACGCAACAATGCGACTTTCTGCCCCTTCTCGATCGTCCCATTCATAATCCGGATGTAGATAATCGCGCCACGATAGGGATCGTAGTGCGAGTCGAACACCATAGCCTGAAGCGGAGCGTCAGGGTCACCTTCGGGCGGATCGATGCGTTCGATAATTGCGTCCAGCAGATCCTCGACTCCCAAACCCGTCTTGGCGCTAACGCGGAGGACTTCGTCTGCATCCACAGCCAGTGATTGTTCGAGTTCCTCAATAACGCCTTCGACGCGCGATTGCTTCAAGTCGACTTTATTGACCACAGGCACGATCGTCAGATCATGCTCCATTGCGGCGTAGCCATTGGCAACCGTCTGGGCTTCGACGCCTTGAAACGCATCCGCCAGAAGAAGTGCGCCTTCGCAACACGTTAACGACCGTGAAACTTCGTAGTGAAAATCTACGTGGCCCGGCGTATCAATCAGATTGAGTTCGTAAGTCGTGCCATTCTTGTTGTACGTCATCGCCACGGCACGGGCTTTGATCGTAATGCCACGCTCTCGCTCCAACTCCATGTCGTCCAGCAACTGGGCTTTCATCTCACGCTTCTGCACCGTCCCGGTGACTTCGAGCATCCGGTCTGCCAGCGTACTCTTACCGTGGTCGATGTGCGCCACAATGCAGAAGTTGCGTATATTTTTCTGTTCGATCTTTGACATATGCTTTGGTGTAGACTTCCTGGTTGGATCAGGATTGGCGGAGATGTTCTTCACGAGCCAATCCTGCGGCTCCGACGTACCCGGCGTCGCCACCAAGGATGGCAAAGTCGATTACGGTGTTTTCGGCAAGTACGGGCATCGCACGACGACGGAACTCATCGGAGACTTTGGACAGGAACCGACGCCCCAATTCGGACTGCTTGCCGCCGAAGTTTACGGCTCCGCCGAGCACCACGATACTCGGATCAATGGTGTGAACAATGGTTGTGATCCCGACTCCAAGATAAACGGCGGTTTCGTCGATCATCTCCAGTGAGAATCCGTCACCCTTTTCGGCTTCTTGTGCCAGCATCAACGTCGTCAATGCTTCACCGCTATCGATGCGCTGTCGCAATGTCGTAGATCGAGCCGTCTTGTGTTTCTCATCAATTGGGTTCACAATTGCCGTCGCGCTGCAGTAGGGTTCGAGATGTACGCCTTGCCCACAGGAGCAAACACGTGCATCCTCGTGCATATCAATTATGTTGTGCCCGCATTCCGCGCCATGCGAATGCTCACCGTCGATGGATACACCATTGAGGATGATTCCCGCACCAACCCCGGTCCCCAACGTAAGAAGTACGAGACTGGGATACTGGCGACCAGAACCACACCAGTACTCGCCGTAACCGGCGGCGCCAGCATCGTTGGCGTAGAGCACAGGTTTGCCGCTGGCTTTTTTGAGTTCTTCACGAATCGCGAAGTGTCGCCAAGTCGGCAAATTGGATGGCTCGAGAATCATCCCGGCCGCAATGTCCATAGTCCCCGGTGTCGCCAGTCCAATGATCGGAACATCTTCGGTAGCGATGCCAGCGTCGGCAATCATCTTGTTGACTTGCTTAGCCATGCGAGCCACGGCATCTTCGGGTCCACGCTCGCTTTCGGTGCGGATCGTGTCGTACGCAACCGTTTGCCCGTTGTCATCGACCAAGCCGAATTTAATATTCGTTCCGCCGACATCAATGCCGGCGTAGATTGGTCGCTTTGCGTCGGCCGTCGAAACGGTGACTTTTGAATCGCTCATCTTTGTGCTTTCGGCTGATTCGCCGCGAGAGAACAGGCACCCCATGGTGCCGCAGGGAAGTCAAATACAAGCTGCCCAGTATACGGATTTCTGAAATCAGCGGCAATTCGAAACGCCTGCCGTTTCAAGCGATGCGGCGACTTCGCAGGCGATTTTCGACGCCAATCCCGCCATTGGCTGAGCATTGGCTTCCGTGCATCAAAATCCCAGATTCGTCGCGTAAACCTCCAACAATCCGAACATCCCGAACCCATTCTCTCGCTGACGCTGTATCAAGCCAGCGAAAAAACGACTCCGAATCGACTGGGGTGTATGTTTGTAATGTCGCAAGAATTCACTTTTGCCGCCCCGCAATTCATGCTCGATTCCCAAGTCAATACGCACCATCTCACTCCGAGCCCTCAGGCGCCGGTGATGGTGAATATCGGCGTCCAGAATGAGAAGTTCGCCGACGTCGATCAGCGTGTCGAATTCTACGGACTGGCTCAGATTGAGAACACGAGTTGGTGGGAGTCTCGATTTCGGGCGCCCCAGTTTGTCGAAGTCGCCGGATTCGCATCGGACGATGAGTTCTCATTGACGGTCAAGAATCCAGATGGATCGACGGAAGTCCATCGCTCAAATTGGCACGAAGTGGCGTTCGATTTCGACCGCAAGTCGATTCGCGTTTTCGTTTCGCGACGTTGCGACGTCCTCGTATTTGACGAGTCCCTGTTTCAGACTCGCGAATCATGGCTTCGGTTTCGCAGTCTGGTCGATGGTCGATAGACCGAGACAGTAGGCGAACCTCTTTGCTTGTATGTCTTCGGCTTCACAGTTCTCGCTGTAAAGTAGCTCACGCATAACTACCAAGGCTGCACCCTCGAGACTGAAAGTCCGATCCATCGGCGACTAGTAAGGTTAGCGCCTTGCCACTCACAATTTCCCAAAGGGCCTGCACGCAGCCCGTATTTCCGTTACACCCCGAACCCTTGACGGACACTTAGTCTGCAAAAAGACCCGACGAGCCAATTTCGTTGAATGAACTGGGGCGTTAATTCATACTGGTAGTCGAGAAGTGGTGGTCCAATTCTTGGCTACCAAAACGCTTGGAACAGGGTAATCTGATGTTGAATCATTTCTGGAGCGGCCGCTCTCAGCGCCGCAATGGCCGAGGTCTGAACTCAAAGCGCACGACGACTTTCCGTTCAGGGAGATTGCGTTCTCTCTCCACAGCCGAAACACTTGAAGCCCGTGCCATGTTGGCAGCGACGCCACTCGGTGAGATTTTGGAAATCTCCAATGCCAGCCAGCAAGTCATTGCGGCTGACATTGCCCAGACTTCAACGGGCACCTCACTGATTGCTTACACCGGTCACAACCAAGCCAATCGACTTTCGGGCAATGACCGTGAAATCCTGATTCAATCAATCACGGCTGACGGCAGCGTTGGCGATTTAATTACCGTCAACAGTGCTTCCCGAGGCGACCAGTCTGATCCCGTCATTGCCACCGATGACAACGGGGACTTTATGGTTGTATGGTCTGGTCGTGGTGAAGGGGATCGCTCCGGCATCTTTGGCCAACGCTACGCAGCCAGTGGGACGGCGATTGGCGAACAATTCCGCATTAATACGACTCGCGGTGGAGAGCAAACCCAACCCGCGATCGCGATGGCCGCTGACGGGCAGGCCGTTGTCGTTTGGCACGGGCCTGGCGCTGACGATGCCAGCGGCATCTGGATGCAACGCATCGCAGCCGATGGCTCCCTCGCCGGGAACGAAACATTGGTCAACTCAACGACGGATGGCACCCAAGCCTACCCTGCTGTCGGAATGGATGAGCTCGGCAATTTTGTGATTGCCTGGAGCAGTCGCCATCAAGACGGCGACGATTGGGGAATCTTTGCCCAGCGTTTCGACTCGTTAGGCAACACGCAAGGCACCGAGACGCTGGTGAACACGACCACCGACGGCAGCCAACACAAGGCGACAGTCGCCATGTCGAGATTGGGGCAATATGCCATCGCTTGGAGCAGTCTTGGTCAGGACGGTGACAGCTGGGGAGTCTACGCTCAACGTTTCGACGCAAATGGCGTGACCCAAGGCGACGAATTCCAAATCAACGACGATAGCGTTGGCCATCAGCGCGACGTCGACGCAGCCATGGCAGATGCGGGCGAGTTGATTGTGACATACAACACCGGACAGCAGGATGGCGAGGGATGGAACATTGCGACTCGCACTTTCGACAATGAAGGGACAGTCGATGGCGCCGAGTCGACCATCGACATCGCAGACACAGTTCTCACCAGGGGCCACCAACAGTTCCCGTCCGTTGCGATATCACAATCTGGCACAGCCGCAGTCGCGTTTGACGGAGTCACGACGATTAGTCAACCGGGCGTCCAACTCCAACGCTTCACGGTGGATATTGGCCCGACTGAAAACGTCGCACCAAGGCTGAATGGCGTCGCTGACGCAGCCACGTCCGTAGGCACTGAAATCCAGATCACAGTGAATGCAACTGACGACAACCTAAATGATGTGCTGACGTTCTCGCTGGACACTGCAGTCAGCCCAGCGGGAGCCACCATTGAGACGGATGGACGTACCGCCACAATCACGTGGACTCCAACAACGGCGGAACGAGCCACTGTTCAGAATTTCCGCGTCTTTGTGGATGACGAAGGTGGTTTGTCCGATGCCGTTCAATTCACGATCACGGTCAACAACGCCCTTCCACTGGTCGATTTTAATGGATCGGCTTCTGGTCAGAACTCGCAAGTCGAACTTGCCGAGGGAGCCACCTCTGTCGCACTAGTCGATTCCAACTTCTCGGTCAGCGATGCCGACGGCGACTCGCTCGTATCAGCAACAATTCGACTACGTGGATTGATTGATGGCGTCGATGAACGCATCTCCATCGATACCACAGGTTCGAATATTACCCAGTCCTACAATCCGTCGACAGGCATCATGACGCTGACGGGCGAAGACACAATCAGCAACTACGCGGACGTTTTGCGAACCTTGCGTTACGAAAATGATCTCGCGGAGCCGACTCCGAACAACCGCTCGATAGACATCACTGTCGATGACGGCACCGATGGATTCGGCGGCGGAGTCAGTGAGTTGGCAACAATCACCGTCGATTTCGAAGGCGAGAACGTGAACCCCGTCTTGAACAACATTCAAGATGTAACCGTTATCGCCGGTTCACCTCTGTTCGTTCCGCTCAATGCTTCTGATGCCGATGGCGATACGCTCAGCTTCACTGCCGCTGCGGCGGATACGACGGTGCTCAGCACCGACATCCCGGAAGGCAATCGCAGTCTCCGATTCTCCGTCGAGAACTTTGGGGATATGGTTTTTGAACTTTACGATCACCTGGCTCCCCGCGCTACCGAACGTATCGCGACTCTGGCAGAACAAGGATTCTACGATGGTATCACATTCCATCGTGTGATCGACGGATTTGTAATTCAGGCCGGTGATCCCACAGGCACCGGCACCAGCGGATCGACACTGGGCGATTTCGATGACCAATTCCACGTTGATCTACAACACAACCAGACCGGAATTCTGTCGATGGCCAAAACCACCGACGATACAAACGACTCACAGTTCTTTATTACAGAAGGCGCAGCACGTCACCTCGACTTTAATCACACGATCTTCGGACAACTGATCGAGGGCGAGTCGGTGCGAGAAGCCATCAGTAACGTCGCGGTCGGAGCCGGGAGCCAACCCGTAACCGATGTCGTGATTCAGAGCGCCGAAGTCTTCGTCGACACTGAAAACGGAGTCCTCCAGCTTTCGGCTCCCGAAGGCGTCACTGGCTCGACGACGGTCACAGTCAACGTTTCCGATAACCAGGGTGGCGTTACGACGCGCACCTTCAATGTCAACATTGTGGCGGACGTTGATCGGTTTGGAGACAACGTCAACGGGAATCCGTTCCTTGACGATATTCCGGTCCTCTCGACAACCGTGGACACCACGGTAACACATCAGCTTACGGCTCAGGACGTTGAAGGCGACTCGTTCGTCTTCCGCGATCAAACGGCTATCGACGCCAGTAACGATGGCGATGTGGTACTTGTCGATGCCTCCAACTTGGGCGAAAAAGTCAAAGACGGTAATAACCAAAAAACGGTACTAACTCCGAAAGAAGAGCAACAAATTATTGAGGCGTTTAACGCTAAAGAGGCTGTAGAAGATTTTTCAGTCGCTGTCAGTTATGACGAAATCGAAGCCAAAAACTACTCGTTAAGTGCTGGCCAATACTTTGATGTCAAAATTGAATATATGGATATAACTCCAGAACAGTTTGCCGAGAAAATGAAGGGCTTTTCCCGT
>CAYYHV010000194.1:0-519 GCA_964471695.1 uncultured Pirellulaceae bacterium
GATTATCAGGCAACCGTCCTCCACCTCCTGGGCTTGGATCATCTACGGACCACGCATCGCTTTCAAGGGCGGGACTATCGACTCACAGATGTCCATGGCGATGTCGTCCACGACCTTATCGCGTAACGTCGGGGGCCACGCGTGGGTTCCGGCATCCCGCTAATCAAGTGTGCTTCTTCGCCTCACGAAGTTGTGCTGCCTCAGGTCGGTCCTTATAAAATGAATCGAGTGGGTAACATCCTGAAACAATTCCATTGCGAGGTGCTGTCGTACAGTCGCTAAAGGTGCGGCAGACCAGTTTGCGATGCATCTCCCCACGATTGAGAGTACTCGCTGGCAGGTCGGGAAACGACAGGACCATACGGCCCAATCCAACCACGTCGATCCAGCCTTTTCGTACTACTGCTTGCGCGACATGGGGCAGGTAATCCTGTAGATAGCTGTAGCCAGTCCCCACCATCGGCATGTCTGGAAAAGCTGCTTTACATTGTCGCGCTCCCTCGATTTGGCGGACCACTC
>CAYYHV010000194.1:529-6761 GCA_964471695.1 uncultured Pirellulaceae bacterium
ATCCGGCAAGCGGGTCCTCTGGAGGGCGATATCCATCGGACGGCGGGAAGATCGCTGGACGTTGGATATGGGGATTGTAGTAAGGACTTCCGCAACTCAAGTTGATCGAAGCAACTCCCAGATCCTTCAGTAATCTAATCAGCTGAAAAGGTTCTTCGAGATCGTAGGCGGCAGTATTCGTTGGTGAGACACCGAAGCCATATTCGTAGGGCAATTCATGCTCCATAGCTTCGCCGATACCTACACTTGTTTTGTAAGGCGGCATGTCAAAAATGCTCAGGCGAACGAGCACCATCAACTCAGGAATCTCGGATCGAATACGTTCGATAATCGTTCGTAACAATCGAGTTCGACCATCAAAGTCACCGCCGAAACGCCCCGTGCGGCTTCGGGCACTGAGAAATTCGTGCAACAAATACCCATGGCACGCTTTTACGTCGACGAATCGAAATCCAATTTCGTGCGCAATTCGGGCCGAATCCACATAGGACTGGATCAGCCGTTCAAGGTCATCATCAGTCCATACAATCGAGTCGTCATTGGGGTCGATGCCGAATTTCTCATCCAGCAGGGGATGGTGGTAAGCGATGCGCGGCTCAAGTCGCTTGGAGTTGGGACGACAGAAGCGTCCAGAATGAGTCAGCTGCAAGCCGACCAATAAATCTTCGGTCTGACCAAAATGGGACCGGTGGGTCTCAAACAGAACCGAGTGCAACTGCGAAATCGACGCCCTACTCGACTTGATCGCCATCAACTGATTGGGATTGGCTCGCCCATCGGGTTGGACGGCAGCCGCTTCACCACCCCAGATCAGCTTGGCTCCGCTTTCACCGAACCTGCGCCAGCGGCGGATTGTCAGCTCAGAAGCCGTGCCATCTCGATTGGCGTCCCATCCTTCCATAGGATGAATGCACCAACGATTGCCCACGGTAAAATTGCCGATACAAATCGGCTGGGCCAGCGGTGAACTTTGTTCCGAAGTGAGAACTTCATCATCCGCCGGTAGTTCCAGTCCCAGCTCATCAAGACGCTTTCGAAAGGCCTCGATCGTCTTTAACTGCGCAACTTTGGGATACTTCGCCATAGGTGAGGATGCTCGACGTTTCTGTGAGAGGTTACAGTCGTGGAATGGTCAGTCCACCGTCAACCGTGATGACTTGACCGGTACAGTATCCGAAATCGCCTCGAGCCAGTGCAGCGACGACTTTGCCATTGTCCGAAGGTTCTCCCCAGCGATTCTGCGGAACCAGCCCATTCGCCATCAACTTGTTGTACTTATCCTGAACGGAAGCCGTCATATCTGAGTGCGTAATTCCAGGGCGTAGTTCAAAAACAGGGATATTGAACTCAGCGAGACGCATTGCCCACAGTTGCGTGGCCATACTCAAACCGGCTTTGGAAATGCAATACTCCCCGCGATTTGTCGACGCTAAAACTGCGGAGATCGACGAGACGTTAACGATGCAACCACGCCATCCATCGGCTGTGACCTGTTCGACCATCCAGTTGGCCGCCTCTTGCGTAAGAAAATATGCGCCTTGGAGATTCACCTTCATGACGTTTTCGAAATCTTCTTCCGTCGCGTCGAGAATATCATTGCGCGAACTGGGAGCGATGCCCGCGTTGTTGACCAATACATTCAACCGTCCGAAATGTTCTCGAACGGAAGCGATCATCGTGGATCGGTCATCCCGTGACGCCACGTTTCCTTGGCAATAAAGAACTTCTACATTCTTTTCGCGAAGGCCATTCATGACATCCTCGACGGTTTTCCCGTCTCGTTGTCCGCATATCGCCAACGAATAGCCCTCGTCGGCTAGACTTTGCGCAATGCCCAGCCCAATACCGCGACTCCCACCAGTAATTAGTGCAACAGGTTTTGTCATGCGTTGGCAATCATTCATTAGGTGAAGAACGTGTAGTATTTATTTTCGGCCATTCTGCCCACCAACAAAGCGACTTCGCGAAGATGGTAATCGCCCCACATGCTGCTCTCGCCACACGGCACCTGTTTTCCAGCGGGTATGTGATCCCATCCGTTTGGATGATGGTAAACCGAATGCAACAAGAGTCCTTGATGATCAGCATTTTGGCTGAGATACATGGAGCTCAACAGCGTCTGCACCACGGTCAATCCAGACTTCACAAGGCGATCGCCAGCCTCTTTGTCTCCGCGATTGTTCAGATAGGAACCAAATCGTAGTAGGCCCTGCGCTGCAATGGCCGCCGCCGAACTATCTACCGGTTCGAATCCGTTGTAGGGGTCCGCGGGCTTCTCAAGGTGGGCGTCGCCCATTCGGTGAAGCCGTGGCGCCCCTGTGTCCCAGTAGGGAATTCCATCGGCAGCACTATTCGCAACGTAGAATTCACAAGTCGCCCGAGCTGCTTTGCACATCACGGCTTCTACATCGGCGCGTTGATTGGTGCTTTGGAAATCAGAATCATCACACGTGTCAAGAAACTCTAACTGCTCAGCAAATCCAAGCATCGCCCATGCCAGCCCTCGAGTCCAAGTCGAAAAAGGCGAATAGCCTTGTTGCGAATTCGGGCAACGATAGCTGCCGTCGTTCAGATTGAATACGGATTCGTGAGCGGTTCGCCCGGGAAGGTCGTAGGCATCGCGCCCCTCACCGTAATAGACGGAGTACTTGGCCGTAGCATGAGCGTGTGCAATCAGCCGATCCAATAAGCCGACTTGTCGATCTTTCTCTTCCAGCATCGAATGGCCAAGCTGGTGAGCGATCGCTAACACTCGTAGCGAACGAATCGTATCGACGAACAGCGAATGTGGCCCATTAAATGAGTAGATATAGCCCCCGTCCGGAAGCGCTGTCCATCGCTTGGCTTGAACACTGGCCGATGCAACCAGCGCCATTTCATAGAAACGACGTTCCCAAAGACTCTCTTGAATACGCCCTTCGTTCATCAGCCGAAGTAGATTCCCATACGTACTTACATTGTTGAATCCATGATCGTGGACTCCAAAGTGAGTGACGTGGGAAGCCATCTGTTGAACGGTCTTTTGCCGACCATGTTCAAGCATCTCCTCGGCACCCGTCGCATCGAATTGAAGAATCGCCGACCCGTACTCAAAACCCTGCGTCCATTCAGTCCAGCCGCGAGTTGTATATTTGCCGTCAATCGTAAAGACTGGCGAGCCTTGAGCATGATCAAAATCAGTCCGAATTGAATCGATCTTGGCAGCTGACAACTCCCAGAATACCGCGAGGTCTTTTGAAAGGGAGTCGACGTTGATTTGTTCAACAATATTCATGGGCAAGTCGCCAATTTCCGGCTGTTATCGAGTTGCGTTAGCTATTCAAAGTTCGACCAATGTGAGCGGCAAGGGGTTAGCCTCCGGGGAGTGCACATCCAACGACGGCAAAACGCCTGGTCGCTCACGGATGTCACGCAGTGTTCGATTTGATCTTCAGAACTTAAGGTTCAGCCAACATAGAGCGATACTGAGCGGCTTCGTGGTCAGGTAGCGTTTTGAGTAACGGACGCATCGTGTAGTTACCATGCATCTTCCCGTCTTTCATGTACATCCAATCCGAAATCTCCGCCTTCTTCAGCGTCCATCTTTGGCCAAACTTCACATTGCTTACTAATCCCGGATCATTGTTGATTGTGCCGGTGAAGCTGCCGTCTTTGTAAACGACATCAATCAGCCAAAAATGTTCAACCGTTTCATCATCTTTGATCGGCGCCTTGACCGCATGATCTTCACCAGTGGGAGTGCTGAGTGCGGTAAGGAAACTATCGACTTTGCTTCGCGCGGTTTCGATAGCTTGGTCCATCTCGTTCTGGTCGTAGCCCGATTCCACTAAGGTCTCAGGCTCTGATTGTTCGCCTTGCGCGGTTTCACTAGATTCGTCCCACTCTCTTTGGTCGTGGCCCGAGTCCACTGAGGATTCAGGTTTTGATTGCCCGCAACCCACTATCATCAAACTGAGGATACACAGCGTAACGCAACCATACTTCATTCGAATCCTCCCGACCTTTAAACTTAGGCTGGCCTGCTTTACCGTTTTACAAATTACCTATCTAGTTCGCTACCGCACACCAATGTGACCTGCCATGGAGGTTGAGTTGAACCTTTCCCAAGAAGTCGGAAAACAGCTACGCCAAGTCTATTTCGGTGGCAACTGGACCTCAGTAAATATTAAAGACGTTCTTAGCGACGTTTCGCTTAAGATCGCCCTCAAAACGTTCAACAGTCCTCATTCGATTGCGACACTCAACTACCACATGAACTACTACGTCGAGGCGGTTCTACGCGTTCTTAACGGAGGCGAACTCGACGCGAAAGACAGTCTTAGTTTTGATTGTCCACTAATTGAATCGACGGAAAAATGGAATGCGTGGACGGAAAAATCTCTCAACAACGCGAAATTACTGGCCCGAGCCGTTGAAAATCTTCCGGAAGAAGTGTGGCAGACCAACTTCAAGACTTACGGAACTTACTATCGAAACGTGAATGGCATTATCCAGCACACCCACTACCACCTGGGGCAGATTGTAATGCTCAAGAAGCGAGCAACGTCCTAGTTAGGCGCAAGCTCACATGAGCGCCACTCACCGATCAATGGCTCATGACCATTTTGGCCGACGGGCGTACCTGTTGGAACGACGTCCTAATCAGGCCGGTTGGGCGACTTCGATCTCATACCCCTTACGATAGGGGCGAGCCAGAAAACTGTTGGCTTGCTCGTCACCTTCAATCGACTCGGTTGCGTCATTCCAGTTCAGAGTCCGTCCCAATCTCGCTGAAATGCCCGCCAGATGGCAAACGTTCAACATGCGCATATGAGAATGAACATCGGAAATTGGCTCCTCACGGGATTCGACACAGTGCAGGAAGGTTGCCCAGTGGGCCTGTCGCTCGTTGGCCACCATGGGCAAGTTCTTGTATGTCTTCTTGATCGCGTCCTCTGGAAGTGGATCGTCTTTCAGGCGATCCACGGGTGCGCCTTCCAGCTTTCCTCGGCTGACGAATATCTTGCCCTTCTCGCCCTCGATCAACACGCCATTGCGTGTATCGTTGCGGATGAGCAACTCGACATCGTCGGCGTACTTCGCGGTGAGAGCAAACTTGGTAGCGGTATTGTAGCGGTCCGTTTCCGTGGGCATCCCATCCTTGAACTGGACAGGGTGCTCCGCTGTGCCACCAATTGATTGCAAGGCATCGGATTGTCCGTTGGCGTTTAGCGCCCAAACACAGATATCAACGTGATGCGCACCCCAATCTGTCAGTTTCCCGCCGGAGTATTCGTACCACCAGCGAAATTCCGCGTGGCAGTTTGATTTGTTTCGGTTCCCCTCTTTCCCTTCGTGATACTCAGCCTGCGGTGAAGGCCCCACCCATCGATCCCAGTTGAGTTTTTTGGGTGGAGTGACTGCGGGCAGTGCTTTCGAGGATGGCGCCCCGCCGATCGCTGCTTGCATGCGGCGAATCTTACCCAGGCGACCATCGGCGATCATAGCGATCGCCTTGGTGAAGAGGTTGAAGGTGCTACGCTGTTGCGTTCCGACTTGA
This sequence comes from uncultured Pirellulaceae bacterium, assembly GCA_964471695.1. Classification (GTDB taxonomy): domain Bacteria; phylum Planctomycetota; class Planctomycetia; order Pirellulales; family Pirellulaceae; genus CAYYHV01. Next base: position 6,069 of record CAYYHV010000194.1, read on the forward strand.
ACAATGCGACCAGTCTCTTTTTGTGTCGCGCGGATCAACTTTCCTTCGTCGATCGTCAAAGTCAGCGGCTTTTCGCAGTAAACATCTTTGCCAGCCTGCATGGCTTCGACCAGAATCTTGGTATGCCAATGATCGGGCGTTGCGATATGTACGACTTTGATATCATCACGGTCGAGAATCTTGCGATAGTCTTCGTAAACGTCAGCCTTCCCTTTGCTCAATCGTCTGTTGGAACCATCTCGATGGCGTTGATCCACATCCGCAATGGCGACGACATCCAACCACCGGCTGGCCGAACGCATGTTTCCATTGCCCATGCCGCCAGCGCCAATCAACCCAATCGCGACTCGGTCGTTGGGAGATTTTTCTTGGGCCCAAGCCGGCGTGCCAGATGTGAAGAAATAGGGTGCGGTAACAGCGCTGGTGGCTGTGGCCAGAAAGTTGCGGCGCTGAATCTTCATGTTGGTTGTCTACCTTCTTGTTTTAAAAGCGGAGACTAGATTATCACACGCGTGCGTGCTCAATTCGAGCCTCGTTTGTCTCAGCCACCCAGTTCAAATTTGATTCGCTCTGCTGTGCGAATTTCAACCTCCAGCCGCTCTATACATTCGTCGAGAGCCGTCTTCTTTTCGACGGTTAGCGAAAGAGGGTCGTCTGGCCCCTGTCCGGTCGTAACATGATACAACGTCGCAT
>CAYYHV010000194.1:6771-13570 GCA_964471695.1 uncultured Pirellulaceae bacterium
CAAAATGGGATGCGAAGCGTTTGAAATCGCCGGACGAAACGACTTCTGCAAGTTCACATTCAATCGCCGCAAGGTCTTTCACGCACGCTCGGACTTGGTCACAGATCCTCTCAGCGTGCTCAGCCAAATCGTCGATCTCCAACAGTGATTTGTCGCTGATTTCGATTTTTTCATCTAACGACTTTTTGAGACCACCAAAGCGACGCAGAACCTTAGCCATTTGAGGAGCACCGTTGGTTAACAGCCCCTGAGCCTGCTTCTCCAACTCCTCAAGATAGATTTCTTCCTTGGATTGCGTAAGCGAACGAAACAGTTTTTTGAACATGGTCTGCACCCAAGTCATCGTTGCGAATTGAATTACCATGCTACCAAATGCAGAATCGCTAGGAAGGGTAAGGGTGTGCCAGTTCGTGACGATGGGCGTGGCCCACGAAGCTCGCACCGACTGCACAGAGAACATCGACTTTGCGTCACTCAGCACATGGCCTAGATGAACAAATCAATTTTGTCACTTCCGATGGGCGATACAGTTGGGCTGGGTGCAGTCTCGACCATGGATGGAACTTCATCGGTCAGTCTTGGCGCTGTATCTGAGTCAAAGTCAACATCGCGGGTCAGCCGCGACTGCACTCCATCAGGCTGCTCGCCCACAACCGACGTGTCCCCGACAATTGTTATCATTTGGGAGACAGCGACTTGCACCGGGGCATCCTCAAGCAACACCGAAGCGTCTGGTTGAATTTCCCGGAGCATCGCAAAAGTTACGAACTGAGAAGTCTGGTCGACGTCATCTATCGTTGCTTGCCCCAAGACTTCGTCGGATTCCGCCAATGGCAACCATTCAGCTTCAGGATAGGTCCCACCGGTATTGCGATACGTAACTCTTGGAGCGGTGAATGCACCGGCCGAGGACGCGGTAGCATCAGCCGGTGGGATTGAACCAAAGAACCGTCCGGGCGCAATCGCGATTCCGCCGACGACTTCAGGGGGATGACTCAAGAAAACACGCATTCCTGATCAATAATTGGTCAATATAAATGTCAATGCTTTGTCTGCTGAAGATCGTCTGTTTCTTTCTCGGGAGTGGTGGGGGCGGGATTCACCTGCAATTCGACCATATCACGATATCGCCCTTCGGATTGCATCAGTGACTGATGAGTCCCGATCTCGGTGATCTTCCCGGCTTCCAACACCACAATTCGATCGGCATGAGCGATCGTACTTAAACGGTGGGCGATAACAAAGCATGTTCGGTTCTCCATCAGTCGCTCCAAGCTGCCTTGAATCAATCGCTCACTTTCGGTGTCGAGGTTGCTCGTCGCTTCGTCCAAAATGAGAATCTTCGGGTCCGCAACGATGGCTCTGGCAATTGCCAGTCGTTGGCGTTGGCCACCGCTCAGCTTGACTCCGCGCTCACCGATTAATGTTTCGTAGCCATCGGGCATCTCCTCAATGAAAGTGTGCGCATTGGCGACTTGGGCTGCGCGCCGAATATCGTCCTCGCTCGCGTCGCGATTCCCGTATCCGATATTCTGGCTTACCGTTCCATCAAATAAGAAGACGTCCTGTTCCACGATGCCAATCATGCTCCGATATGCCTCGACGTGAATCGCGGAAGCGTCTTGGCCATCGAGGAATAGCTTCCCTTCGGTCGGCTCGTAAAACCTTGCGACTAAGTTGCAGAGGGTTGTCTTGCCAGCTCCGCTTGGTCCCACCAGGGCTATGGTCTCACCAGCCGCAACGTCCAGCGATACGTCGTCCAACGCAAAAGTTTCGGTCCCTGGGTACGAGAATCGTACTTTCTCAAGCTGTAACGCCGCATCCACTGTCTCGGGCAAGCGCAAAGCCTCGGCATCATCACTATTGGTCTCGCGTTGTTCCCCCAGAAGATCAAGCACGCGATCCAACCCGGAAAGACTATTTTGGAACGAAGCTGCACTCTGAGCCAATGTGGCCAGGGGACCAAGCAGCATCAGCATGTAGACCAAAAACATCATAAGGTCCCCAAGAGTCATCTCGCCTTGCAGGACTCGCCACCCCCCGTATAAGAGTAGACTGGTTGTCGCCACAGGAATTAGGGTTTCCCAAACCATCTCCACGGTCCGCATCGCCCACCAGGCACTGAGCTCTTGCCGCCCCATCAGATGATTGCCACGCATAATGCGACTTGTTTCTGATCGCTGGCGACTGAAGGCGCGAACGACTCGCATTCCGCCGAACGTTTCCGTCGCAAGTCCATCGACGATTTCGCGCTGAGCCCGAATCTGTTTGAACTTGGGCCGAATTCGGTTGATCCAAGTACGATGCGTCAGGAAAACAACAGGAACCAGAATGAGCGATCCGAGCAGCAAACGCCAATCCACCCAAGCCAGAATTGCCATACTGCCAAGTAGCTGAATAATGGCTCGCCATGGGTTGTACAACATGCCAAAGACCAGATCGCCTACGCTGCCGGCATCCTGTCGAATGATGCTCGCCGCACCACCGGATTTTAGTTCTTGGACTCGATGCAAAGGCAGTCTGATGGCCTGGTTAATCACGCGTCGACGAACTGACATCTGCAACAGCTTGGTGACCCGTGTTGCCGTCCAGCGTCCGGTGATGCCCAGAGCAAGTTTCACAAAGGTGATCACCACCACCACGGACGTGATCAGCATCAGGCGCTGCCAATCGGATTCGGGAATCCAAGCCGGCGCATAATCAGGCAACGGCGTGTCTCCCAGCACATAGTCGACTATAAATTTTGTCGCGGCTGGCGGGATCAACGCCAACACCGTCGCCACAGTCAAAGTCGACAAGGCAAACACCACAGACAGTCGGTGGCCTCGCAGAATGCTCCAGAAGCTTCTTACCAGCTCAACGGCGCTCCGATCGCGGCTCTTTTTCTTGGTGGCCTTCCCTGAGCCGTGATAGCCCCCAGGAGAATTGTCGGCTGTGGCTGGTTCCAGTTGTTCGAACTGGCGACGGCTGGATTGGGGCGTTTTCGTCATGCGCAATTTCATTCCGCGAGAGTTGGTGGCGACTGCAGTCAGTATCGTATCCCCAACGCAATTGGCAAATGCCGCAACTAAAAGGTGTCAGGTACGAATGGCACTGCCGCTTGTCAGCAAACAACTTACGTCATGCGGCAGCGTTCATCAGTTCTTGAATTGCTTGCTTCCTTGGTTTGTTCAAGAGCGCGATGAGTTTTGGCCTTCGCTTATTTGCGCGAGGCTCGACTCGGTCGGGGCGATTCGCGACGCGTTGGCTTGTGCTGGCTTGGTTTCCGAGTGCGATGAGTTCATCGGTTTTGATGACGGCTGCAACCACCCAAGATGCAGCCAGCATTTGCATTGTTGCTGTAAAGCTCAGCGTGCGAGGCATGCAGCCATCCACCGCTGCACCCTGAAGCATCTTTAGTCGTATGAGATTGTACGCCAAGAGACATGACCAAATCTCGGTCCTTACCATAGCGGGCGTTTGAGCTCGAACGATGTCCATCCCCAGTGAACATTTGATCGCGCGTATGTCTAACTCCACGAGCCATCGACTTCGATAGACACTCGCAACCCATTGCCGCGAGGAAGGATTGCGCGCTCGCACTACGTCTCAAACACGGCAGTGCCATTCGTCCCTGACACCTTTTACAGCTCGCTCTTGAAGCCCCGATCTGAGGCTTTCGTGAAGATTGCGCGTAACCTTGGCGATTGACGCGGTAATAACGTCCAGCCGGCGAATCTGGCTGCCAAGAAAATTTCCCCAGTAAGCCATGGAAAATCCAGCGGTGTTTTGACGACCCGATACGGCCGCATCTGTTGGGCTTCGTGCGACTGGCTTCGTTTCTCATGTTGTCGAAATATCGACTATGCAAAAAGGAAGAACTAATGATCCGGAGACCCTTCGACCTCAATGCTTGCCTGCTCGCAAGCCTTTTATTGGCAGCGGCCACGGCAGCCCATGGTGAGACGATCACCATCGAAGCACTCGATATTCGTGGCACAGGCATATTTGGACACAACGCGAATATTTCAGGAGCCACGCTTAACGGTGGGGCTTTCCCGGGGACTCTAGCCGCCGACCCTCTCGATTTCTCATTGACTTACGGCAACCTCGATTTGGACGGAGACTCCACGCCGAATGACTCAGTCACTTTCACTCTGCGCGCTTCCGGGGGTGCAGGTCAACGAGCTTGGGGCCAGGGTATCGATACTGGGTTTGGAAGCCTGAATGGCGTGACGGTAAGCATGCTAAGTGTGTCGGGCGAGACGACTGATTCCGGAGACACGATTGTCTTTGACGGATTTACCGGAGCAGCTATTGGAGTCGGGGGAAACGGTGACTTGAACCGGTCAGCAGAAATCAACGGAATGTTGGCCAGCGTGATTTCACCAGATACGGGCTCGTTCCAATTCGTTATTGACGCCTTGGATTTCCCAGTCGCGCCGACCGTTCTGTTTGATAGTTCGGGTGGCGATTTCGGGGCTGTTTCTGCGCGGCACTATGACCTGCAATTCAGTACGGTCCCTGAACCAGCATCGTTTGTTCTGATGTCACTTTGCCTCACAGGTCTTGTTGGGGTGCTTCGCAGCGTGTAACCGGTCGAAGTCGAGTTTTGCCTATTGAAAGGAATTGAATAAATGTTATTACGAAAAACGTCATTGATTGTCACTGCCATCATCGTTCTGGTGGCGAGCACAACCATCAATGCTCAAGTCATAATTGACAACTTGGATGTTCGTGTTAACGGAATTTTTGGTCACAACGACAACGTTGGGGATCCTGGTTCTCAGACCATAATGCTTAACGGCGGCCCTGCCGGTACGGATGGCACCGCCATGCTATTCGATCCAATCATCTATGAAATTACATACGCGAATGTCGACGTTGAAGGCGATGGCACGGCGAATGATACGATCGACTTTACGCTCATGGCTGAGGGTGGAACAGCGGGCATCAATGGTGTCCAAAGAATCTTTGGGCAAGGGATCGATACCGGATTCGGAGCTTTGAACAATGTGACGGTGACGATATCGGATGTTTCCGGCACGACGACGGATTCTGGGATGAACATTGTGTTTGATGGTTTCTGGGGAGCCGAAGTTGGGGCGGGTACAGGCGCCGGTAGCGCTCTCGACCGAAGTGTTGAAATCAACGGCACCACCGTGGCCTTCGATCCGCTCGATTACCCCGACACGGGCGCCTTTCAGTTTGCCAAATTGGGCGTTGATTTCGCGTCATTGCAGCAGTCGGTGTTGTTCGATAACTCAGGCGGAGCTGCTGGCCCAGGCGAACCTGGTGTGGGCAGTCTCGTAGCGCGTACTTACGACTTGCAATTTAGTGCAACTGACACACCGATCGTCGATGGCGACTTCAACGACGATGGCGTTTACGATTGTGCTGACGTGGATGCGCTAACCGTCGAAGTCGCCGGAGCGACAAACAATCTCGATTTCGACCTGACGGGTGATGGCTTAGTCGACCTGAACGATCGTGACGCATGGCTATTGGAAGCTGGCGAAGCGAACATCGGACCGGGGCAAGCCTATTTGGTTGGAGACGCAAGCCTTGATGGTGTTGTGGACGTTTCCGATTTCGGCATCTGGAATTCTAACAAGTTTACAAACACGGCTGCTTGGTGTTCCGGCGACTTCTCAATGGACGGGGTTGTGGACGTCTCTGATTTCGGTGGATGGAACGCAAACAAATTCACTAGCTCGGATGCAGCAGCGGTTCCGGAACCGACCGCCCTGTCGCTAATCGGAATTGCCCTGCTTGGAATGATGAGAATCAGACGCCGAAGCTAGAACCATCAGAGCGTTTCAGATATCAATCTTTGATAGATGTTGGATCGCATGCTCATGCCGCAATGAGACATGAGCATGCTGCCGAGGCTGAAGAACAATCCGTCGCGGGGCAAAGCTCCCAAAGCCTACGCCCGCCTTTCTGAACTTGCGGTCGAAAAAAATCACACGACCGTCCAACCCGACAAACGCTTCCACAAATGAGTGCTCCGGAGGATGTGAAATTCTCACGCTATTCTCGTGATTTCCATCCGTTCGCCCCATGCAGCATGAGAACGAACAGGGGCTAGATTGATCAAACTCGAAATGTCTCATCTGACTTGACTTGAGTACAAATGTACCTATAAAGGTAATCGTGTACTTGAAGGGTTGCGTTGCGAAGAACAAGACATTTCGAGGGGCAAGATATGCTAATGAGACATCGATTCTGCTTGGTTTTCTTTTGTTGTTTGATGTGCTCAGTCCAAATCGCGCACGCGCAACGAATCCTTGTGGGAAACTGGGGAGCCAACACGATTCGCGAGTACGATCTGTCAACGAATCAGTTTCTCGGCAACCTGGTGCCGGCTCGTTCGGGCGGGTTGTCTACGCCTGACGGAATGGATTTTGGACCCGATGGAAATTTGTATGTGTCGAGTTCTGGCAGCAACGCGATTCTAAAATTTGATGCGGATGATGGGACATTTCTTGGCGAGTTTGCAACGACTGGGTTGAATCAGCCAGGCAATATGCAGTTCGGTCCCGACGGATTGCTCTATGTCGCCAATAAGGCGGATGGGGAAGTCGTCCGTTTTGATCCACACACAGGCGACTTGATTGATGTTTTTGCTGCGGGGGGTGGTTTGCAACAACCCGTAGGACTGCTTTGGGACTCTGGATTGCTCTATGTTTCTGATTTTGCTGGCAACGCAATTCGACGTTTTGACGCAGCAACCGGAGAGTGGGTCGACAACTTCGCGAATGTGGCAACTCCCTTGATCATGAATCTCGACAACAGTGGCAATCTGTTGGTGTCGAGT
>CAYYHV010000195.1:0-4025 GCA_964471695.1 uncultured Pirellulaceae bacterium
ACTCAGTCCAACCTGACATTCAGCTTAATTGAGGCTGGATTTTGCGCGCTTGCGAAGATCGTCGGCGTCAGTCGGATAGACGTTTTTGCAAGTTCGAGATAACAATCGGGATGGAGCCCATGAAGCACTATGAGAGTGCAGAGAACACCACTGGAGCGAATCTAATGAAGAAGTTGTGCAGCTTTTTAATAGTTACGGTTGCCGTAATGTTTGCAGCGACGGCGAACGCTAACTGGGTGTCTGGCGACGGGACGAATCCCGTTGTAAATCCAGATTCTCAGTTGGCTTTGATTCCCAACGTCAATTACGAACCGGATACGGGGATCATCTGGATTGATACGCTCGGAACCAATGGCGTCAACGATACTCTGGCCGATCCAGCGTTGCAGGGTGACGATGTCGGGATGGTCTCTTTTCAAATCGAATCGAGTGCGATGCAGCTAGAGTTCCTTTTGAACGGATTTGTAGACAACATGGTCTGGTCCGGAACCTATTTTGCCGACAAAGTGCAAATGTTCGGAATCGCGGCGGGACGTGAGTTCGTCGAACCGTCAGGCCGAATTGATTTGGTAAGAATGCCCACAGGATTGGACGCATCCAATTTCGGCGCGGGGGAGATTGGGGTCAATTTCTCCTCGACTGTTGCCGGCGAGATCCTCTTTAATAACGGAACCCACGCGGACTGTCCGCCGATCAATATCGTGCCGGAGCCGTGTGGATTGGGAATAGCCGGAATTCTTGTCCTTGGTCTGATTTTTGGATATCGCCGCGTTTAAACCCCACCCGCATCCAAACTGTCAAAATGCGAAGACGCAGCCTTTGGGGCTGCGTTTTTTCGTGCTTTTTCCTGAGTCAAAACAGCCCAATTGGCCTGAAATCAGGTCAATTCGTTCTCAAATCGTTGCGACGTCCGCGATCGAATGTATTTTGGCGGTGGAGTCGACCCGAAAGCGGTTTTGACTCGTTTGAAATCACATTGAAAGGCAAGCCACTGTAGAGCACGTTTTCAGCGACGAGTAATCTTCGCCGACTCGACTTCTCTATAGTTCGCATGCCCTGATTATTCTAGTTTAGGGAGACGTCTAGTGAACTCAGTCTACGTTGCATGTTTGTTGGTCGTTGTTTCCTTTGCGTCCTCAGTGATGGCTCAAGATGCTGATTGCTGGACGGGCGATGATGGAGGGCCAGTGGTCAGTTCGGTGGACAACACTAGTCTGACGACTCCCGAATTGGTTTACGACAGCGACACTGGCATCGTCTATATCGACACGTTGGGTTTGAATGGAATCCTGGATACGACGACTAACGTTATCACAGGTGACGACGTCGGAGTGATCTCGGTCATTCTGGAAGCCCCGCAGGGGACGTTCATTCCCCAAAATGTTGTTATCGGTGGTGTCGTTTGGACGACTGGAAATCAGTTTTACTCGACTTCCAACAATACGATGCAAATCCTTGGAACACCCGTCAGTTCGCCGTTTTTGGTTCCGACGGAACGTTTCGACTTGTTTCAGCTGGCAACGGGTTTGACGATCGCCGACTTTGATGTTGATGGCGATGGAAGTGTCAACGTTGAGATTGGAATTAACTATTCCGATCAATTGAACGGCGACGGCACACCCGCCCACCGGAGTAACACGATTGACGATGCGTTCGGTAACCCGAATTGCTCATCACAACCAGTGACAGTCGTCCCGGAACCAGCGACTTTGAATCTGATCGCAATGGCATTCCTTGGATTGCTCGGAGCGATTCGCAAACGCTAACAGTGTTTGCAAAGAGGTAACTTGGTTAGCACCCAGAACTGACCCGCAGGTAAAACTGCGGGTCTTTTTTTATCGATTGTGTTGTTGGCGTTTCAAAATCTCGAGCGTCGCTTAGTTACCTGGTCCAAGGTAACAAGGGGAAGTGAGTTATGAGCGACATGGAATCCGAACTGCACATCGATTCTGAATCAGACTGTGGGGAAACGGAGGACCAAGCCTGGGGCCTTGGGATTTGCCTGGGTGTGATGTTTTGGCTTGTTTTTGACAGCTTCCTAATGGGATTAGGCCTCGGTCTCGCTTTTGCCTGTGCACAACAGTCATCCTGCTCTGATTGCGAATCGGAGTGACGTCTGGAATTGGAACGAGTCGCTGCAATCCATGATCGGATTGCAAAACAATTCAGCACTAATACGGCTTCTTTTCGAGAACGTGATCCTGCCATTCTTTGATCTGCTGCAAGGCTTGGAGCGGAGCCGCCTCGTCGATGCGAAACTTGCGAATTTCGTCGACAACTGGATGTTCTGTCGTTTCGAACAGGGTGAGTTGGAAATCGCCGCTCTTGCGTTTTGGGGCGATATGGGTGGCGTTGGAATCGACGTGCTGCGATTCCAATTGGGTGAGGATCTCGCCAGCCCGCGCGGTTACGTCACGGGGAACACCGGCCAATTTGGCGACGTGAATTCCGTAGCTCTTGTCGGCCGATCCCGGTACGATTTTGTGGAGAAAGACGACTTTGTCCTGCCATTCCTTCACTGACACGTTCAAATTTACAACGCCGGAATGGGATTCGGAAAGTTGTGTGAGTTCGTGATAGTGCGTAGCAAAGAGTGTGCGACAACAGAGGTCGTCGTGGATGTGCTCGGCAATTGACCAGGCCAGCGATACGCCGTCGTAAGTGCTCGTACCTCGTCCGATTTCGTCGAGAATTACCAAGCTGCGATCCGTCGCCGTATTCAGAATGCGGGCCGTCTCGACCATCTCCACCATGAATGTACTTTGGCCGCGTGACAATTCGTCGCTGGCTCCGACACGGGCAAAGATGCGGTCCGCGATGCCGATCTTTGCTTCCTTCGCGGGGACGTAACTTCCCATCTGAGCCATTAATGTCAGCAAAGCGACTTGACGAATGTACGTACTTTTTCCAGCCATATTGGGACCGGTAATCAACAGCACAAAGCCGTCGGAGTCAGCAATTGTATCGTTGGGGACAAAGGTCCCGTCCGGTTCGATAATGTCGAGCACCGGATGACGACCTTCGGAAATCTGCAGAGCTCGATCGTCACTTAATTCAGGACAACAATAGCTGCGAGCACTTGCGAGTTCAGCCATACTGGCCAGCGTATCGAGTTCGGCAAGCACATCAGCGGTCCTGCGCAACCGCAACGCGGACTGTTCGACGTTGGCGCGTAGCTTCAGGAACAAGTCGTATTCGATCTCTTTAGCTTTGTCTTCCGCAGTGAGGACTTTTTCTTCATACTCCTTCAGCTGCGGTGTAATGTACCGTTCAGCGTTTTTCAGCGTCTGCTTGCGGATATACTCCTCGGGCACTTTGTCTTTGTGGGCGTTCGTGACTTCCATGTAGAAGCCGAAGACCTTATTGAATCCCACCTTCAAACTGGGAATGCCAGTGCGTTCCTGTTCCGAGGCTTGGTAGCGTGCGATCCATTCTTTGCCGCCAGTCGCTAACTGTCGAAGATTGTCAAGCTCGGCGTGGTATTCGTTGCGAATCAGTCCGCCATCGCGCGGGGAAAGAGGGCAGTCATCGACCAGTGCCTCAGTCAGTTGGGCGTGAAGCTCTGGACAGAGGTCGATCGCTGCTTCAAGTGCGACTAACCGCTGGCTGGTGCAGTTGGCCAACCTTGATTTTAGCTTTGGGAGCTTGTGAAGCGTGCGACCGATATACTGCAAGTCACGGGGACTGGCGCGTCCCGTGGTGACGCGAGTCAGCAATCGCTGCATATCGTAGACTTCACGCAGTTCCTCGCGTACCGAACCGGCAAGGTCTCGATCATGTAAGTATTCGGTTACCGCCGATTGGCGTTCTTTGATCGCGTCGATGTTTGTGAGCGGCGAACTCAACCATTCTGCCATCATCCGCGAACCCATAGCCGTCACGGTTCGATCCAGTACGGAAAGCAATGATCCGTCGCGTCGCCCATCACGCAATGTACGAGTCAACTCCAGGCTGCGTCGCGTGGCGTGGTCAATCTCCAGCCGATCACAAGGGCGATATGGAATCAGTCGGTCGATGTGAGACAG
>CAYYHV010000195.1:4035-13488 GCA_964471695.1 uncultured Pirellulaceae bacterium
CTTTTTGCGTTTCGTTGAGATACTCGATTATCGCGCCGGCTGCGCGAATGGCGTCGCCATCTTCGTCGCCCAATCCAAACCCTTCGAGGCTGCGTGTCTCAAAGTGACGCAACAGCGTCTTTTTTGTTTCGTCCTTGGCGAACACCCAGGCTGGCCGTTTGGTGATCACAACCGATTCGTCCAACGTCGGCGGAATGGCGGAATCATCCTCAAGCACTAGCAATTCCGCGGGCGCAATTCTCGCCAGTTCGTCGCCCAATCGGTCCGCGCCGACGGACATCGTAAAAAATACGCCGGTGGATAACTCGACCCAAGCCACGCCGACCGATTGAATGCCAGTCCGATTGAGCGGTTTTCCGTAAACCGTGGCGGCGAGGAAATTAAATTCGCGTGGGTCCAGCAGCCCGTCGTCTGTGAGTGTTCCTGGGGTCACGACGCGCGTAACTTCGCGTTTCACCAACCCCTTGGCTTGTTTGGGGTCTTCGACTTGTTCGCAAATCGCGACGCGGTGCCCTAGCTGAATCAACTTGGCGAGATAGCCGTCAAGCTGATGGTGGGGAAACCCAGCCATCGGTACTGGATTCTTGCTCTTATCACGGCTGGTAAGCGTCAGCCCGACGGCTTCAGCGGCGATTTTGGCGTCCTCGTGGAACAGCTCATAAAAATCGCCCATTCGGAATAGGAGAAGCGCATCACCACAGAGTGATTTCGCGTCGTGGTACTGCTGCATCATGGGACTGGGGGCCATCGGCGAATGGTACCACTTCGCCTTTCCATCGTGTAGGGGCAAAGCCGCTTTCATCCGTCGGATTGCGGGCAGAATTTGTTGCCGTTTCGATGTGTTGGAGCCAGCCTGAGAAGGGCGAGCCTATGCGTGACTCCAATGCCATCGACCCCATTGGCCTTCATTTTCGTCCACCGCCACAACCATTGAATCCGGCGACTGGATTCCCCGAGCCTTTAATCGTTCCAGCAAGGCCAACCCGATGTGACGAGCCAGCAGTTCTGTCGTAGTGTTGGCCACTGGTAACAAAATACAATCCTCTCGGGGAAATACCCAGCGTCGGTCCTCGAACGTGGCTTCGACGCTTTTTTCCTCCGTGGATTCGGTGACTTTGATCGCCGGATGCTCCATCGGTAATAACATGCGATGATCCAGCCCGTCGACGATTTCCTTCAACGCATCTCGTAAGGCGATAAAGTCGATTACGTAGTGGTTCTCATCCAACGGTCCGTTAACGTCAACAGCCACCTTGTAGTTGTGTCCATGCAGCCGCTCGCAGATATTGCCATCAAACGTGATGAAATGTGCGGCGCTGAATGTGAGATAGTCTTTGGTGACTTGAACGGAATACGTTTCTGGCATAGTTAACTCGGGCGTTGTGACGTGTCGTGAAGTCGCGCGTACTTGAATTGTACCCTGCGACTCAAAAGGCGAAGGGGGGACGTAAGCTTCCATTCAACAATCCGGCAAATAGAGAGGCTGCAATCAAATCCGCGGTCGTCCCTGGATTGCGTCGATGACCATCCGAACGCAGCCAGAAATCGAAATCGGCCAAAGCCGACTCGTAGGTGGCGTCACCAGGATCACCCGCATCCAATACGGCTGCTGCACGGCTGGCAGACTGTTCGGCGACTTTTTCGCCTAGCTTGCGTTGAATCAGCGAGTCGGGAAACTCGGACATTACGCGAAGATGCGTTTGAATCACCGTATGAGTCAAGGACAGGCCTGAGTCCAACGACTGAACGATCCTCGGTAAAACGAACTCAAAGACTTGTTGGTACCCGTTGGCATATTGCCGAGCCACCAGGTCGCGACCAGCCGCCAATTGCATCGCTTCGACAAGCGATTGAGGCGGTTCCTCGTTGACATCGGCGGAGTCCGTTTTTCCCAAGCCACCGGGTTTGGCTAAGCGAATTGCCTCATAGGTCAAAGCGGTATCCGTCGGTGTCATTTGATCGAGGACGACTTGGGTGGATTCCTGAAGCGCATCGTAATCGGTCGCTGCAGCCAACGGCGAGAGTAACAAGACGATGCCGAGATTCGTATTGGTTTTGACAGTCGCGTGGGTGTCTCGAGTCGCAGCGAGGACGGTTGCTCCAACGCCATTTTTCGTCGCATTTTGCATCGCCGGTGCTATTGCCACCGCCGAAGTCATAAAGTCGAGGAAGGTGACATCCTCAAAGTCGGCACCACGATGAACGTTGCCCGGTTTGGGAATCGTCGCTTCAATCACACATGCCAGCGTTGCGAGTTGTCCGGTGTCGAAGCCTGGCATCATAATGCGGACGTTGCAGCAAGGGGATTCGCCGCAAGGAATTCGTCGACGACAGAGATGACTTGTTCTGGTGCATCTTCAATAACCCAGTGGCCAGCCGACTCGATCCGATGCACGTTTGCGGAAGGGATGTGTTCGACGAATTTATCCAGGCATTGCGGCGTAAAACACCAATCCTTCATGCCCCAGATAAACTGGACTGGTTTCGAGTCGAGTTGTGGGAGATACGATTCCAAATTGGCGAGCACATCGTAGGTTGGGTGTGATTTGGTCAGCGGGATATCGTTCACGAAGTGATAAATTCCGACTCGATTCGCCCAAGTGTCGTAAGGAGCGATCAAGCCATCCAGTACGGCTTGATCGAGACCGCCGGGGAATTCCGTCGCCATGACTTGGGCAGTCGTTGCAAAGGCGTTCATGCCTCGCAACATGAAACGGCCGATCACAGGCAATCGGCAAGCTGCGATGCGGAGCGGTACGCGTGGAGGCGGAAAAGCTCCGGTATTGAACAGTACGAAACGTGCGAATCGCTCGGGAACTTGCGAAGCGGCGAGTAACCCAATGGCTCCACCCCAATCGTGGGCCAACAAGGTGACGCCTTGCAAATCAAGTTGCTCAACTAAAGCGACAAGATTATCGGCATGTTGTTGAAGGCAATAGCCATAATCCTGCGGCTTGTCGCTCAATCCGCAACCGAGATGATCGGGCACGACACAGCGGTATCGATGGGGACTCCACGCCTGGACGAGATTCCGCCAGTAAAATGACCACGTCGGATTGCCGTGGACCATCAGAAGCGGCTCTCCATTCCCCTCGTCGAGATAGTGCATGCGCCAGCCGTCAATTTCAAAGTGACGCGAACCATATCGGTACAAATTGCGCCAGTCGCTGGTCATGATCGGTATCCGGAATTGTGTAATCGAAAGTGAGATGAATTCAGCCACTGATTTTAGCCGATTCGTGGCGTTTGATGCAGGATGCCTAAGTCCGATGAACGCAAATGTTTTCTGGGTGCGAGTCGGCGGTGGATAACCTGTTACGGTTCTGCTGGTTCTAAACATGGCTTCTGGCTAGACTGTCTGTGGGTGAAACGATTCATGGGGAGAAGCGATGCTTGGCAAGAACCTGGTTTTGGTGACGCTGTTTACGTGGGGGCTGGCGAATTCTGCCGCGGCACAAAATGCGCCCAAGAATATGAATCTACTTTCCAATGTGACGTTGGAAGAAATGGGCGGAACTCGCGGAAATGATGTTTGGGGATGGACCGATCCCTCGTCGAGTCGTGAATACGCGATCATGGGAATGCGAGACGGAACGGCGTTTGTTGACGTAACCGATGCGAGGAATCCCACGTTTCTCGGCAAACTCCCCAGCAGTACGGGCGAGTCGGCTTGGCGCGACGTGAAGGTCTACGAAGATCACGCTTATATCGTCTCCGACAACAACGGTCCGCATGGCGTACAAGTCTTTGATCTGACACGTCTGAGAAATGTGTCTTCGCCGCAGACGTT
The DNA here is from genome assembly GCA_964471695.1 of uncultured Pirellulaceae bacterium. GTDB lineage: Bacteria > Planctomycetota > Planctomycetia > Pirellulales > Pirellulaceae > CAYYHV01. The sequence continues at coordinate 7,826 of CAYYHV010000195.1, forward strand.
CAACGCGGATTATCGCCATGACGGCGTTCGAAGTGCGCACAACATCGCGATTAATGAAGAGACGGGATTCGCGTACGTGACGGATGGCGACATTCTGGATTTGTCCGATCCAAGCAATCTTCGGCGAGTCGGCACGGTGGCTCCCAATGCTCATGATTACCATGCAGCGATCTATCATGGCCCCGATGATGATTATGTCGGGCGTGAGATACTTTTTGCTTCGTACGGTTCAAATCTTCAGATCTTCGATGTTAGCAATAAATCGGATCCTGACCTGCTTTCGGTATCGGACTATGAGGATTCCGGATTCGTGCATCAAGGATGGCTGACGGAGGACCACCAATACTTCATCTTCAACGATGAGAACGATTTTCGGTGGCAACATGTCTATGATGTTTCGGATCTGGATAATCCCGACTATCGCGGCTCGATCCCGTTTCAATCCCGTTCGATTGATCACAACGCTTATGTGAAAGGGGATTATCTATTCGCCGCGAACTACACCACGGGGCTTTGGGTTTTTGAAATCACGGACCCATCCGCAGCAGAATTTACCATCGCCGCCAGTTACGATACCTTCGCATTCAACAACGGGTTCTACTTCGACGGAGCGTGGTCGGTTTATCCCTACTTTGAAAGCGGCAATATCATCGTAAGCGACATGCGCTACGGTTTGTTCGTCCTCGAGCTGGACTTGAAGCCGGGCGATTATGACTACGATGAACACTACGATTGCGACGACATCGACGAGCTTACCCGAGCCATTGCGGCTGGTAGCAGCGATGAGAAGTATGACTTGGACGGTAACGGAGTTGTCGACGATGGCGACTTGACGCTTTGGTTGGCTGTCGGAGGCGCCGCGGAACTCGGTGGCGGAAAAACGTTTCTCGCGGGAGACGCCAATCTGGACGGATTTGTTGACGCCTCGGATTTTAATCTCTGGAACGCCAACAAATTTCAATCCGACTCCGCCTGGTGCTCGGGCGACTTCAACGCCGATGGCGAAACGGATATCTCCGATTTCAATCTTTGGAACGCACGCAAGTTTCAGTCGTCCGACGCGCATCTGGTGCCAGAGCCCGCCGGGTTTGGGCTTTTTCTGCTTCTGTTGCCAGCCTTGTTGATGCGTCGGCGATCCCAATTGGCTTTGTTATCCCCTTGAGTCTCGCCTGGTTAGCCCCGCCTTGGTCAGTTCCGTCGGTTGGCTTTGAAATAGCCGATCAATCCATTGGTTGACGGATCGTGGCTGGTCACAGCCTCGCTGCCGGAGAGTTCTGGTAAAATGGCTTTTGCGAGTTGCTTGCCGAGTTCGACGCCCATTTGGTCGTACGAGTTGACGTTCCAGATAACGCCTTGAGCGAAGATTTTGTGCTCATACATTGCAATGAGCGAACCAAGTGTCTTCGGCGTCAGTTTTTCATAGAAAAGTGAGTTCGTGGGGCGATTCCCTTCGAATGTCTTGGATGCAACCAGTGCGTCGATCTTGTCGGGAGCCGTACCCGCGGCCTCGAGTTCAAGTCGCACTTCTTCCGCCGTTTTGCCCTTCATCAAGGCTTCGGTTTGCGCGAGGAAATTCGAGATAAGCTTATCGTGGTGATCGCCCAGTGGATTATGCGACTGGGCGGCTGCCAGAAAATCACAGGGGATCAGCTTCGTACCCTGATGAATGAGTTGATAAAAGGCGTGTTGGCCATTGGTACCCGGTTGTCCCCAGATGACTGGTCCAGTTGAGTATCCGTCGATCGGTTGGCCATCGCGCGTCACACGCTTGCCATTGCTTTCCATGTCGCCCTGCTGGAAGTAGGCCGAGAAAAACTCTAAGTATTGGTCATAGGGGAGGATCGCCTGAGTCTCAGCGTCAAAGAAATTGTTGTACCAGACGCCGAGCGCCGCCATGATGGCTGGGACGTTCTCTTCCAGAGGTGCCGTGCGAAAGTGCTCGTCGACATCGTGGGCTCCTTGGAGCAGTTCCTCGAAGTTGTCCATGCCGATGTAGATGGCGATCGAAGTGCCAATTGCGGACCAGAGAGAATAGCGTCCGCCGACCCAGTCCCAGAATTCGAACATATTCTTGGTGTCGATACCAAATTTTGCGACGGCATCCGCATTGGTTGAGAGCGCCGCGAAATGTTTCGCAACTGCCGATTCGTCGCCCGCTTGCTCAAGCAACCATTCCCGAGCCGTTTCGGCATTCGTCATCGTCTCCTGCGTCGTAAAAGTCTTGGACGCGACGAGGAATAACGTGCGGGCTGGGTCCAATTGACGCGCGGTCTCTGCGATATCCGTGCCGTCGACGTTAGAGACAAAGTGGACTCGTAACCCTTCTTGTGCGTAAGGCGTGAGTGCCGTTGTGACCATTTTGGGGCCCAAGTCAGAACCGCCAATGCCAATGTTGACAATGTCCGTTATGGTCTGACCATCATAGCCTCGCCATTCTCCGTTGCGTATCGAGTCGCTGAATGAACGCATGCGACCGAGAACTTCATTAACCTTAGGCATGACGTCTTCGCCATCAACCACAATCGGTCGATTCGAACGGTTGCGCAATGCAATGTGGAGTACGGACCGATCTTCAGTGGTGTTGATACGCTCACCGGAGAACATGGCGGACGTCATTTCGGCCAGCCCCGATTCGCGGAGCAAGTCAGTCAGCAAACCAAGCGTCGTCTCGTTGATGCGGTTCTTTGAAAAGTCGAACAGAATGTCGCAACAAGTGCGACTGAATTTTTGGAATCGCTCGGGATCAGATTCGAACAAGTCACGCATGTGCGTGTTGGCGAATTCTTGATGATGGGTTTGCAAGGCCTTCCAAGCGGTTCGTTGGGTCGGGTTGGACATCTGGCGGTATTCCTGTGTAGCTTCGATCATCAATCTTGTCCCATGCTTGGCGGTGTCTCTTGGTTTCACTCCAACGCTTTCATCGGCCAAACAGGGGTTCCGTCTGAATTGGACAGGCCGTGCCAGCACTATTTATGAGCCAACAAACGCGGTTTTCCCAATCAAAATGGCATAATCCCAACGTTTTTTAGCGTAGCTATCGTCGGGGTGTCAGCGTATCGCATGGAGTGGTAGCTTTTCGCCAAAGATACCAAATTACGGAGAGCGATGATGGATCGAGATTTTGATCGGCCGGACGATTCAAGGCCACGAAGGCACAGGACGGCGAACCTAGCGGGCCCCATGGGATTGTTCGGTCGTGGCCGAGCCATCAGTCTTATCATCATGGGCATTGTGTGTCTGTTTGCGTACCTCAACCATACTGACGATGAATCTCTCGCAACGACTCGCACGGCAACGCTATCAACGGAATCCCAGTATTTGGCTCCGGAAGTTCCCGCCAACTTGCGCAGCACGGTTGCGCGATACGGTGGAGTCGTCGAAGACAGTCGTACGCGTGTATTGCGGCAAGTCGGCGATGAATTGGCGAGTTCCGTTAGCCACATTCAGCCCGGGACAATCCGGTTTTACCTTGTTGGCGACAATAAGAACGCGTTTTCTGTTGCAACCACCGACGGTGCTGTCCTGATGTCCGTCGCACAGTTCGCTAGATATCGTTCCGCCGATCAACTGGCAACGGACCTTAGCCAACGAATCGCAGAGTTCGTCTACAAGGGGTACGACCCGAAGAAATTTCCCGAAGTCGGGCAGTATCGAGATCAACTTATCGCCGCGACAGGGTATCGGCAAATTATTGAAGGCGAATCGCAAAGTATGATCGCTCGGTCAAGCGGTGATTCTACGATACGTTGAGTCGTGTGTTGGCCGCGAAATAGCGCATGCATGTTACGCCTGGTAATAACCGGCTGCCATCTGGGATTCGATCACCCGCAAGAACTTTGGCGAACAGCCCTTAAAGGCAAAATCGCCATTGTCGTGGCCTGCCAGTCGGAATTTGCGACGTCCGATCATCACCATGAAAAGTGCCACGAGCAGAATAACCAAGCCGATCACCAAGGCAAGGGGTATTTCGCTCACTCCGCCCCACGCCATTAGCCCGATTCCCGTGGCGAGAAAGAGTCCATTCCGGATGTCACGTTTGCGGTAAGTCTTGCGCAGTTCTTTCGAGAGCCCATATCTAACGCTGCACTTCTTGCGAACGACGAAATAGGCGATCAGCAGAATGACGATGTTCAGCAGCAATAGGAGCAGAATCCATGCCGGAGTATGGTAGAAGGCCCGAGTCGTCATATCGGATTCGTCGATAGGTACCCCGGATTCAACGCAATACAACGGCAGCTCGGCTCCATCGCGTGCATGAAGTTGTCCCGACGCGACGTAGACTCTTGGGTCGGAAGTCGAAGGTGCGTACGAGCCTCGATTGGCATCGTCCGCTGCCGGTGCCTGAAACGGATTGATCTCATCGGTCATTGAACGTGCCTGTTCGTCGCTGTGGTTGCAATGGTTGCCAATCACAGCAATATAATGACTGTCAGAACGAAAGCCAGTACCATGGCGAATGATCCATGATCAAGTCAGATGGACGTTTGGGATTTGAGGTCAATCGAGCTTGAACCGACGCATCAAACGATGAGTTCAAACGATCGACTTATTCATAGGTCTGGCCGTTATGCTTGATCCAGCCATCGGTGTGGCGTTTTCCTGGGTCATGATGCGTCCAGTGAATCACACCGCCCTTGTCGGTGTACTCGTACTCGCCCTTAAATTCGATGGTGTCTCCTTCCCGAAAAGGGACTCGCTGCGCTAAGTCAATATTGTGGGCGAGCAGCAAAGTCAGTTTCGATGGCAGCTCAAGCAAGGCTTTCTGGTGCTTCGAGCCCACGGTATCGTCAGGCAACACCTTCACGACTTTGGCGGATGCCTGGACGATTACATCGGATTTCTGTTGGTCATGGGCGTCCATGATGGCTTGTTCACCAGCCGAACTGGCATCACGTACGACGGAGCGCGTTCCGCCGCCGCCTCGGCCGGAGCCTTGATCCAAGATGTTCGGAAGGTTCCAACCAAACTGCTTGTTGAGCGTCGGTTGCAGAAACACGTACCCTAAAACCAGGATGACGATCGGGATCAGGAACTTTGATCGTTTACCGCCACTATTGCGTAGCAAGGTCTGGATGATTCGGGCTATTTGATGGTTGTTCATGGCACGCTCTGGTTTTGTAAACCGTTAGTTCGATGTTCTTACTGTTGGACCAAATTCGTCCATTTTAGGCTATGGCAATGTGGCCAAAGCTGCCAACGGACTGAGTCTGCTACCCGACCAAACGTGGGGATTCTGCAAGTTCAGAATTCGTCCGGGCGATCATTGTGCAACATTTGGGTGCACAGTCGCTAACGGGCGGTTGTCGATTTTAGGGCTCCGTCGCTCTACTACTGCGTTCACGCCAATAATCGCGGGCAGCACGATATCGCTTCATCAGTTTGTCTTTATTGGGCAAGTCGCTCTTCTTCACTTGTTTGGCACGAAGTAGAAGCCAATTCAGGAAAAAGTCACAAGCCGACTTACTGATGTACGGCGACTCACCGATATCGACGTAGTAGGGAGCTGTCGAGGCGTAACGATAATCGTCTGCGTTCTCGATCACGGCTCGAACCAGCATCCAACCGCTCTTGTCAAAGTTGACTTTGGGAAGTGTTCTCCCTTTTTTCGCGGATTCGTCCAAGCGGACTTCCGCAACCGATTTGCCGTTTTTGATGAATTGGAG
>CAYYHV010000196.1:0-13481 GCA_964471695.1 uncultured Pirellulaceae bacterium
TTATTCAGGACGGGTTAAGACTCCGTTCGCTCTTGTTACGGGAGTCTCCACCACCGGGAACTCTCGGCAATTACCATCAAGGCACTGCTCAATCGTTTGTTCAACAATCCTGCTGTTGGTACCCGTCGTCTGCGATCTCATGGCATTCACATAAGAGTATACGGAAGCAAAGAAGGGTTCGTAGACGCTGTCTAACTTGGCTTTCATTTGCATCCAAGCCAAAACTGTCGCCCGGACATCGGGGTTGCGCGGGTACTCGAGTAGTTTTTCAGATCCCAGCTCGTCTTCGCCAGCGCCTTCGTCGACATCATCCTGTTCGCTTTCGCGAGTCGCAACTCGATCGGCTCGAGCCTCATAATTCGTACCGACTGCTGCCGCTACGGCAAAATGTCGAGCGATATTCAGCCTCCGCATATAAGCAAGCGACCGTTTCGTGGGAGGAAACTCAGGCTGGAATGTTGTATCTTGCTGGAGCACTTCGAATTGTCGTCGCGCACCTTCGAAGACAAACTCCTTGAATGGTTCCATGTCATAAGGAGTCGCAGCTACGGCTTCGAACGGCGACCGTAGCTTGGCGAATCCTGCCAGCATGGCGCCCAGCTCGACACGCGCCAACGCCATTAGCCGAGCCAGACCCGGGTCACGATCGTACGCGTATTTTTCCTTATCTTGATTGTCATCCTTGTCCTTCGCCTGTTTTCCATAGAGCGAATAGACCTGATACTGTGGCTCGTCACGGACGATGTGTTCCGCGGCGACCAACTCTACTTCAGTGGCTGAACGTACGAACCGCTCAAGTCGCCGGAGGGCTTGCGTGTATTCATGGTGACCGACAATTCGGTTGATGAGGTATGGGTCTCCCTTGAGCAGGTTGGACTGTGATTGGACTCTGTCGACTTGAGTTTGCTTGACTTGCGCCACCGTACCGGAGCGCCAATGCCACTTGCCTCAGAAGAAAGTTTCTGTCTCGGTTTTCCTTTCACTCAATTTCTCTTGAGTCATGGTTGATGCAGTTCGTGATTGGGTTACGAAACGACGATCATCCAGACTCCAAATGTACAGGTGACGGCGGTCGTAATCTGGAGTGTCCCCACCGTAGGAATCGTCTTCGAGTCCAGGGACAGTAGGCGTCGGAGCTACCACGGGCATCGAAATTGCAGTCATCGCGTCGCCGGACATGAGGGCTTGTTTGCTTTTCAATAATCCAAATGCCTCAGGGCCACTACCGTAGCGTCCCCTTGCCCAGCAGCGCAGCCCATCGAAAAGCAGAACGCTCTTCTCGATCAGTTCGCCGCCCAAGGCATATCCTTTTTCCGATTCTTTCTGGATACGAGCATACAATTTCGGTGTGTTCAAGAGCTTGCGACGAAAAACAACAGTCTCATTTTCGTCGATGTCCCGTCGCTCTCGTTTTGATTTCAGCTTTTCAAATTTTTCCTTCCGCCTCTCCAAGTCCCCAAAGAATCCGAGTAGCATTTCGCTGTCCATCGCCACGGCGTAGGCAGCCATCAGCCGCTCTTTGGGATCATCCTCGACGTCCAGGGCTTTGACGGCATACATCAAACGTCGGCACCGAATCTCCAGTTCGGCCTCATGCAGCGCGTCGCGATTCGACTTCATCGTCATCGCGATCTTCTTAAAATTGGTTCCAATAATGTCCTGTTGTTCATCGGTCAGCCGCTTACGAGCCTTACGCGAAATGGCTTTTGAGGCTTTGGCCGCATACAAGGCAACGAGCGAATGATTCGCCAGCTTGTTGTCAAAGACATGCATGTCCCAAAGGTAGTCGCGGTACTTAATGATGTTCTCAATCTTCGGCACTGGTTCGTCGACGTCCGGAAACTCATCGTATTGCGATTGGATATCTGCCAGCTTTTCGCGGAAGTAGCTGAGCATTGATACCAGTTCGTTGGGTCCAAGTTTGGATAGTCTCTGTGATTGGTTGTTGATTGCCAGCCAATACCGCGACTCGGCCAACAGCTTCTCAAGCGGTGGGATCTTGTTCGCCTCGCTCCACTGGTCGATCGTGTCGAGCTGTTCTTCACTGGCTGACGACAAAAGAGCCGGGATGGCATTGCCGAGCACTTCCAGATTGCCAGCGAAATAGGCAGGACCCACAATCTGGATGAGAGTTTCCGATTGTTTTGGAGTCAGCCCATCGAGTGCAATGGGTTGAACGGCTTGATCGTTTGCTTCGCCGTCGGGGTTCTGAGCAATGGCAAGGTTTAAAGCTGAAACGACAGCGAAAACGCAAGCCACTCTTGCGAGAAGTCTCATGTTCTGTCTCCCTTTGAGTTGACGCGATGCGTCAATGTTTCTGTTCCGACCGAATTTTAGCAGGTTCCGTAATTCGTTGACAACAATAAGTCGAAACCGCTGCAGTTGCAGCATGTGGGCGGCAAAGAGAAGCCGGAGGAGAGTTGGTCTATTTCGCTACGCCTTGTCGATCGCGTGCAGGTGTTTCATGCTTTGGGCGATGCTCTTGATGGGATCAGGCGATTGGTCCTGCTCCACATGGCATTGCTCGACGCCGATTTCCTTGGCGACTTTGAGGACAGCCTTCATGTCGATGATACCGTCCCCAAGTTCTTGGAAAGCTTCATGAGGGACTTTGCCTTCATCGAAATTCGTCTTGATGCCTTTCTGCAAATCCTTCAAGTGGACCTGGCTGACTCTACCCTTTAGCGAACGCATGGTCTTTAGCGGATCGCGACCACCAATGGCAACCCAGAATACGTCGACTTCGAACTTGCAGAGTTTGGGATCAAATTGATCGACGAGTATATCGAAACCCGTCTTGCCACCTTTTAGTGATTCGAATTCGAAGGAGTGGTTGTGGTAGCAAAGCTGGATACCGGCAGCTTTGCATTTCTCGCCGGCTCTGTTTGCGTTCTCGGCGTGGTACTTGTAGTCATCGGCGGATTCGCGAAAGCCCTTGCCGATGTATCCAAAAACAAGATGCTTCAAACCATTGGCGGAGGCTTCATCAACGACCTTGTCGAATTTCTTCAGGTCGGATTCCTTAGTCTTGCCAAGAATGGTCCAGTCGATGAACGCGGACGTCACCTTCATGCCGTTGTCTTTGGCAAGCTTGATGTACTCGGCGTTTTTATCGCCGCCCAATTCGATTTGTTTGTAACCGGCGTCGGCGATGGCTTTGATCGTGCCAGGCGCGTCTTTCTCGAGCTGGTTCCGTACCGTCCACACTTGGAGGCCGATGGAGTTCATGAAATGATCGTCCACTTGAAGTGCCCAAAGTGGTTCGGTCAACAGAAGGGAGAACGCCGAAAGGCCCGTTGTCTTGATAAATGTGCGTCGTTTCATGCCATCATGGTGTGGCAAGACCGGCGACAATTCAAGTCGTAATCAGGCGGCACCTCTAATAATTCTGTTCAGCGGTCGAACGACTTAATGGACAGTTTTGGGTCGTGGCACGGCGCGGCGGCTGCGTTTTTGCAATGCATTCAATCTTCGATTCGCGGCTGAGATGAGCGATTTATGCTGCTCGATCAATGACTTGAGCTCGGAGATTTCGCTGTCAATCAGGACGGAAGCATCAGGTACCACCCGAGCCGTTTCTGGCAACTCGAAAATTCCACCATCGCGTAAAGGCGGTTTCGGTGGCGTGATTTTCTTTTCCGGTTGAGAATCGTTAAGGAGGGATTCGAGATCAAGCGGCGCTCGTTTCTTCCTCGCTGGCGTTGGGTGTTGATCGCGAACAGCCGGTGTGGGGCGTTGGTCACGAGTGGCCGGTGTGGGTTGTTGGTCCCGTGCGGTCGGAGTGGGAGTCGTTGTCGCGATCGGTTCGAGACGCTCCTCGTCCGAATCGGGATTGACGTTCTGAGCATCGACAAGAGCATCGTCAACGATCTTGCCCTCTTCGGCTGGTTTCTTTTTGTACGGCACCATCAACTTCTTAGCCCGACCTTTACGTACCAGCTCGAAATCCAACAAATCACCGGGTGCGAGGATTTCATCAAAACCCGTGATGTCTCGTGGCAATTGGATTGGCATCGACCCGACGGACTTGAGCACATCGCCTTTCAAAATTCCTGCTCCGTTGGCCATGCCGGATTTCGAAGTAGCAGCCACGACGACTTTGCCATTGATAAGCTTCAGCGTCATGCCAAACCCGCGATGATTTAGCGTTTTGGGCCCCAGCATGTCGGCTGGCATCTGTTCGATATCGACGACGGAATCGTCGGAAGCCAGTTGTTTGTTATCAACGTCTGTGATCTTTGGCTTGGATTTTTTGCCTGTCGACTTGGCCGTTTGCCGTTGGCTCTTCTTTGTCTTGGAACTCTCGTTGCTTTTGGCGAGCGCTTTCTTTTCCTGCTTGCTGGCCTTCTTGATTGATGCGGCGGCCTTCTTGTCAGCTGACTTGCGAGCCGATTCGAGTTGTCGCAGGCGGGCTTGCTGTTGTCGCAAGAATTGTTGTCGCTGTTGCTGGGGAGTCAGCAGTCTTCGAAACAACTGAGCCTCAGCGGCTTGCGTAAAGAGTAGCGAAACGGTAATCAGAGTCAGGAGGTAACGCATAACTTGACTTTCTTTCAACAGCCGATCATTGGATGCGTGAGGCATCACCGTGTGTAAAGAAAATCGACCTGATGCCGTGTCGCTTTTCACGAATTTGCGATGGCCCTTGCTACTCGTCCCAATCAGTAAAGCAGCGCTGGAAAAGACTGCCTGATCGACAGATTCGTTAAACTTGCTGTCGGGAATTCCCCATCATTTTGGGGGCTCAACAGTGATCAGGCTTCAGTTCAGCTTCATGACCTTACGACGCCATCCGCTGGCCTCGGCCACTACAAATGCCGCCTGCCCAACAGCGATACCAAAGAAGTTGGCAAAGAGATCGAGGACTTCGAACGAGCGATTAAACATGGGTTGAGAGCACTCGTCAAAAACGCCGTAGCAGACAACAAAGAGACACCACATAACCAGTCGTTTTGCAGATGCGATTCGAACTCGGTCTTTGCGCTTTCCACCAACCTCGGGGTGAGTCATCGCGAACAACACAAGGAACATCAGGATCGAGTAGGACGTAAAATGATAAATCTTGTCGACGATCTGAAACTCGGACGGAAAGTTCCGATAGTCCAGCATCGTATTGCTGAGATCAATATGAGTCAGAAAGAAAGTGATCGACAAATAGATCATCAGGATCGCAATGCCGATGCTCTTCCTGAATGATTGAATTCCACGCCGAATGTTCCACGGTGTGATTCGATACTCTTTAACGGTTGATTGCGTCGCCATGGCTTCTTAGCTTATTCAAGTCGATAGTCGGGAATTCGGGGGTATCGCGGTGTGCATCACACGAGATGCAGGTCCTCTTCTTTTGATAGTGATGATGGCTGGACTGGAAAATCCTCCTTGAGGATGTTCCTGGCGATTGCTTCGGCACTGATTCCGCTGTGATAGCTCTCTTCAACGCGGGCTCGACCGGCCTGCCCCATCTCTTCAGCCGTTGAAGGCTGAGCGACCAGTCGTTCAATCGCATCGGCAAGCTGTTCCGCGGATTTTGGCGGGACCAGATAGCCTTCCGTTCCGTCGGTAATCAACTCCGTCACGCCCCCAGCGTTCGTGGTGACGACGGGTAATTGCAACGCCATGGCTTCCATGTACACAACCCCCAGAGGTTCATGCAAACTGGCTAGAGCAAAAAGATGGGCGCTCTCAAGTCGATCGCGAACAACGTCCTCGGATACGGCCCCCAGGAGTGTGACGGCTGATTTGAGATCGCGAGCACGGATCAACTTGACTAGTTTCTCGTGGTAACTTGTATTGGCAGAATCAACGGCTCCAGCAATTTCCAGTCGCGCATCAATGCCACGTTGTTGGAGAAGTGAGATGGCTTCAATGAGATACTCATGCCCCTTACACACATTGATTCGACCGCAGGCGAAGACTCGCAACGGGCCGTTCGACGTCCACGGAACATAGGCTTGTGTACGTTGGAAGCAGTCAAGATCAACGCCCATTGGGGCAATTGGAACGGACGCCGGCAGATTGCCTTTGAGTTCTGTTTGGGCTTCGCGATACAGTTTGTTGGTAATGACGATCGTGAATTCTGAATTGCGCCATTTCGCGGCTTGGTTCGGACCATAGTCACTTATGGGGCCATGTAACGTCATGCTGTAAGGGACGGCTGCGAGTAGCTGGGCGAACATCGCTACGTTCGCCGCGTCAGCACACGAGTGGACATGAATGTGTTTCCATCCTTTTTCTCGAGCCAGTTGAACCAACTTGGCACCCATCAAGACCATGCCAAACATGCGCAATCGCTGCTTGAGACTAAGGTCGTTTGCGCCGAATATTGCGGTCAGACATCGAGTCCATGCGATGGGGCCGCATCCAAGCACTGTGATGGCGGCTGAAATTAGACCCGGTCCTGTTGGCGGGAAGAGGTAATCGGTATTTGCGATTGCTTCTTCAGCCCATGAGTGACTGATGATCGAATCGGCCGGTCGCCTTGTCGAGACGACTTCCGGTTCGATATTCAGTTCGCGCAGTTTCTTCATTTCCCGCCAGAAGAAAATATGCGTCTGGCCGGGAAACTCGGGAATGAAATAGCCGATCTTAGTCTTCATTGCGACGTTCTCCATGAGTAGTCCTATCCTGGAACGGGCGGTCGACGGCCTATCAATCGCCAAGTAAGAACGCGGGACAAGACGCGGGCATGGGTCAATTCGCTGCGACGATCTTTGTGACGCAATCCGCGGAGGACGCGACGAAACAAGTCCACGAAATCCAGTAACCAGATGGTTGTGGATTCCCAAAGCGGTCGATGTTTGAAGAACCAGCGATGCTCGCCCCACGCGTAGTGGGCGTACAAGTCGGACCGCCGACCGGCGTCGGGGCCACCACCACTGGCTCCACCGTAATGGCGAATGCGGGCACCGGTGTATTCTTCGACTTGCCAACCCAACGCCAGGAGTTTTGCGCTGGTGTCAGCATCTTCCCAATACATCCAATAATCGCCGTCCAATCCGCCGCCGATTTCTTCCAGCGCCTGACGTCGAATCATTAATGCGGTACCTGCGAGCCATCCGCTATCATCTGGCTCCGGCAGTTTGACTTCGCGGTCTCGCACAAACGCCTGAACCATACGCTTCTTTAACGATGGAAATGCGTGGTAAGCCCGTTGGGGATGATCGTCGATGCCAATGAGGCTGGGACTGAGTGCTCCCAATCGCGGATTCGCATGCATCCAATCGACACAGCGAGATAAACTGTCATCTTCAAGGATGGTGTCCGAATTGAGTAGCAGAACAAAACCACCGGTTGCATCCTGAATGCCTCGGTTATTGGCTCCCGCGAACCCGAGATTCTCATCTGAGCAGATCAGTTTCACCTGAGGATGATTCTGGCGAACCATGTCCGGCGATTCATCGTGGCTGGCATTGTCAACAACGATGACTTCCGCGTCGGAGCAATGCGTTCCGATGGAATTCAAGCACTGATCCAGCAGATCACGAGTGTTGTAGCTTACGATCACAATCGACAGCATCATGGTCTCCTTTGCCGGGTGGGTTTCGTTGCAGTACGGAATAGATAAAGTTTCGATACTTGGCAGCTTGGGCTTCCCAAGTCCAGTCGTCGATAACCCGTTGCCTCGCGGCCTTGCCGAGGACTTCTGCAGTCGTTGGTTCGATAGCCTGCCGAATGGCATCCGCGACGAGTTCGGAATTGTCCGAGTCCGCGAAGAGGGCGGTGTCACCGAGGATCCAGCGAGGCGTATCGCCGTCGTGCGTCACAATCGGTAGGCCACTTGCCGCGGCTTCGAGGTAAACGATTCCAAACGGTTCGATCTTGCTCATGTGCAAGAATACGCTGGCTCGACGGAACAGCGCCGGCATCTGTTCGCGGTTGAGGCTGCCTAACAAACGGTAGCGACCCGGCATCAGCGCTTCGGCCATCTTCGCAATGTTTTCTCGCTCAGGCCCATCGCCGGCGACGACGAAATAGGCGTCCTCGACTTTCGCAGCCGCCTTGAGCCCCTCGGCAACGCGCTTCGATTCGATCATGGCACTGACCATCAGCACGATCTTCTTGTTACGCGGAAGTTCAAGGTGGATATCCAGTGGGTCCTCACCAGTCACTTCCGACTGCGGGAAGAAAACATTCGGATCGGTACCGTTTGGAATCAGCACGGTGTTGTGGCGCAGGTGGTTGCTTTCGTAATAGTCGGGATTGATCGTGACCAACCCGTCTGATTTGAAGAAGCGATATTCTCGATGTGATGAGCGGCACATCCAATCGCCGTTCTGAGTGACGAAGATGTTTTTTAACGCATTGTTTTTGCGCTTGGCGTATCGAAGAAACCAGTGGACCCACGGGTAGGTACAGCTGATCGTCGCGTCAAAATCGTGTGGCTTGAAGAACGAACTCCTCCACAAACGTTCGACGAATGAAAGTTCTTCGTAGTGGCACTCAGAACGAAGCGCCGGTATTTTCGGCCAGTTCTCGAACTTCTCTCGCGGGGTACATTCAATCGCGGAAATATCTAGTCCTTTGGGAACAAAAGTGTTGCTCCCGAATAGCTTGACTTTGATATCGGGGTACTGACTCAGTCCATGCGCGACTTCAAGAAATGCGGTCTCTGCTCCGCGTTGCACTCTTCCCAACCCAGGAAGGACCATTGCGATTCGAATTGGTTTCATTGCTGCCTCTTAGGATCGGCCACTGGATTTTCCAATGGGTTCATGTGACTCCCAAACCATAGGATGAGCTTGGTTTGCGGGGCACGAATCCTTGTGCATGAATTTCGAATTCGACGTAGCGATAGGATTGATTGAATCGGTGGCACGACAGACTATTGGCATCCGCTGTCAATGCTGGCGATTACCTATCTCGTCTGGCTTCTACGGAGGTGACAAACGGGTTGCGCAGCGGCTGGATAACCCGAAAAGATTCCGCAAGTTGCCTATTCTCAGTCCCGATGAAGAGATCATCGCGTGCCGTCGGCGCGCGATGCTGCGCGCGTCCTCCGTTGCTCACGGTCGACGAGATGACACGAGACGTTGTGCCATCGAAGCCAGCACTTGTCGCGACAACTCAACTTTCGGAAACAGGCGCCGATGATACGGGTGACCGTATTTGCCGCCCTGGTATTCATCGTTTCGAATGCCAGCGGGCAGTTTATCAGACCGGCTTTACCGCCGGCGCTTCCTGATGCTGCGCCTTTGGTTCCCCTGCCCTCGTCGACGGAGCACTCGCACGCCGAGAATGTCCAGATCGAGGAACTCTCCCAGCAAAACCCGTTGCGCGCTATTCATCGCGCCCGAGGTGCGCCAACGGTTCCGCCGGCAAATTCGGGTACAAGAGCAAGCCATCAGTCGTCGGGTCAGTCGGCAGAAAATGTGCAAATCGCCAGTCATCAAGCGATCCGCTCGCGGCCAAGTCGTGCGATGCAAGCCGTCGCAAATGTACCAGTCGAGGTGCCGGAGAAGCGACCAACGGTAAACAAGCCGGCGAGTTCGGACTGGCCTGTTGAGTGTTTGGCGCTACCGCAAAATGCCCCGCCGACGGTGCAGAGGTTTCACCAGCCCAAGCGTTGGAAAATGAAACTCGGTGAGGCGTTGTTCATTGCGCTGAACAACAACAAGCAACTGCGGATTCAACAGATCCAACCGGAGATTTTCAAGACGCTGATTACCGAGGAATTTGCTCGATTCGATCCTCGCATCGCAGCCAATCAGCATTGGACGCAGAGCACATCTCGAATCTCCAGCACGCTTGACACTTTTGGCACCGGGGCGAGTGCGCAACAATCACATTCGTATGGTAGCCGTGCGGGATATCCCGAACAGTTTTCCATCAGCAAGGGCTTAACCACAGGTGGCAATGTACGATTGAGCTACAACGCCGGATCAACGCAGACGTTTCCGGCTGGGCTGTTCACAACCCTGAACCCTGAATGGTCGACTTCGCTGAACCTGTCGTTTACCCAACCGTTGGCGCGCGGCAGTGGTCGGCAACTTAACCTGATGCCACTCAAGATTTCTCGGATCAATCAACAGGGCAGCGAAATCGACTTTGAACGAGCCGTGCAGCGACTGATGCATGATGTGGAGCAAGCCTACTGGGGACTGGTGTTCTCCCATCAAAACCTGGAAGTTCGTCGCAATGAAGTTGAGGAAACTCGCAAGACCTACGAGAAGGAGCTGGAGAAACTGGCGTTGGGGCAATCGGCACGCCCTCAGGTCGGCGAAGCCAAACTGGGCTACTTTCGAAATGTCGATCTCTATCGTCGTCGACAAGCCGAACTGCTGTCGGCGGAAAGACAATTCCGTACACTTTTGGGGCTGCCGGGTTTTGACGACCGACGGATTTTTGTCGACTTGCCCGAAGAGTCGGCTGATGTCGAAGCCGATTGGGAATGGTCGTTGGCCGTCATGCTTGAGCGTCGAGCCGACTTGCAGACGCAACGATTGTCAGAAAAGAATGCTCGATTGCGTTATGCGATGGCTACGGATTCACGTCGACCGGACATTACGTTTCAAAGCAATATTTCCAAATCGGGATTGTCCGATAACTATAATCAGGCTTTTGAGCGCATGGTCAATGAGAATGACCACACCTGGTCGATGGGGTTGACCTATGGTCGCGATGTTCATCGCTATCGGGCTCAAGCCGAGATTCGTCGCAGTCGACTGCGTTGGATGGAGCAGGCACGTATTACGGAAAACATGGAGTATGCGGCGACGAACGAGTTGCAGGCAGCCTATCAGGCTTTGTTTCAAAAACGTGACCAGCTCAGCCAGTTGAAGAATGTGTATGATGCCGCTATGGAGCGACAAGCTGCCTACACCGAACAGTTTGAGTTGGGCGCCATTTCTATTGAGCTCTATCTTCGTTCGCGTGCCGCCACCTCTGACGCTGAGCTCCAACTGCGGCTTGCGAAGGTTGAACTGCGCCAGGCGATTGTAGCTTTTGAGTTTTCAAGGGGAACGTTGCTCGAATCACGCGGCATGGTGGTTGAGGACCAACAGGCTGAGATTGATCCTTTGGAAGACCGCGACAATGAGCTACTGAAAGTTCCAGAATCCAAGCAGTCGCCAAGACAGAATCGTGCGCCCGAATTCGACGAGTTGATGAAGGAGGCGGCGCCTTCGATCCGCGATCGACTTCAAGAACCGGCGAAAGTCGATCGAAATTCACGTTCCGTACCTCCGTCTTTCCGTGACCTGATGAAGGAAGCGGCGCCTTCGATCCGCGAGTTACTGGAAAAACCCTGATGACCCGAATTCGACGCGTGACAGTAGCGCGGCATTCAGCCGAAAATTGAAACTCAGCGTCCACCTGCGCACAAGTTCTCTAATCTATAGTTCCGGCGGAAGCGGTAAATGGCCGTTTCGTTCACAGGGTTTCGTTAGAGGGTTGCGAAATGTCGCCGGTCAATTCGCGTGCAGCGCAGACACAACTAGCCGACGAACTGTTCCAGCGCTACGTGACCAATAACAACGGTACGGCAAGTCTGCTGCGTCGCCTCCACTTTGCGCGAAAACGCTATATGTGGAAGTTCGTCATCGTAAGCGCGCGTGCTACCAAGCGATTGATTGATGTGGTCGTTTCACTGTTGGCATTGACCCTGGGAGCCCCTGTATTTCTGCTCATTGCTGGGCTGATCAAAGTCACCGATTGGGGGCCGGTTCTCTTCTGGCAGAATCGAGTCGGGTTCCGTGGTCGCGAATTTCCGTTTCCAAAGTTTCGATCCATGGTCACGAATGCAGAGGAGCTTAAAGCCAAACTGCTGGAACAGAACGATCACAACGACAGTATTACGTTCAAGATGAAAAACGATCCTCGAATCACGTGGATCGGACGCATCATTCGAAAGACCAGCCTCGACGAATTGCCTCAGCTGTGGTGCGTACTCAAGGGCGACATGTCGCTTGTCGGGCCACGGCCTCCCGTACCAATTGAAGTCGCCCAGTACTCGGTTCGTGATCGTCGTCGGTTGGAAGCAATTCCTGGATTGACATGCATCTGGCAAGTCAAAGGGCGTGGCAACATTCCGTTCGACGAGCAGGTCGAGCTGGATGTGAAGTATATCGAAAGTCAAAGCCTCTGGCTGGATTTCAAACTCCTGCTCATGACGGTACCCGCCGTGCTGTTTGGCAAAGGCGCCTACTAGAGTTCTATTGATCGAGTTATTTGCGGAAGCGGAGCGTGCCCATGGAATATGATTCTCGAGTCATCGTGTTTGCAGTCCGAGGTGCGCGCGGTTTTGCCGACGGCGAAGCGTCGCACCTGACTCCGTTGATTGATCGTCCTTTTCTGCAGCATACGCTGGAATGTCTGGCCGATCGAGGATTCGCCCAAATCGATTTGGTGGTCAGCGAAGATGCGGCGAATATCGAACATGAGTTTGGTGATGGCCAGCGGTGGGGTATCTCGATCCAATATCATCAGGAGCGGGATCCCGAACGACCATATACGCGATTGAGAATCTACACTACCGAGTCGCAACCTTTTCTGCTGATTGACGCTGATCAGCTACAACCTGAAAAGTGGATGCACTGTCGGCCGGAAGAGCATAGCGACCCGATTCGTTATATCTGGCAAGACAATTCAACAGATCAATCGAACTGGACTGGGGCAGCCTGGCTCCATCCCGAACACCTCGCGCATTTGCCTCTCACCGAAAAGAGAGACAAGTTCGGTGAAGCGTTGTCAGAGTTGGCGGGATGTCGTGATGAAGTCGTGAACGAACCGTTGGATGGACGCACGTTTGAGGGGCTCATCTCGGCGCAACGACGACTGTTCGAGGGAGAATTTCCGGAGTTGATGAAATGTGGCCCGCCCAACGAAGACGGAGTCTGGATTGGTCGGAATACCGTGATACCCGCGGACATTTGCCTCGTTGGACCAGCCTTTATTGGTGCCAATGTCGAGTTGGCGAATCAGAACACGATCGGCCCCAACGTCACGATTCTCGATGACAGTTATGTTAGCAAGAGTTGTGAAATCTCTGACACGATGGTGTTGCCTAGTTCATTGGTTGGAGAGGGGCTGGCGATTTGCCGCTGCGTACTCGACCGCCATCGACTCTATAGTATCGACCATAATATTTCGTTCATGGTAAACGATGATGTTCTCATCGGAAGCACGCATCGACCTCTGAGGAATCGAGCCTTCATTCGGCGTACCATCGCCCGCATTGTCGCGGCCGCATTATTCGTCATGTTTCTGCCACTGATTCTGATTGTCGCCTTGAGTCAGCGAATTCGGCATGGAGCCGCGTTTGATTTTGTCGAAGTCGTTCGCCTGCCGGCTCTTGAAAATCCCCCTACCTGGAAAACGTATCGACGTTGGCAAATAAAATGCTCTCCGGCGGCCAACACCAACCTGCATCATTTCCTCTGTGAGTTTTTGCCAGGGTTGATGAATGTTCTACGCGGCGAATGTGGTTGGGTGGGGGTGGCAAAGGTGGTCGTGAAGGACGCCGTGGAGGAACCGACGAAGATCGGTCA
>CAYYHV010000197.1:0-13468 GCA_964471695.1 uncultured Pirellulaceae bacterium
GTGTCGCTGGTCTTGAGTTGTTGCAGTATGTCGGGCTGGCTTTGCTGGCTGGCTTCATACTCAACTTCATGCCGTGTGTATTGCCCGTAATCGGTCTGAAGATCATGTCGTTTGTTCACCAAGCCGGTGAAGATCGAAAGCGCGTCTTGCACTTGAACCTGGCGTTCTCGATGGGGCTGCTTACGGTCTTTTGGGTACTGGCGACGTTGTCGGCGTTCTTTGGGATGGGGTGGGGAGCCTGGCTGACGCAAAGTATGGTTGGTGCCAATGTTATGACGGCCATTGTGTTTGCCTTTGGCTTGAGCATGCTCGGCGTTTGGGAGATTCCTGTACCTGGGATATCCGGAAACAGTGCGGCGGGTCAAATGGCGGAACAGGAGGGGCTGTCGGGCGCCTACTTGCTTGGCATCTTAACGACCATCTTGGCGACCCCCTGCACTGGCCCGATGTTGTTGCCGGCGACAACGTTTACGGCGACTCAACCGGCTTGGGTTGCCTACGTGATATTCACGGCGCTGGGCGTTGGTATGGCGATTCCCTACTTGATGATTGGATTCAATCCATCATTGATCGGCTTTTTGCCTAAGCCGGGTTTGTGGATGGACACCTTCAAGCAATTGATGGGGTTCGTTCTGATGGCAACGGTGATATTTCTTCTAAAGCCTTTTGCAGAAGAATCACGAGCCGAATACCTCCTGCCGGTGCTCACGATGTTGCTGTTCATCGCGGTAGGCTGTTGGTGGATTGGACGCATGCCCTTCTCCGTTACGACAATGGAACGGCTACGAGGTTGGGGAGTCGCGCTATCGATTGTCGCTCTGGGGACGTTCGCGGCTTTTGTGTTTCTGGGGCCACCAAAGTACGAGCTGGAATATCAGCAATTTACGTCGGCTCGTTTGGGTGAGTTGCGGGACGACAGTCGAATTGTTTTTGTCGACTTTACGGGGCCCAACTGATCGGTTTGTGATATTAACGAGGCAGTTGCCTTGAACGTCAAGAGTACGAAGCAGTTCATGGACGCAAACAATGTCGCTTTGCTTAAAGCCGATTTAGGTGCGAAATCGCAAGAGACGAAGCAAGAGATTAAGGACGAGATGAAACGTTTGGGAAACCCGCTCGAGATGCTTCCATACTACGCCGTCTATGCCCCGGGGCTTAGTGAGCCGATTACGATTAGCGGGTCAATCACGTCCGGAAAAGTCATTAGGACGATTGAAGACCTTGGTGCTGCCGAGTCGCATTAGCTTGGGGATTGCGTTGCGTTCACCGTGAATTGCGTTGGGCACGCTCACCCTGAATAACAATGTCGAAATTGTTCTTGCCCTTGACGACTTGATACTCAAGCGTCGTTTCGTCGTTGTAGGCTTTGGGAATCGATTCGGATACGTTGACGGTATCGCCAGTCTCTGGGTCAGTCCTCTCGCTGGGGGTCCGGACGCTAACCAGGTGATGCCCGAGCAAAGCGCCTTTGCGGGCGACCTGATATTGCATCTCATACGAGCCGTCGGTTTTGGTGAATGCGTAAGAAGGCGCGCCCTTATCGGGTTGGAATTCCACCATCACGCCTGGTATCGGTTGGCCATCGCGAGTCACTTTGCCGGTGACGGGAGCCACGGCTGGCCCCTGTTCGCAACCCATCGAAGGGAACAGTGCAGCGAGAAGGGCGGTAAAGAGAATTGCATGTGCGTCGCGTTGCATAAATATCGTTTTCAGAGAAAGCATCAGGGGCTGCCTTCGATTGTCAGCCCGTCGTCGCGACACCCCAATCGCTGATAAAGACCATAATCTAGATTCGGGTATCGGCGCGGATCGGGTGTATAGCGTCCGTTGTTAAAGTCGATGTCGTTGCTGACAAAGCGGACGGAACCATCGGCAAACGTAAAATTGCCACCGCCGGTGTGGGAGCTGCTGAAGCCTTCGGTGCATGTGTTGTGCGCGCCGGTCAGGGGGAAGTTGAAGCGAATGCTGACTCGGGCAATCATCATGTGCGAACCGAACATGCCGGCGCCGCGAGGATTGCGGACTCCCAGCCACGTACCGGCCTTGCAGCGAAAGTCGCGTTCGCCCACCATCATCGTGTGACTGGTTCCGTCGGTAATTTTTCGAATGCTGATCTTGCTGTTGCCAAAAAAGACGCCAGTGTTCTTGCACGATTCCAAGTCCTCGTCCTTGCAACGATTGTCGTAGATTCCCTTGACGCCGATATAGTTCGACGTTGGTGGTTCGTACCCTCGAGGCGTATTGTTGCCGCGGAAATGACGGTCGCCGTCACCTGAACCGGGAAGTAAGTCCGGCGTGGTGTCGGTGGCACAGCGGAAGATTGGAAGCGGAGTCTGCGAGGTGGATACATCAGTTCGACGATTGGCAATGAAATAGTCGGCCAACCGCTGCTCGTCGACTCCCAATTGTTCATAGATCGTGGCTTCTTCGAGATAGGGCAATATGAACGTCGACCAGCCCCAGGCTTCTTCGCGTTTGGGTTGAGCAACAAACCCCATTGGGAAAACGTTCTTCGCCGAGTGGTGATTGTGCAGCGCCAATCCTATATTTTTCATGTTGCTGACGCATTGGATGCGACGTGCGGCTTCGCGCGCGGTTTGAACGGCCGGCAGTAGTAATGCCACGAGGATGCCAATGATCGCGATGACGACCAGCAGTTCGACAAGAGTGAACCCGCGCTTTCTCATACTGCACTCCGGAAGACGAGAAGGAAGCTGATGATCTACTTTGTATGTCGTCTGACGCATTGTGGCAAATTTGTCTCGGGAATGGCCGTGATCTCGTCGGCTGGGGATGCAAAGCCAACGGTTAGGCAAGATGAGGATGCATCCGGCCAGTGCTTTCCGCTTGCAATGGATTTTGCGATGCCTAGGGTCGCAGGAAAGGTTCCACTTCGGCGGCCAGGAAGAACGAGCCCGTGATGCAGATGAGTGAATCGTTGTTGGCGAGTTCACGGGCGAGAAGCAAAGCCGCTTGCGGGTCGTCGGCCCGGTGGACGTTGGGAGGCGTTTGAGTGGGAGTCGCCTGAATCAGTTGTGCAAGTCGAGCCGTTTTCATGCCACGGGGATTATCCTGATATTTCGTGATAATCAATTCGCCACACCAGTCGATCAATTGCTTGAGCATGCCCGACACATCTTTGCCGCGAGTCGCAGCCATCAGGACGATGCGACGATCGCGAGGAATGTTTACCTCCTCGTTCAGAGTCGTGAGTAGCGCGTTGATCGAAGAAACGTTGTGTGCCGTGTCGAGAATAATTGTTGGGTTGCTGCTGACGACTTCGATACGTCCTCTACAGACGGCTTGCGACAAACCGGCTCGTAATGGTTCTTCGTCGATCTGAAACCCATGGTTGTTGAGGACGCAGGATGTCATCACAGCAGCGGCTGCATTTCTTGCCTGATGTCGTCCCAGCATGGCGATGACTAATCGTTCAAAGCTGACGGCAGCCACGTTGGCCTGTTCCGTCTTGAGGCGAAAGTCGATGGATTGGTTGTCATCACAAGAACGATAATCGAATTCAAAATCCGACTCAGACGACCAGAGTGTTGCGTTCAGCTCTTGGGCTCGATCGCGAATGACCGGCATGGCTTCGGGATGCGCGACGGTGCTGATGATTGGAATGTCGGGTTTGATGATACCAGCCTTCTCGCCGGCGATTTGGGCGTGGGTGTCTCCCAGTTGGCGCGTATGATCCAGCCCAATGCTGGTGATCACCGAGCAGACGGGGGAGCAGATATTGGTCGAGTCCAGTCGTCCACCGAGGCCCACTTCGAGGACAACTGCGTCGACTTGGCGATTGCGGAAATGGACCAAAGCGATTGCCGTAATGATCTCGAAGAAAGTCGGTTTGTCGAACGGCATCCCGTCGACTTGAGCTTCGGCATCCATGACTTCGACGGTTGGCATGACGGAGGCGATCAATTTATCAAGCTCTTCATCCGTGACTTCGTTCCCGTCGATTACGATGCGTTCGTTAAATCGCCGCAAGTGAGGCGACGTGAATAATCCCGTGCGGTAGCCTGCCGCCGAGAGGATGGACGCAATCATCGTCGAAGTCGAGCCTTTTCCTTTGCTGCCCGCGACGTGGATAATCGGGTAATCGTTTTGTGGGTTGCCCAGTCGTTGGGCGAGCGATCGCATGCGATCGAGCTTGAATGCCTGTTCGCCATAGGGAATGTGGCTGGTGCGTTCGTAATTTATTCGGCCCATAAGGAGGGAAATCGCATCATTATCTCTAGGCGATTCCTTAGCCGGCTTGGAGATCGATGAATTGGCGGATGTCGATTTTGTCATCAGTCAATATTTACCGTTTTCGCAACATGGCGAGGCTTTGTAAGTCGTTTTTGACATCGAGTAAGTGGCGACTAATGCTACGCTAACGGCTGATTTCCGGACACCCAGAATGAGCCGCTCGGTGTTTCTGTTCGAAAGATCAGGCAATTATGGGCGTCGAATTCCCTGAGATGTTGACCGAATATCGAAAGGACATTCGAGAATATTGAGGGGCAGCCTTGCGTACAAAGTGGTGATCTTGGAAACCCTTGATGGTGTCAGGGGTTACGTAGTCTATGACGCTGCTTGATTGTCGGCTAAATCCTCTTATAGTAGACAGATTATTCTGGTCTCCGGGCAGGACCGACGCAGGGAGAGGAAGGACGAGGAGGGCGATCTTTTTTGGGGTCACTCCTCGACCGATGGCGGCTAGACGGCTCTCAACGAATCCGTTGAGTTTCGGCGATCGCTTCCTTGCCTTGGACCCTTCTTTGGCTCGAGGCAGCTTTCCTGCATCAGCTGAAGAACTGTGTGACTGGAACAATCGTACGTAGATTAGGTAGGTCTTACGACCGCATCGCTATCTGAAACAAATCGGCAACCACTGTGTCGGAATTAAATATGTCAACAACCGCTGAAACGGAACCGAAGAACAAACGGTTCGAACAGGGCGACGTTATCGTCGAAACGAGAAACCTTTCCAAGGTCTATCGCGATTTTTGGGGGCGGCAAAAAGTGCGCGCTCTCAAAGCCTTGGACCTCGATGTTCGTCAGGGCGAGATCTTCGGGTTGTTGGGCCCCAACGGTTCGGGCAAATCTACAACGATCAAGCTATTGCTCGGTTTATTGTTTCCCACCAGTGGCGAAGCGGTGGTGTTTGGCAAAGATGCTTCCGATGTGACAAAGAATGAACGCATCGGATTTTTGCCGGAGGAGTCGTATCTCTACAAGTTTCTTACGGCAGAAGAAACGCTCGATTTCTACGGTCGATTGTTCAACATGCCCTCACACATTCGTGAGCGTCGCATCGACGAGCTGATCAAAATGGTTGGCATCGATCACGCTCGGAAACGCCAGCTCAAAGAGTACTCCAAGGGTATGACGCGCCGAATTGGTTTGGCTCAGGCGCTGATTAACGATCCAGAACTCATCATTCTTGATGAACCGACAACGGGATTGGATCCCATCGGTACGCGTGAGATGAAGGACTTGATTGTTCGGTTGCGCGACGAAGGCAAGACGGTTCTGATGTGTAGCCACCTGTTGGCGGACGTTCAGGATGTTTGCGATCGTATTGCCATCCTTCATCAAGGCGAACTGAAGGAGCTTGGCCGCGTAGAAAACTTGTTGCAAGACCGTGACATCACGCAGATCCGTGCCGGCGGATTGTCGGACGAAGCCAAGGAAGAAGTTCGCCAGGTGCTTGAACGTCATGGTGGTGCGGATGTTTCGATCGAGAATCCACGCAGCACGCTGGAAGAATTGTTCCTTGGTATCGTGCAAGACAGCGAAGCAAGGCCAGGTCGTCGAGCCAAGCGAAACGACTAGCACTCGTCGACGCTTTGTCACTCTTTGTGTTTATAACTCCAGTCAACGTTCCGATAGCCATTTATCGCACCCATGATTCTCGAAAAACAAATCGTTCCACTGACTGAATGGGCAATGAGAAACTTGCCCGTGTTCCTTGTGGTGTTGCTAGGTTTGGCGCTGATAGGAATGCTTGCCGGATACCTGATCTCATCCGTAAGGAATGGTCCTGCCGGGGCATTCAAATCGGTGGCACGGGCGATCTCTGACGCCTTCCGTGATTTTGGCAGCATGTCCTATCGTCGCGTGATGGCGATGGCGAAATTGGCTGTCAAAGAGTCGATTCGCCGCTACGTGTTGATCGTGTTTGCGGTATTCGCACTCATTCTGTTGTTTGCAGGTTGGTATTTGGATACGGGTGCCGACAACCCAGGGCGGCTGTATATCAGCTTTGTGATGAAGACTACGAACTTCCTCGTGATCCTGTTGGCGATCTTCCTTAGTGCGTTCAGTCTGCCCAACGATATCAAATCGCGGACAATCTATACGGTTGTTACTAAGCCGGTTCGGCCTTGGGAAATTGTCATTGGCCGCATTTTGGGTTTCACCTTTGTGGGAACAATGATTCTCGCACTGATGGGCCTATTCAGTTGGGGGTTCGTGGTTCGCGGATTACGTCATGAGCATGGTGTCGACACGGCCAGTCTCCAACCCACGGAAGACGGTCAAGGATGGGTTGGGCGAACGACTCAGCATGCCAATCATCGTCACGAGTTCATTGTTGGCGGCGAAGGGGAAACAACGACGGATGCAGTGAAAGGTCACTTTCACACCATCACAAGCGAGGGCGCTGGCGACAGCCCTCCAGAGATCACCGCAGGTAAGCAAGCGGGCGCTTTGGAGGCTCGGGTTCCCGTCTGGGGGGATTTGCGATTCCTCAATCGCAAAGGCGAGCTGACGCAGAAAGGTATCAATGTCGGTAAGGAATGGACTTATCGAGGGTATATCGAGGGGGGCACACTCAGTGCTGGGATCTGGCGATTTAAGGGGCTAACTGCGGACAAGTTCCCCAATGGATTGCCAATCGAAATGACAATTCGCGTCTTCCGAACGTACAAGGGCAAGATTGAGCGGGGCATCTTTGGCTCGATGGAATTCATCAATCCGAACCCCGAATTAAGGAATCCGGCGACCCGAGCTGAACTGGATCCGGATACCGCCGTCAAATCACGATCGTTCACGTTCACGGCTCAGGAGTTTACTCCCGAGAGTAAGTTTATTGATCGCCGAATTGAAGCTGAAATGCCGGACGGTACGTTTCGCAAAGTCGACTTGTTCGAGTCGTTGGTGCACAACGGTGAGTTGGATGTGCTAATTCGTTGCGACGAAAAGGCCCAGTACTTTGGAATGGCAAAGACCGACGTGTATCTGCGTTCCGCCGACAACTGGTTTACCGTCAACTTTATCAAGGGCTATCTGACCATGTGGTTGCAGATGGTCATTGTCATCAGCTTCGGCGTCATGTTCAGTACATTCTTGACGGGCTCGGTTGCGATGCTGGCCACGCTCTTCATGCTGATCATCGGTTACTTTTCGAACATTATCGTTCGAGTCGCAACGGGGCAGGAAAAAGGCGGTGGGCCGATTGAATCGGCGATTCGCATCTTCAAACAAGACAACCAAACGACTCCGCTCGAGGCTGGCATTGGAACTTACGTCATTCAGGCGTTTGATTTCGTGGCGATGCTGATCATGAGAGGCTTGAGTTACCTGATGCCCAACTTCCGCGACTATGCGGAGTACGGCGGAATTAATACCGCGCGTTTCGTGGCGTCCGGATTTGATATCCAATCGGATTTGATGTGGCAGCACACGATGTTCGCAATACTCTATGTGTTCATTGCGACTTGTGCTGGCTACTTCTTCCTGAAATCTAAGGAGATTGCGGCATGACGCGTAACGCATCTTTCTGGCGAAAAGTCGGATACATGTGTGCGATCGCTTTGCTGTTCGTACCCCTTTCCCTTATCAGTGCTCCTGCCAAGACTCGCGAAAGCGGTGGCGGGATTCTTTCGCGCATGCGTCGAGAAGAGAGGCTGTCTCAGGCTCAGTTGGGCAAGATTGACCCAGCAAGTGCCTCGATGAGTCTTGCGACGCTCGGTATGCGCGGGGTGGCAGCCAACCAGTTGTGGAGCATGGCAAACCACTATAAGAAGACGGAGAACTGGGATGCCTTCAAGGCAACCCTGAATCAAATCTCCAAGCTGCAACCGAACTTTGTGTCAGTCTGGCAGTTTCAAGCCTGGAATATTTCCTACAACGTATCCGTCGAGTTCGATGACTATCGTCACCGTTACCATTGGGTGAAGAAAGGCGTCGACTATCTTCGCGAAGGCAATGAATACAACGAGAAAGAACCACTCCTGCTCTGGGATACGGGTTGGTTCTTTGGTCATAAGATGGGGCGCGCGGACGAGTATGTGCAGTTCCGCCGGTTGTTCCGCGATGACACAGATTTTCACGGGACGTTGCCAATTCAATTTGATGATCCGGACAATCAAGGTCCCGATGAAAAACCTGACAACTGGAAGGTGGCTCACAACTATTTCAATCAAGCCGAGGTGGCGGTTGATAGCGGTCGGAAGCTCAAGTCGATTTCCATGGGGCGCTGGGAGGGCAACCGGCGAGTCATCGGAAAGAAAGAAACGGCACTCCGCGGAAAGAACCCGCTTATCTTCCATTCCGATCCGCCCAAGGCGTTGATCAACTACGCCGAAGCGATCGAACAAGACGGTTATCTTGACGAAGTTGGCCAGTTGGCCTGGCGTGATGCCAGTCGCAAGTGGATCGCCTATGGCGATCGCCCGATTCTATCGTCTTACGGTATCAAGATTCGATTGAATGACCGGGAACGTACCCAGAAGATTGTCGATGAAGCCAGCAAGAAGCTGGATGAAATTGCGGCTGGGGTGGAAGCGAGACTGAGGGCGGAACGCGAGGCCAGCATCACGGAAGAAGAGCAGGCAGCTCTGGACGCGGTGCCATCGGAACGCACTCCCGAGCAAACGCAGATGTATCGCGACGTAACGCGTCGTTTGGAGATTACTCCAATGCAGTTGGCCGAGGCGACGGATCCCTCGTCGCAAAAAGAAGCCAAGAAGCTCGCGACGCAACTGCTTGATGCCCAATCGCATGTTACGACCATTGATCGCTATCGAGGAATCGTAAACTACCTTTACTGGAAGAAACGTTGTGAGGCTGAGCAACTCCCCGTCACTGTGGCGGCTCGTAAACTGGTTCGCGAAGCTGACGAGTTGTTTGCCGAAGCGTACATCGACGACGCAAAGGTCAAGTACGAAGAAGCATGGGAGAAGTGGGACGAAGTTTACCAGGATTACGATATTCTGATCGACGATGTCGAAGGAGAAATCACCTACGAAGCCGTGATGCGATACAAGAAGTTGCTCGGCCAGCTTGATATCGACTTCCCACCGCCCAACTTCAAGCTCAAGCGATTGCTCGAAGAGTATGGCGACCTGACTACGCCGACGACTTCGCCTGAGGACGGTAACGAAGAAAGCGAGGCTGTCGAAGATGAAATGCCTGAGGGTGCCAAGTCACTAGAAGTCAACGATTCATCGACTCCTGTCGAATCTAAGGATGACGCCGCAACGACAGAGGACCCTAACGCGGATGCCCCTGCCGATGCCAGCGAGAAAGAAATGGAAGCGGATGCTGCGGACTCATCCGCCACCGAACCAGCATCCTCAGGCGACTCGGGTGATGCCGAAGCAACCGAAGCGTCGTCTTCCGAATCAGACGGGGCGACCGAGGGTGGGGAAGTGGCAGTCGATGAATCCGTCGAGTCATCTTCCGATGGTGAAGCTACGGAAACCGATGAACCAGGAACCAGTTCCGACGATTCGACGGGGGGTTCTGATACGCCAGAAACCAATGAAGAAGATCCGCAGGCTTCTTAGGAAGCGATTCGAGCTGAGGGCCACCCAGAATTCATCAGCCCATATTTATTGGACTCTGTTGATGCGAATTGTGCATCGCTTGTGTCGCTTTGATCGTCGCCTAACCGTTCTGTACGGCCGCCGTGCTTCGATGGCTCGCGTACATCAACATGGCAAGTAGGCTTCCCACAATGCCAATCGGCCAGACCACAATTGGGCCATCGTTGCTGGATAGCGTATCAATCATCCAGCCGATGATTGGTGCCATCACGAATGTACCGGCTCGCTGCGATTGACTCTCAATCGAAAGAATCGTGGCGCCTTCTTGCGATTCGGCGATCTCGTCGAAGCGGCTCACCAGGATTGGCCGCCAGACGTTTTTCAAGACGTAGAGCAAGATGAACGCGACGATGACCAAGCCGATTTGATTGGCCAATCCGAATCCTAACAGAGCGCAGTAGGTGAACGCTGTCGTACCCCATATCCATTGAGCCGCCTGACTCTCCCCGCCCGATTGGTTGGCTAACTTGTGTGCCTGACGACTGGACCAAGCTGACAGCAAAAATAGCAGGGCATAAACCGGCCCAATCAGGATCGCCGTCCGCCGTGCATCGCTGGACCAGAACGTGCTATCCAGAGCCAACGACTTGACGAACAACACGAGCGCAGCGGACTGAAGTATCGGTTGGAGATAGTCCTTGATCGCTGCAAAATACCCTTCCCAGCAAATCGATTCGACCATCAATCCTCGCAGTTTTCGGTTCGTCAGTGATTTACGCAGGGAAGCCCTTAATCGCAAAAACGACTGGGCGATCGTTCTTGCTTTTTCGTGTTCTCCGTCCAGTTGCGCCGGATAGCCCAAGAAGTTGATCAGGTTGAGTGCATAGGGCAATATCGAGAAGTAAAAGACGTAGCGATAGTTGCCAGTCCATAAGATAAAGCCAGCCGCAATCAATCCGGAAACGGCGGAACCAATCTGGCTCCAGCTTCGAGTGAACCCATAAACGCTGGTCTTTTCGTCAGTGCGTCCATGGATTCGCAACCATTCAAAGATCATGGCTTTGTGCGTACCGGTCCGAAACGTATCGCCGATTCCATACAACACCATTCCCAAAAACAGCCAGGTTAGTTGGTCGAACGATCCCAGGATGGCAAAGCTCCCGATGTAGGCCACGAAGGAGATCATCATTGACCGGCGTCGACCGAATGAATCAGCCATGGCTCCTGACGGAACCTCGATCAGATTGACCGTGAAATCGCGCGCGGCAAGAAGCAGTCCAATGACCAGAAAGCTCAATCCTCGGTCGAGGAATGCTAACATCAAGAAGGGTTCGAAATAGCGCTGGTTCTTGAGGAAACCGTACAGGCAGAAACGAAAGAGCATGCCAGAATCATTTCAGCGTAAGAGAACCGAACCAGGACTCGTCGACAATATAGCTCGAATTCATCCGGGCCGTTATTCCACGTTCCGTTTGTGCAAGCATCGGTTCTGAATGTGTGCGATACCGGCAAATCCTTATGACGTCGTGACGGGCGAGTTATCGCTTATTGTTTCAGTCACACTTCTACAATCGGAGTCACTATGTTTTGGGAGTTATACCAGTTTCATCGCATCAGCGAAACCGATAAGGCCGCGTCGCAAGCGAAGAGTCGCGTTAACGTGAACGAAGCCCGGCTGAAGTCCTTAGAGAAACGCGTTGAAGCGTTGGCTTTGGCCTGTCAGTCACTTTGGGAGTTGGCGAGCGAACGAACGAAGATTACTCAGGAAGAGTTGTCGCTCAAAATGGAGGAGGTCGACTTGCGTGATGGGAAATCCGACGGGCGATTGACGCCTGTCGCCAAAGTATGTCCAACCTGCCAGCGCAAATCACATGGGGCTCGAAGTAGCTGCCTTTACTGTGGAGCCATGCTGGCTGGTGATGAGCACATCTTTGGCGTCTGATGACGATCAGATATTTGATGCTGCAACGACAGGCTCGTCGAGTTCTCGACGGCCTGCAGCATCGCTTGACATGATAGAGTGCGAAATCGTTTTTGTTGCCAACGCACGAAAGGTGTTGCGAGTCGGGTCAGTAGGTGATCGGGCCATGAGTAGCTTGAGATTTCGTACCGGACTTCATCAGAATCCGTATCCCAAGTGACCAGAAATTGTTCTTCCCCCCGAGCTACATGGCCTGGCAAAGTTCCGTATCCGAACCCGTGGCGAAGATGCTGCGTATTGTTCTCTGTGAGGACTTCGTCCACCGAATACACGACGCGGCAGGGGTTGAGCGACCACAGTCGACCGAACCGGCTGAGCTGAAAACCGGCCACGACCACATGCCCAACCTCCGGGGCGATGGACGGCCAGAACAGCGAGGCAAATTGAGCCGGGAACATCTTCCATTGGCGAAGGGCTGCTATCGCGAGGCGGTAAGTTTCTTCTCCCCTTCCGAGCAAAATGGAATCATGATCCAGATTGAATCCCACGAGAGCGTCCTTGTTTTGAACCCACCAGCCAGCATCCCGTGTCAAACCGACCGGACTGTATGTGAGGGGTTTATCTCGCAATGAAGCGAGAAAATGATGAATGTCATCGGCCGTAGGATTACGCAACAAAAGCATCAAACCGAGCTGCCCTAATTCGTTGGAAACCGCAAGAAGCACAAATACCCTATTGGAGTACCGCATAGAGATTTCGACATTAACTCGGCGAAACGTCGTATGAATGCATCAAACCGTTCCCCGCCAAGTCCGGGGGAGGGGCAACGAAGTGAAATCTGTTATCTTTTAGGCATGGACCAACCAACCGAATTTTCCAGTGAAACCGCCCCAGTTGGCGAGTTGTCGCCACCGAACGTCGATGCTGCGTACGCCCACTCACTTGATGCGTACCCAACCCTCACGGCCAGCGATTTAAGAACGCCTCGGCGTCGAAGATTGTTGCCGATCGCGCTGTTTGTCATTACTTGCTTTTCAACATTCTGGGCGGGAGCCTTGGAGTGGAATCCGGGCTACATCATGTTTGGTGATGGCATAGAGACGCGACGCATGTTGTCGAACCAATGGGCGGATGGCTTGGTATACATGGGGGCTGTCATTGCGATTTTGCTCTTTCATGAAATGGGGCACTTTCTGGCGACCGTTCGATATAAGATCCCAGCCAGTTTTCCTTTCTTTATCCCCTTTCCTTTTTCGCCCATTGGAACGATGGGGGCCGTGATTGGGATGGCGGGGCATCGGGCAGATCGCAAGCAGACCTTTGATATTGGAATCGCTGGTCCCTTAGCAGGTCTGGTGGTGGCGATTCCTGTGCTTTGGATGGGAATCAAACAGCTCGATATGACAGTACCAGCCGCCGGCGCCTTTCAAATCGATTGTCCACTGATTGTGCGTATGATGTTGCCTTTCGCGAGGCCCGACTTGAAGTCAATCAATACGTTGTGGATCAGTCAAACGAATCCCATGTTCATGGCGGCTTGGGTAGGATTGTTGATTACTGGATTGAACATGATGCCGGTCAGTCAGTTGGACGGTGGCCATGTACTCTACGCATTGCTGCTCAAGAAGGGGCATTGGTTCGCGCGACTGTTTCTCTTGTTTGCCATTTCCTACGTGGTCTTTGCGAACGCACTCATGTGGAGCGTGATGATTATCATCGTCATGTTGATCGGCATAGATCATCCGCCGACTTCTAATGATCGTGTCGAGTTGGGATGGTTTCGGAC
>CAYYHV010000198.1:0-5934 GCA_964471695.1 uncultured Pirellulaceae bacterium
GGTCAAGTCCTCGATAAAGCGACTGCCTGAGAGATTAACGATGTCTGTTTGGACGTCGCTGCTCGCATTGGATTCTAGGATGACGTTCTCAATGGTTCCCATCCAGAAGCCGTAATTGAGGTCCTCGCCGCCTTCGCTAAGCGTGATCGAATCGTAGGTGACGCTGTACGGATTCTCTTTCGTGGCAACATAGTCTTCGGATACGGTGACTTGCTCGGTGAACTCCTCGCGAAGTTGGATTGTATTGGGTAGGAAGAAGCCGTCGCTGTCTTTGAACGTTTGGATATCGAAGTATCCGATGCGTTCGTTGTCGTCCAGATGGACACGAGTCCCATCTTCGACTGGCGCCTGGACATCTGTGCGGAGGTCCTGGTTGAATGCGGACTCGATTAGCAGTTGCACATTGTTATCACTAAACGCCGAGTCGCCCAATGCGGTTTGACCTGCGGCATCTGCGTAGGCCTCCCAGTTGTCGGCTGTTAGATAGATGCCATTCTCGAGGATATTCGAATAGTCGACGGTTGAGTTCACGCGAAGGATGGCGACTGCGCTGAGCGCCTTGTCGCCGTTGATATCCACGGTGTAGTAAAAGTTGGTGTAGTAAGATTCGTTCAAGGCACCGAGGCGTTGGACGTACTCTTTCAACATCTCGACTTCGTTGGCGGCCAGTGAACTTGTGTCAGAGCCTTCACCAATGACAATGTTGGGTTCGCCGGGAACCGTTGCATCGATCTTTACGAGCGTCGGATCGGTATTTCCGTCAGTTGTCAGCGCGTCAGGGACGTCAGCCACGCCATCGCCATCCGCGTCGTATTCGACTTCGAGCTTGTCACGGAAGCCGTAGCTATAGCCCGTAATGCTGGACGAAACATCACTACTTTCAATGAACAGATTGCCTTTGTCGACGTCCGCTTGCGACCAAAGATCATCGCGATAGGATCGAGTCGAAGTGACTCCGCTGAGGTCCGGCGAATCTTGCTCGTAAACACGTAGCGACGATTCGCCGATGCGAATGATGCCGTTGTTGTTGGTGTGGTCGTTGACAATGTCAAGCGTTAAGTACGACAACAGGTTGTCGAAGGCCGTTTCGAGGTTGTTGAATGTTGAACCATTGTTGGCAGTCAGGAATGCCAATTCGTAACTGTCGATGATTGCGTTGAGCGACACCATGGAGAATGTTGCGTCTTCTAGCACTTCCGTGGTATCAGGCAGAACACCAATCAATTCCCGTCCACGATTGATAAAGCCTTCGATGGCGTTGAACCAAGCCAGACGGGCAGAGCCAGTGGTGGTGGTTTCGCTGGAGGCATCGTGCCAGGTAATGCTAGACGTATCAATCGCAGCCCAGGCTTGTTCAATCGCCGTGAGTTGCGTGGTTACGGATTGGTCGAAACCTTTATCAGCATCGGGGACGACGCGATCTATCGAGACTTCGACGACGGCGTCGGTGACGTCACCGTTGACCAGGTCGTCGAGCAGTCCAATATTGAGCTCTTTGTGACTGCGCGATAGCGCATCCTGCACATCGGAATGAAGTATGGACGTGTTTCCATTAGGATCGTAAGGCGACTTGAGCCAATCACGCTGGGCTTCAAGAGCCGTGTCAATCACCGCTTGATCGGCCTCGACGTCGAGGGAGGTGCCACCCGAGATTCGTGCCAGAGCCGCGATGACATCGTCTTCCCGCATTGGGTCGGAATCAAAGAAATAGTCTCCGAGGCTGACCGTTTTGGTTTCAATATTTGTGGTCAGTGGCGTACCGGTCGAACTGCTCTTCGCATTAACGTAGATCGTATCGTCGCCAGCGGCTCCGGCGATTCGCACGACCCCCGCGATCCGCGATAGATCGTAGTTTTCGGGGAGATAGCGTGTCTCGGTACGTTCTGGCAGCGTATCGAAGCGATACGTTTGGAGTCCTTCGACTTGGGTCGTCGTGTACGTCTCGACGATGTTGTAGGCCACATCGTTTTGCGCCTCGACCGAATAGAACAAGGACAGAATGTCGGCGAGGAGGTCCCCACCGCTCTGGTTGTTGTCGATCGGGCGATTCATGTGCCAGTATTTGCCGACACCAGGGACGTGAGGCATGTTGCCTCGTCCAGGGACTTGTACCTGAGTCGTGACGACATGATTGCCAAAGATGTGTGGTGTGCCGTGAGCATGTCCATGGACGATGTCGCCTGCCAGCGCAAAGTCGATGGCGGGTCGCAGGAACTCGTCGTAAAACAGGTCGTCGACGGAAAGTACGCCGAATCCACCGCCACGAGATGCACGGAGCCATGTGTTGGAGCCGGTCATCAAGTCGAGTACGCCATCGATTGGCAGGGTGGATGGCATCTTGGGCGTGTTGGCAGCCGCAAGCTGGCCGTAGAGATGGCGATCGCCTGATCTGCCTGAGTTCAGGTAATAAAGAGGCGAAGCATTGTCGAGCAGTGCATTGACCTCTTCATTCCTGGCTTCATAGTTGTCGAAATTGCCGGGATTGTAGAACAGTTGGTAACTTCGGAAGAACCAAAATCCGTAATGGTACGATCCAACGGTTGGCGTTTGGTTGATCGCATTGGCGTAGTGATAAAGAACCGTTGCGATGTTGGCTTCAAGCAGGTTCCAGTGGACGTCGGTGATGTTGACGTTGGTGGCGTCGCGACGGTACCACTTCGAATAGAAGTCCTTGAAGGCGGTTTGCTTTTCGGCGAGCGTCAGTTCCCGACGAATGAGGTTGATGTTGTCGGTGGTGATGGACGTGTCGGAGAGAATTTCCTGCAGAACCTGTTGAGTCACCGTGTAGGCGGCTGAGGAGGCAGGGTAAGTGACTTCGAACTCTTCCGTGCCGCCCCCGAGGTGGACTTCGTCGGTGCCCGAGCCAAGGTTCAAGAGTAGGCTGAGTCCTTCATCCAGTCCATAGAGCCAGACGTCGTCGTCGCCGGCTCCTGTGACCAATGCCAACCGTTCAATGCTGTCAATGTTCTCCAGCTTGATACCGGCCCCGAAGAGATATTGCTGCCCGTCGTTGTCCGTGTAAATGTAGAATTTGTCGTCCGTCGCAGTTCCTGCGATCACAATCGTGTCGAATCCGGCACCGCCGAAGATTTCGACTCGGTTGTTTTCGATGTAGTCGAGTAGTACGTCTTCATCCGTGTTGTCGATGATCCCCTGATCATCGCCGGCACCTGTGATGATCGTTCCACCGGCAATTTCGTCGGTATCATCACCTTCAGGCGTCGGCACGACGACTTGGTGCGCTTTGAGGAAGAAGGTATCGTCGCCGGCTTCTCCGTAAAGTTGGAGCGTTCCAATGTTGTGATTGACTTCGTAATAGTCGTCGCCGTTGCCACCATAGAAGTAGCTGTTGTAGCGAACGCCAGCCGTGATACCATCGCCTTCTCCGTCGCCGTCGGTATCGTCGTTGTCGATAACCTGGATGTCTCTGCCATCGACGGTGACGGTTTCCGTTTTCAGCACGCGACCGATCAGGAAGTTGTCGTTGCCTTGATCGCCGAACACCCTTACGGAAGCTGCGGTATCATCGGAAATGAAGGTGTCGTCGCCGCCGCGGCCGTGAATGGAAACCTGTTCGGCGGTGTAGTTGTAGTAGACGCGTTGGAAATTGAGGGAAGCGCCCAAGTCGGCTGAAGCACGTGTTGCTGCGGCTGCATCAGCCAAATCGGCTGGTGGTGTGAACGAGGAAGAGACGCCGTTGGAAAGCTCCAACAGGAAGTAGTTTTCCTGATAATCCAGTTCGGCTTGGTCCAAGGTTACCAGCCACGGAGATTGCTCCGTACCTGCACCGCTGATCGTTGCGCCGCTGTCGAACGTTTGAATGCTGCTTAACAGTTGATCTGTATACGATGACAATGCCGAATTGTAAGTGAAAGTTGTCGATTGCTCGTTGTAGGTGATCGTGAACGATTCATTGTGGGTCGCTTCACCTGATACGCGATGGAACATCTGCTGCGTATTGACGGCTTGTTCGAACATGGCGTCGACGTCGGGAGCACCCGCGAGCAAGGCGTCGGCGACTCCGTCATTCAGCCGTTGGACAAAGGCTGTCGTGATCGAGGTGACCGTAGCGTCGGTGACTGCCGTTAGCATCAGCGAGTCATCGGGAACGTCAACGAGGCTGATGCGATAGGGACTGAGATCGGTACCCAGTCCGCTGACGGTGGCATCGTTAATCTCGACCAACGATTCCAACTGCGATTCGATATGGTTTCGAATTTGTTGGTCCGTCGTCGAAGTGGAAATGTCAATCGGAATGTCGTGGCCAGCGTATCGTAGAGTCGCCGTGTTACCTGGTAAATCCAATTCGTAGTCGGTGGTGGAGGCTTCGACGTCCAACTGAATGGTGTCGTCGACTTCACTGCCTTGCAGAATGACGATGTCGGTATCTGTCGTGAGCTGTCCGCTGTCAACGATGCGAGTCCGTGACGCACCCGAAGCGGTTAAGTCGCCGCTCATCGTGATGGTGTAGGTATCGCCACCCTCGGTACCGTCGAGGACTGCATCTTTGGTGAAGTCGTCAACGCTGAAATTGTCGTTGAAAGCACCGCCGTAGATGTAGAAACTTTCGAACAATTCGATTCCGGACGTCGAATCTTCCTCGTCGGTGATGTTCTGGCGAACAGTTTCGACGGTACCGTCTTCGTGGGAGATGGTCGTAAGTTGTTCGTAGGTAATGCGTAGGCTGGTATCGTTCAGGACGAAGGTGCTGTCCGAAGTTCCGAAAGACTCGATCAGCGTGTCGATGGCTGGGCTGAACGGATCGCCGATGAACAAGTCTTCGCCTTCGCCGCCGGTGACTCGATTCTCGCCGTCACCCATTTCGATTCGGTCGGTGTATTTGCTGCCGACCAGGGTGTCGTTGTCGTCTCCACCGACAAGATGTAGCTCATTGACGACTCGTCCCAGCACGACATCCTTCGCATCCACTCGTTCGGGAAGGTTGGGCACGACTCCCGCGAGAATCGTGTCGTCGCCACTCTTGCCGTCGATGGTGACGGTGTCATTGACGGTTGCTGTCGGATTCGTCTCGTCCGGCACATAGTCTAGAGTCAAGCTGCGAAAGGTGATTGTGACGCTGTCGTCGTCGACACCTTCGTGCGTATGCGTGACTTGGAGGACATCGAAGCTGATCTCTTCTTCGTCGGTATCTCGGTTCAGGATTTCGTTGCCAACAATGAACTCGTCGTTAATGCTCTCCGAGCCATTGATGGTGATGGAATCGACTCGAGTATCGTTGATCTTTTGCGGGTCGAGGAACCAATCCTGTTTGCCGGTTTTCTCAAGGATATTGTCTTCGTTCAGTTCCCAAACGTCTTTGAGGATTTGGCGCGGTAACTCACGTTCGATGGTGTGGAAGGCCGATAGGGACTCGCCGACGGAATCGGTTTCTTCATCAATTCCAAAGATGGCCGTCACGCCTTCGTCCATCTCGACGACAAATTCGCCGGATGGCGTTAACCTCTCGATCGTTTTCTGAAGCAGGATATTCTCAAACGAAGCCGCGGTCGCAATATCCTGCGGAGTGGTCTCAAAAACGGGCGTCAGGACAAATTGGTTGTAGCTGGTTTCGCCGGTTGGAAGGACAATCGTAAGTTCGACATAGGCCACGTCAGTGCCGGTGTCGTCGTCAACGACTTCGGTGACCGTGGTGCTCAGTCCGCTGGCGGTATCGAACGCAGTGCCGTCAAGCAGTTCGGTATCGCTGACAGTGATTGTGCTTCCGTCGCCGTAAGTGAGTAAGAAAGTGTCGAACTGCTTGGGGATACTTACGGATTGCTGCAAGTATTCTTTGATGGGCGAACCCAGCTCTTGCGTGGCATTCAGCCCGTTGGCCTGTGACCAAGTCAAGGTCATTGCGGGCGCGGCAGTCATGAGGCTGACCAGCCAATTGTCTTCGAGTTCTTCGACAGTCACCGTGCTCGCGTCAACGCC
>CAYYHV010000198.1:5944-13459 GCA_964471695.1 uncultured Pirellulaceae bacterium
GCGCATCGCCGGCAAAGAGCGACTGGTTGGTCGAGTCGGCATCCTCGGTGAGAGTCAGGTTTTCTGGGTCAATCAGCTGAGGCAGGAGAATTCTGGTCGGTTCTTCTTCTAGCGCAGATTCGTCATCGTCACTGATAAAGTGCTCGCTGATAATCTGATATTCTTGCCAGGCTACGTTCACAGCGAGAGGCGATTCGAGCTGAGTGTAGACTTCAACGACCAAGTCGTTCAAGGGAACCGAAATGTTAATTTGCCAGGCTTCGCCGGTATCGGTGACGGTGGTTTGATCGTTGTTCGCCCCACTAACCGCCAAGTTGTTCGCCGCGCTGCCATTCCCCGCGACGTTACGAATTGCCGTTTCGATTTCGCTGGCGGTAGAACCATCCGTTATGGCAATGGTGGTTGTGGCGTCGCCGTAGAGCTTGATCGTGCTATCGCCTTTCTCAAGCCGGACTGAGTATTCGACGCCTTCGAACTCGGCCGCAGCCTCGCCGTTATACATTGCCGTCGATCCGACCATGATCGGCGTCGGCGTCTGATCGCTGTTGGTGAACTGCAGCGCCGAATCGAGTCCACCAGAGACTGCGATCCGCCAAGTTGTCCCATCACTCGTGGCAGTCGTTGGCTGTCCCGTCAGCGATTGGACAGCTTCGGCAACGTTGGTTCCGTCGGTGGTGTCGTCACCCACCAGATCAACGGTTCGGAATTGTCCGTTGTAGAACAGGTTTCCGCTCGCCATATCACCGGCGTCCAGCGTATACGTTACCGTGGTTTCCAATGGCACCTGGTTTTCGATCGTCCAGGTCGGTAAGTCCAGCGTATCGACGGTATCGGGGTCCGTTGGATCGGCAAGTGTGATGGTTGGGTCGTTAAGTGTCAGCGAGATCGTTTCGATGCCGGTCAGCGTTCTGATCAGCTCGCGGAGTTCAACGGTGGCTGCCGCATAGTCGGTTTCGAACGTGTCAAAGGTGGCAATGGCCTGCCCTTCCCGCACCAACTCGCCGACCTCGTCGAGTTCGACCGACGATTCCTCGAAGTTCAAGCTGGCTCCAATCATCCAGTCTTGCCAAGGCAAGGAACCGGAGAGCAGGAGCGATTCGACGGTGATCAAAGGCTCGCCGGCTTCGTCCGTGAGATATTCGACTTCGCCGGTGGTAAACTCACCGACTTGATAGAATTTGTCGAGGATTCGAGTGTCCGGTTCGCGGGAGAGAGTTCCTTCGTAAGACTGAGTTGCGTAAACGTAAGCGAAGCGGTAAGTCGATGGCGCGAAGTCCCAACCACCATCAATGTTGTCGGTGACTGTCGCATTGAAACCACGTTCAGCCAGAGCGTTTTGGACGTCACTTGCTGTCATCCAAGAGTAAATTTCGACGGCGTTGTAGAATGCCGACGTGGGATCATTAATAAACCCATTGTTACCCAGTGGGTCGCTGGCGTCGTAGGACGGGTAAAGTGTGACTCGATCCAATCCGCTGGGGAGTTGGATCGTCTGTGTGCCATCGGATTCATCAAACTCGGCTGTGCCTGGGACCGGTGTGGCGGACACAAAGTTGTTGACGAGTACGGGAGTACCGTCAGGATTGAAGTCGTAGTTACCAACCGACAGACTGGCTCGGTAGAAGTACTCGGCTTGGCGAGCATTCAATCCACTCGTAGAAATCGCGGTGACGGAGTACTCTTCCTGGATGCCGGCCGCGTCCGTGTACGTGGCTTTGAGGAGTCCGTAGTTACCATTCAGGTCGATTTCCAGATCGGAGACATCAACGACGAAACGTAATTCGCCAAGATGCAGGGCTTCGGACAGTCCATTGGCATAGCTCTGTGCAGCGACGGCGATTTCCGAATCGGATGCGCTGGGGAGTGCTGCAATGTTGGCGATCGCCGTGCCGATGCCAATGGCATCGTACGAATCGACCGTCGCGGTTTTGACGACGAACGTTCCAGGGTCGTCGGCATTCGGCAGGCTATAGGTAAGGGTAGCATTGGTTGCCCCGTCTGGGATGATGGGCAAGAACTGAAGACGGTTGTCGGCTCGAGAAGCGAAGTAGTTGTTTGAATCTTCACGATCGGCCAGCCAGATGGTTTGGGTAGATGAACCGGCATCGACGTCGATGGATTGCAAGTCGGTGCCAATAACATCGTCGATCGTGAGCGAGTCACCACCGTTTTTCATTGATAACGAGATGGCTTCGACACTCGTCAACATGATCGAATCGACGCTCGTGGACGAGGTGACCTGCAGAACCGCCTCGGTTCCGTTGTCGAAGATGTGGACGGTTTGATCGTTGTCGCCCGAGTCGGAATCAGCAAGGATGGCGGAAAGAATATCGTCGCCTGCCCCGCCTTCTACAGTCATATTGCTGTTGGGTTCATAGATCCAATCGATGGTGTCATTTCCGTCACCCGCGTAGAATTCTCCGGTGCTCAACGTGGCGTCGATGGTATCGTCGCCTTCTTCTGCATACACAAGATTCTCATGCTGTCCGGCATTGATCAGGTCATAGCCCTTGCCGGCGTGGATTTCATCAGCGCCGTCGCCGGTGCTGATCAAGTCGCCGTGGCGCACTTGTACGATCGCCAGTTCCGCGCCGAGCTTGATCAGTCCCGATTCGTTTAGCGTTCCATCCGCCTTGTAGTCAGCAGCCGGCAGCGGTGTGCCGTCGGCATTGTAAAAGACGCTCAGGACCTGAGCGTCGCCGGTGCCAATTAGCGCGACGGTTTCGTTGCCGCCGTCGACGAAGTCGTTGCCATGGTACGTAA
Source organism: uncultured Pirellulaceae bacterium (assembly GCA_964471695.1). GTDB lineage: Bacteria > Planctomycetota > Planctomycetia > Pirellulales > Pirellulaceae > CAYYHV01. Next base: position 8,708 of record CAYYHV010000198.1, read on the forward strand.
CGATCTGATCCATGCCACCGAGGTCGTCGGTTTGTGCAAGGATACCGGTAAGACTGTGGCCATCGGTTCCATTAATGGAAAGTTGAGCCTCGAAGCTTGTGATGAAGCCGTTTACTTGACCTAGGTCGAGGTCGTCATCGCCCCAGACGAAATCCGACTTGTTGCCGCCCAGAACGGTGTCGATACCGTTGCCGCCGAAGACAGCCAGACCATTATAGCCGCCGTCTTCACCGTCGATGTTCACGCTGTCATTGCCATCGCCGGTACGAGCCACGATGGTGGCTTCGACGGATGAGTGGACGATGACGCGATCATCGTGGTTGCCCGTGTCGACGACGATACTGCCGACCGTGTCGTCATCGCCGGCGCCGTTCACGGTGACGATGTCTTTTCCATCAGCCGTGTTGATCGTAATGTCTGTTTCTTCGTCGGTATTCTTGCCTGACGGATTGATGACGATCATGTCATCGCCGTCGCCCGTATTTAGCGTGATGGTTTCAAGCAGACCATCAAGCTTGTTGATCGTATAAAAGTCGTTTTGGCCGGTGCCGCTGGTCGTCAAATGCTTGACGCCATCGGCTCCAAAGACGTTGACGCGTTGGCCAGTGCTGACGACGATCAACTCTTCTTCCGTCTGGGAGAGATTGTCGAGTCTTGTAACGAGCGTGTTCAATTCGGTGGATGTGTAGAACTCAAAGTCGATGTACCCGCCTCGGAAGAGGGTTTCGATCGTCCAGACATCTTCGGACTTGTCAGCTTCATCGAGCAAAGCCACCGTGTAGATGTGCTGCCCATCATTATTGCTACCCGTGTATTCCAGATCGATCGTGTCGCCAGTGCGCGTGGCAACGAATTGCGGGGCGGCTTGGACGCATTCCCAGGAGAATTCGGCAATCAGTTCATTAACGAATCGCTCACGCGCCTCGAAAATGGTGATCTCGGAGAATCCGATGTCGATGCCAATCCACAAGAAGGCTTCGAGGAACACGGTCAGTTGACCGTGCACATCAAACAAACATTGTGGTCCCTGACTGATACGATCAGCCAATTCGCCGCCGTAGAGTTTGCCGTCACCAATCGGGCTGCCGTTGTTGAACTCGCTGAGTTTGTCGTTAAGGTCAAATCCAATGACGGCTTCGATGCCGCCCAACACGCCCGCTTCAACCAATCCCCCGACACCCAGTGATGCAGAGGCACCCAATAACGCTGTCAGGACGACTTCATCGAGATCACTGGCGGTATTTTCCAGTCCATGATCATCAAGGAAGAAGCCATTCATGATTCGCCAGACCTGTGACGGATCGTAATCCGTTTCCTGGAACTCGATGAAACCTCGCGTATCAAAGCCGAAATCAAAGTTGGTTTCGGCGCCCACACTACCGATGATGCCGGCGTTCAATCCTGGAAAGACCGGGAAGGATTTGCGGTAGGTAAACTCGAGGTCGAGATCGGGGAGGTCGTACCAGAAGAGATCGACGACTTTACCCGTCAGCAATCCAAGGGCCGTTGATGGGTCTTCGACGATCGGCAAACGAAAGCGGCTCTCTCCACTGCTGGAGCTCAAGCCCTTTTGGTTTGGTCCTTTGGCTGCCTTCTTCGTATTGGCATCTCCGCCGGAAGGTGCGGTTCGTGAACCGCCCGTCTGCGTCATCGTGTCCGCTGGTGTCACCTGCGAGTCCGGTTCTTCGACAAAACTCTCCGTCAGGTAGAAGTCGCCGAAATTGATGACTCCACCAATTGACTCAATGCTGTCAATAAACTCAAGGGTAGACTTGAAGACTTGGATAACCTTCTTTGCGGTGTCAACCGTTTTGGCTGGCAGCCGCAGGTACGCCATGTCGATCAACTGGACTTTCGCGATGCCAAGGTCGACTTCGAAGGTGAGGAGATCGAGCACCGGTCGCATCGGCTCGATAATTTCCTTGATGGTGGAAAGCGAGTCGCCGAGGAAGCTGCCGAGAATCGTGCCGGCATCCAGCGTGACGTCCTCGAGCCAGACTTCGGGGCTGCCGGTGTCGAATTCCAAACCACCATTGGTTGATAGCGTGGCTTCGCCAAGCAGCTGATCATAGTGAACAATCGTGGAGATGGCGGGGAGAGCATCGCCAAAGGTCGTTGAGACCTGGGCAGCGATGTCGACGTCCACTTCGGCGTTGGCGAGTAAAGTAATGTCGATGGATTCGCCGATTGTCCAGCGGCCGTCGACATCCGCGTCAACCAAATCAAGGCCAAGGTGGCCGTGGATGCTACTTCCGCCGACTTCGTTGACATCAACAAAGTCCATTTTGAGGAAACCAAGCGTGCCTTCGGCGCTGGAACCCGGCGTCAATCCCGCGTGGACGTCGAGCGAGATTTCTTCACCCGATTCATTGATGCCGCTAGTGTCCAGGTAGATGCCGGAGGTCGCAGACAGCCCCAGCCCGAGCCCCATCAAGTAGTCGATCTTGGCATTGAGGTTGGCGTCAACATCGAGGTTGATGCCTGGAATACCGACGCTAAAGTCGATGGGGACTTGGGAAGGCAATCGCGTGCCGGCGGGTAACACGGTTCCTGCGGGCAAGTTGGTGCCGTCTTCCAGCCACAGCTCCTCCGTCAGTGTTCGGTCTTCGGCCAGCAATTCGCCAATCAATAAGCCGCCGAACATCAAGTTGAAACTGAGTTCACCTTCGTCGCTGATCGTGAGTTGCACGTCTTCCGCAGACGTTGGCTTCATGGTCTGGATTTTTCCGTTGCCGTCGAAGGTGACTTCGCCTGCATCGTCGTAGACTGGGACGAGGAACGAGAAGAGGTCGCTGTCGAAATCCTTGAGACCGTTCCACAAAGCGTTGCGAATCTCCTCGAGGATATCGTCGAAGATGTCTTCGTCACCCTCCGTGATTTGATCCTGCAACCAGACGCCAAGGTTCGCGCTACCCGACGTATTGCTGTAGCTGACGTCATGGGAAAAATCGAGAACACCACCCACGAAATGTTGGAAATCTGCGTCCGATTTCTCGCCGAGGACCGCTGTCTCCATTGAATTCAGGCTGTTCTGAAGATCAACAAACGGCTGATTTCCAATCAGTGAAATGTAGGCTCCACTGAGCGAGCTGGCGATGTCGTTGACCCCGGAAAAGAATCCGGACATGCCGATCAGCATGTTCTTTGGGTTCTTTAGAAGGTCATAAATGCCTTGGAATGAGAACAGCTCAGGAACGGTGAAGGTAAAGTCAAAATCGTTGGGACCGCGGAACTCGCCTTCGGCGTGAAGGCTGTGGTCGGCAACGCCGTCGTTGTTCAGATCCTGCGTCGTACCGCCCAATGGGTTGGAGGCTGTGGGGAAGTACAACGGCATGTCGACGAACACGTCGCCGACCAGATCAACATTCCATAGATTGTTGCCGCCGGCAAGATCGGAAATTAAGTGCCCTGCACCGCCGGTTTCAACAAGGGAGATCGTCCCCGTGAGGTCGATATCGGCGGTCGCATCGTCGATGGCCAGTTCGAGGACTTTGACGCCGCCGAGAAGCAGCGCTCCGCGAGCATCGACGGGAGTCAGCGTTTCAATGTTGAGCCGCTCAAAAGTGATCTGACTTTCATCAGCAATCCGCATCGTGGGGTCCGAAAGGTTGCTGAGGTCGTAAGTAAACGCCAGGTCGAGGTCAAAGTCGGCATCAACGTGGACGACTCCTGACGTTTCAAGTTCCAGCGCGACAACGTCGCCATCTGACAGGAATTCGCCAATCCCCGGGATATCTTCGAGATTGAATTCGACGTCATAATCGCCAAGTACGGCTTTCTCGATTCCCAATCGCAAGTCGAGAATCGACCCGGCGTACTCAAGATCAATCGTTTTATTGGCATCGTATTGGGCAAGGATGTCTCGATCTGTCTTGAGCAGTTCATAGTCGCCGGTTGCGGACGCGTCGAGCAAAGTGAAGGCAATCTCGGCGTCGGTTGATGATTCGCTGAGCGACGCAGATTGCGACTGTAGCCGCGCGATCGCCTCGGATACTCCGGACAAGTCGGCTTTGTCCGTGCTAATTTCCAGTTCGGTCGGGTCGCCTGTCAACTTCAAGTCGAAAGCGCCTTCGAGAGCCACGGATTGGCGATAGGTCGTGCTGACGAGTGTTGCTGATCCGAGTTGGACGTTCGAGTCCGTGGTGGTGATACCGCTGGCGGGAGCCGTCGTAAAGTCGGCGGAGGTGTACGTGACGATCCATGGATCGCCCGATGTTCCACTGCCGATGATTTCGGCGACGCTGTCGATCGTTCCGACTCGTTGAAGTCGGAACTGAAGTTCTTCGGCGGTTTCCGCAGTCACCATGTCATCACCAAATGCGACTTCGAAAGCGCCCGGTGTCGTGAGGAAGAGAGACTGGGTCAATGTCTGGCGTGCCTGTTGTCGCTGGTTGATCACCACGTTGGAATCAGTAGATGACAGGACCGCTCCGCCAGGCAGGCTAGTTCCGGAACTCGTATACTCAACCAACCATGGGGCAGTCGTGGTGCCATGGCCAGCAACCACGGCTGCGGTGGCGATGGTTGAGAGGTTGTTCAAGCCTTGTATGATGACGGCACTTGCCGTATCGATATCTGGGGTAAGACTGTCCGCGGCTCCATCAGCGTCAAAGACGAGGGAAAAGTCAGTCGCCAAGGCGAGTGTTTGACTGAAAGTCGTGCCGGCGACAACCGTTTGTTGTGTTCCCAGCGTCACGTTGGAAGCGGTCGATACGAACGAGTCAATGGTCGCCCCGTCAGCCAGGGTATACT
>CAYYHV010000199.1:0-7942 GCA_964471695.1 uncultured Pirellulaceae bacterium
TTCAGGTTCATGTGCCCGCAAGGGCGTGGTGGTTCGACTCCACTCGGCGGCACTTGCCCACAGCATTCCGGGGGCTTAACGTCCTTCCTCGTCAGAAGTGTGCAGCACGACTCGCTGCATGTTGGGTTCTCCGTGCCGCGCTTATTTTACCAATTCCTGGGCTTGGAAGCGTAACTGCTCCGCTTTCTTTTCGGCTTCCAACACGGGCAATCCGGCTTTGACTCCTGGTCGCTTGTGTCCAATTTCTGACAACCAGGCGTCGCGGAGCAAGCACTGACGTTGGTGGCAAATGTCCAGCAGTCTCTTTGAGGGCTTGCTGAAAAGAGGAAGTCCCAGTCCCTTGATCACTTCTCCGGCAACAAATTCGTGGATAGCGTCTCCAAAGTGAACGCCGTCCTTGGCTAGTGCGAAACTTGCGTCGGAAGCTCGTCGGTTTTGGATATATGCGGAAAGTGCCTGATGGAGATCAATGATTCGATCGACATCCGACTGTTGCCCGACCCATTCAGAATATTTGGCAAGCACGTCGCTGTCGTACTTCTCGTAAGGGGCAAACCACGCAAATTGTTTCGCATCCAACGAGCGAAGTTTTTCCGTGCCCTTCAACGGAAATGGGTCAAACGGTGGTGGAGTCATGAGAACGATCTTTGCACCGACTGCTTTCGAGGCATCGACGATCTTTCGCATTCCATTCTTAAATGCGGAAAATCGTGCTTGATCGAAAGGTGCGTAGATTCCATCGTTCATACCATAACAGGCGACAACAATGTCGGGATGGGATTTGACCAGCGCCATATCCAGTCGATCGAGAACGCAAGGCCGTGGAAAGGGGTGGTCTGGTTCTGACAGTCCTGCTGCCGTTTCGCTGCTCAATCCCAGATTCAGAAGTTCATATCGAACATTGGGATACTGCAAGAGATGGGCTTCGATGTTGCTGATGAACTTTCCTGCGTAGGTGTTTGAATCGCCCAGGAAGACGACACGGTCGCGTTCCCCGCGTAGTAAGTTCGGGCGTGAGGGTTGAGCCGAGCAGGGAAGAGCGAAGAGAGAGGAAACCAACAGTGTGAACAGTACTGAAATTGCTGGATTCCGGTGCGTGTTGAGCATGATTCGATTCTCCGATTGCGGTGCGAAATGCTGAGGTCGGATTATAGGGTCGAAGTGCCATTCGAAAGAAGTCATTGGTTCTCCGATTGCAACTTCAGGCTTGTGGATTTGGTATGTGAGCGACATTATCAGGTCTTGATTGTCACATCCCCTACAACCTGCACCCTTCTTCTTGTAGGTCCTGCATTTGTTCGAAAAGTGAAAAACACCGGTAACGATGCGATCCACCCATGAATTCAATCTTTCCTAACACAACTAATTTGACACCTCCCAATTGTGACCTAGGTTTCAAGTGATGGCGGAGTAATTCGCCAGCGGCTTTCCATCCACGAAAAGGCAAGTTGCATCGAGAGGTGTAATACGCAAAGCCGAGGGTCCCATGTTGGGGCAGCCAGGTTGTCGAAGGATATTCAGCATTGCTGATAACAGAGACAAAGTGATGGGAAGAAACCTTATTTCAATTCAGCACTTCGTAACCTTGCAGGCCAGATTGGTGCTCGTCACCGAGATGATCGACTTGCTGAACAACATTAAGCATTGCAGCCAATAGGCTGCTCCTGGAGGAATCCCATGAAGAACTTTGTAAAGAAGATCCAGAATTTCTTGGCTTCGGAAGACGGACCAACAGCAGTTGAGTACGCAGTTATGCTTGCTCTGATCATCATCGTTTGCCTAACGACGATCACGAACGTTGGTACACAGGCTAACAGCGTTTTCTCGAACGTAGCCAGCACGCTTTCGACCGCCAGCTAAGGCTGATGGTTGAGAATGCACATCTGCCACTTGGCTGATGATTGCAAATCAATGCCCCTCGGCGCCGTTTGGCGCCGGGGGGTCATTTTGACGCGCTGATTTAACAAACAAAGCAACACAAGTTACGGGTTTCAATCATGTATCCAGCCGTACCCACGGAAATGATGGCAGGTTGCGTTGAGCTGATCTGCTTCGTTTCGACGGCCATTGTCGCCATTTTGAGCTACATGTTCACGATGCGATTCTAAAGAACGCCCGGAGCAAACGTCGGGGCTATAAAAAACACGAGGGATGAGAAAATGAACATCTTTAATTCACTAGCGGAGAACTGGCCGGTCTGGTTCGTCACCATTGCGTTGATCGTGGCCGCTGTAATTGACGGTATCAAGTTGAAGGTACCGAATTGGATCACGTTTCCAATGGTCATAAGCGGTTGGATCTACAGCGGAATCGCGTTCGGCTGGGAAGGTCTTGGTTGGAGCCTGTTGGGCACCGTTGCCGGCCTTGCCGTCCTCTTGCCAGCCTATGCCATCGGTGGCATGGGAGCAGGCGACGTAAAGCTGATGGCTGGTGTTGGGGCGTGGATGCACGCAACGCATACGCTTTGGGCTTTCGCTTTCACGGCAATTATTGGAGCGGTCCTTGCTGTGGGAATGGTCCTTTACAACAAGGCGTTTCAAAAGCACGCGAGTCAGTTTGTCGCGATTGCTCAAGAGATCATGACCATCAAAGACCCCAACAAGTTGTCGGAGATAGCAGCAGCTCGAAAGCCATCCATGATGCTCTTGCCCTACGGCATTCCCATTGCCATTGGCTCGATCCTTTACTTTGCCTGGGAAGGCTTGCTCCTGTGATCATTCGGTAAGTCAGTCATGCGAAAAGCACGGCTGAATTGTGCCCCAATTCACAGGCAGTCCTGTTTCGCCACGTTGCGACAGGACTGCTTTTTTGCGCGGGTAGGGAGACGAGCCGGGCTGTAAATGAGGTATTTCCGCGGTTTTTGCAAGAATGTGGAACTTTGACGATTGCGTCGTTCATGCCTGTATCGCAAGGACGTTGGCCGTGGTTGTACGAAGTGCAGTGCTTGTACTGATTGCGCCGAAATAACCAAACGACGGTATGAGTGCGGTCTCAACGGATATGCTCCCGGGCATCCCGACCACAAAATTGCCCTACGTTGAAGCACGCGTGAAACTGCGACCTATATCACTAGTGGGTAGCGTTGCGATACGGACTGCAACGCTGCCTCACGAATAATAACACAGTCAACTTACACATCACGTTCACGACTCACGGACCCGAACCAGGAACCTGTGTTTCCCCAAGGAATTACGCAATGCGTCCAAAATCCATGATCCTGATCCTGATCGCACTCGGCTGCGGTCTCATCGCCTCCATCGGTATCAGCCAGGTAGTTGAGAGAAATGGTGACGGCGGTGCGGAAGCAGTCCAGACCAGCCCGATCTATGTGGCCTCGATCGACATCAACATCAAAGAGGAGTTGAACGCACAGCGTGTCAAACTCGAAGAATGGCCCGTCGACCGAATTCCACCCGGAGCGGTAACGACTGTTGAGCAGATGGAAGAAATGGCAGCACGTCAGAGGATTTTCGCTGGCGAGCCAATTTTGGGCGCAAAGCTAGCTCCCAAAAATGATCTGCAAACTCCATCTGACCGCATCAAACCCGGGCATCGCGTAATGTCGATTCGCGTGTCAATGGACACAGCCGTTTCGCACCTGCTTCAACCAGGCGATTACGTTGACATCCTTGCCTTCATCCGCGGAAGCCGCGGTAAAGGTCCTAAGGCTTCAACAATTCTATCTGGGATCGAAGTTTTCGCACTCAACGATCAAACCGAAATGCAAGACGATGGTGGATCATCCATCCAAGCCAAGACGGTCTCGGTTCAAGTGACTCCACGAGATGCAAGCACGCTGATGTTCTATGCGGAGCAGGGGCGTTTGCGACTGACTCTGAGAAGTCGTGATGATTCAGGAGCCAGCGGAACGGTTAACAATCTTGCAGCCGAACCAGCACCACCCAAGCCAGTTAAGACGGCTGTTGTGGATTTGGAAGAATCCTTCCGAATGGAGGTTCTGGACGGTACCGGTGCGGTTCGCAAATTCAGTTGGAAGGACAACGAGTCCCTTCCAACGGAAGTTGTTGAGAACAATGGATTTTCCAAGGGCAACAGTAGTGAGGAGAAGAAAGAAGGCATCCCACCCTTCGGAGCCGGTGAATTCGGTGAAGATGGAATGGATGGAAACGGTGATTTTGGTGGCTTGTCGGGAGATGCTCTCGAAGGCAGCAGCGGATCAGGTTCTCGAAACCTGAATCTTGGTATTGAATTCTAAGCGTCCTACGCTACGACCCAGGATAACTCATCTTTATTACGGGCTGATGCCCGAAAACCAAGAAGGAAGTACAAGGATGTACGCGAACTTTCAGAATACGGCACGAGCACGGTGGCTCGTCGCCTTGGTTGGATTGGCTCTGACATTCGTCACAGCCACCACGGCAAATGGTCAAACGACGGACCCCAAGGGGACCGTGGACTTCCACGTCGGTGCACCGTCTCAGCGTCTTGAGATGGTCGTGAATACAAGCCGTATTCTGACGCTCGACAAAGAGATTCCTCGAGTCCTGGTCAATAATCAGGATGTGCTCCGAGTCGTCCCGCTGGCACCAACGAAAGTGCAGGTTTCGGCTCTTCGACCCGGTGTCACCCAAGTCAACCTTTGGGAAAAAGACGGGGAAGTTCGAACTGTTGACGTTGTGGTATTTGCCGACGCTCGACAATTGGAACTGGTCCTGCAGTCTGAGTTTCCCAAAGCAGCCATTCGTGTTCGCCCTCTGGCAAGCAGCGTTGTGCTGACTGGATATGTTGATCGCCCCGAGGTCGTCGGACGTATCGTTCGAATTGCCGAAGACTACTATCCGCAAGTCATCAACAATATTTCGGTTGGTGGTGTTCAGCAAGTTGCTCTTCATGTTCGCGTCATGGAAGTCTCACGAACCAAACTTCGAGCTCTGGGGACGGATTGGGGACTCTTGACGGGCGATGACTTTGTAATCCAGAGTGCAGCCGGACTGATCTCAGCCGCTGCTTCGGGAGCGACCGGAGTCGCTGGTGTTGGTAACGATACCCTTCGCTTCGGTATTATTGACGGATCGAATCAGTTCTTCGGTTTCATCGAAGCCTTGCGACAATATCAGTTCTTGAAAATTCTCGCCGAACCTACCCTGACGACGGTAAGTGGTCGTCCTGCAAGCTTCAATGAAGGTGGTGAATTCCCCATCATTATTCCGCAGGCACTTGGTGTAAACGCGGTTGAGTTCAAGGAGTTTGGAACGCGAGTCGACTTTGTGCCCATCGTACTGGGTAACGGAAACATTCGACTTGAGGTTCGACCTGAAGTGTCTGAGATTGATAACTCACAGGCTGTTCAGATTAACGGTGTAACCATTCCAGGCTTGCGAACACGTTGGGTAGATACCGCCGTCGAAATGCGAGCCGGTCAGACGCTGGCGTTGGCTGGTTTGATTCAGAGCAAAGTCGAATCGGAAAACCGTGGCTTCCCGTGGTTGGCTGACCTGCCATGGGCTGGCAATCTCTTCCGCCGCGTTCAGGAAAACCAGAACGAGATCGAATTGTTGGTTCTCGTCCGACCTGAATTGGTATCGGCTCTTGATCCTCATCAGGTTCCACCCATTGGACCTGGCGACAGCACTACGACTCCTAGCGACATTGATTTCTACGGCCGCGGTTACCTTGAAGTCCCTCGATGCTGTCCTGAGCCTCGTTGCACAGGCCCACAGGGCGGACAGGTTCAACCGACTTCCGCTATGGGAGCTGAAACGATCATGCAGGGCCAGCAGATTCCTGCTGATTCAGGAGCGATGGAACCCGGCATGTCGTACGGGAACTACGGTGAAATGGCTCCGGCAGATGGACCTGCCCAGACGGTAGCACCGGCTCAAAACCTCGAAATGTTTGGTCCTTCGGGATATGACCAGCTTGAATTCTAAGTCTGGTTGCTGATGTGAGTTTCGATTCATCCCGCAGGAATTTGACAAAAACAGGAAAAGACCATGAGTAAGGTATCCAGATTAGCGATTGTGGATCCAGATGATTCCAGTCGCGACAAGATCAAGTCTTTGCTGTTAGGCATGGACATGGTATGGCTGGAAGCAGAGTGTTCCAAGTATGAGTTCTTCCCCGACGTTGTATCCCAAACCGAGCCTGAAATTGCCATTATCTCGCTCGACACGGATCAGAAAAAGGGACTTGAGCTGATCGGTCAGATTGGCCAAACAGCCCCTGGTTGTCAGGTTGTTGCCGTCAGCAGTTCAACAGATGGTTCGCTGATTCTGAGTGCGATGCGAGCTGGAGCGAAAGAGTTTGTGACGGCTCCGATTAACGTCGATGAATTGGTGGCTGCATTTGAGCGAATCGGCCAGACGTCTATCTCGAACCGTGATGGCAAGTCGCAAGGTTGCCGAGTGATTTCGATTGCCGGTTCCGGTGGCGGTGTTGGTTCGACGAGCGTCGCCGTAAATCTCGGTTGTGCTCTCGCCATGGACCCAGCCAACTCAGTCGCGTTGATTGATTTGGATATGGCCTTGGGGGACGCTGACGTTTTTCTGGATACGATTCCAGATTACACGCTGGCCGATGTGGCTCAGAACGTTTCTCGATTGGATTTCACCTTGTTGAAGCGATCGCTCACCAAGCATTCGTCGGGGTTGTACCTATTGCCGCGACCCGTGCAATTGCAGGATGCGGAGACGATTACGAGTGATGATCTGCAGCGAGTCATCGGTTTGCTCAAAGCGACTTTCTCTCACGTGCTGATTGACTTGTCGAAAAGCTACAGCCGTATCGACATGATGGCACTGGAGGAATCAGAACATGTATTCCTGATTACGCAACTTGACCTTCCCTGTCTGCGCAACGTCGTCCGATTGATGATGTCGTTTGTCGAATACGAAGGATTGAAGGAGAAGACGCGCATCGTCGTCAATCGAGTCGGTTTGGATGTTGGCCAGATCAGTTTGAAGAAGGCCAAAGAAACCATTGGCGGCGAAATCTTCTGGCAAATACCGAACGACTACCGAGTCATGAGTGAAGTTCGTAACAATGGTGTGCCGTTGATCAAACAGGCTCCCAAAGCGAACATTACGCAATCAGTACTGGGATTGGCTGCGGCGGTCAATGAGGACCTTGACATTTCGACCATGGCGGAACAAGGCGGGTTGTCGAAGTGGTTGAGCTTCTGGCCATCGTCCAAAGCGGGCAAAGAGGCCGAATCGGCCAACTGATTTTCCGGTTTGCAAAAATCTTTTGATTCCAACTCCAATGTGTCGGTCAATTGACCGGCACATTTCGCATAACCCATCCAGAATTCTGGATGGGTCTTCTTATTGAACCGCTCTTAACGGTTACGGCAAGCGTGCCCAATGCGCATGTCGGAAAGTTGGAACGTGTGTGGCAATTTGTGCGCAATACGTAGGGTATGTTTCCTCGGACGTGAAATTCTTCCCTTGCGATTGACGCAGGAATTAGCACGTCAATCGGCAGGGCAACAAACGATAACGCCAGACACATCGCTACCCAGCGGATATTTGAAACAGGAATTGTGATGAAAACGCTCCCTCCAATGCGAAATGAATCGAAGACCAAGCAAGAAGAATTCGAGGACCTGAAACGCAAAATCCACGGTAAGCTCGTGGATAAACTCGATTTAAACCGAGTCGGAGAACTCGAAGGCGACGTCCTGCGAAGAGAGATTCGACGGGTTGTTGAGCACCTTTGTGACTCGGAGGAAACACTGCTGAATCGCAACGAGCGAGAGCGGTTGGTCAACGAAGTCATGGACGAAACGTTCGGACTTGGACCTCTCGAGTTGCTGCTCAAAGACAGCAACGTCTGCGATATTCTGATCAACGGCCCAAAGAGTATCTACGTCGAACGTCGTGGAAAGATGGAACGCACCAATGTGGAGTTCCGTGACACCGCACACCTCATGCAGATCATTGACCGTATTGTGTCCAAAGTCGGTCGTCGTGTTGATGAAACG
>CAYYHV010000199.1:7952-11216 GCA_964471695.1 uncultured Pirellulaceae bacterium
ATGGTTGATGCTCGTCTGGAAGACGGGTCTCGTGTCAATGCGATCATTCCACCGCTGGCACTCGACGGTGCAGCTATGTCGATTCGTCGATTTGGTAGCAACCCACTCAAACTCGAAGACTTGTTGAACTTCCGCGCCTTCACGCCAGAGATGGTGATGTTGCTGGAAGGCGCCATCAAGGCTCGATTGAACATGATTATTTCGGGTGGTACCGGTTCTGGTAAAACGACGCTGCTCAATACACTTTCAAGCTTCATTCCCAGCACCGATCGTATCATTACGATCGAGGATGCGGCAGAATTGCAGCTTCAGCAGGAACACGTTGTTCGCTTGGAGACTCGCCCAGCCAATATTGAAGGCAAGGGAGCTGTTTCCGCGACTGACCTGGTTCGTAATGCACTTCGTATGCGTCCTGAACGCGTAATCATCGGTGAGTGTCGTGGTCCAGAAACGCTCGACATGCTTCAAGCGATGAACACGGGTCATGAAGGTTCGATGACCACCATTCACGCGAATACGCCTCGTGATGGTATCGCACGTATGGAAACGCTGATCATGATGGCCGGATTTGAGCTGCCTATCAAAGCGATGCGTTCTCAGATCGCCAGTGCCGTCGACGTCATCATTCAGGCAAACCGACTTCAGGGTGGTAAGCGTCGTGTGACGCACATTACCGAGATCGTCGGTATGGAACAAGACACAGTCGTTATGCAGGACATTTACCTGTATGAGCAAGACGGTATCGACGAAGAGGGCAACGCTCGCGGTCGATTCGTTTCGACTGGCGTTCGACCGAACTTCATGGACCGATTGGAGTCCGCCGGCGTTCGGTTGCCAGCCAGTGCGTTCAAGCAACGCGTCATGCTCGTTGACTAGAAGATTCTTTACTCGGGCAACTTAACCTAAGACTAATTTTAACCATCCGAGGATGTACGTAACATGTTCCCCATGATTATCGCCATTGCTGCAGGAATTGGCGTCGCGGCTCTAGTCGCCGGCGTTGCCATCATGCTTCGCGGCGGCGGAGATGAACAACTGGAAGATCGGCTGGAAGCCCTCGCCGGTCAAAAATCACCGCGCGATCGCAAGTTGATTGAGGCTCAAGAGTCGTTGATGGCAGGCATGGACGACGTTCCCGGCCAGTTGGAAGAGTACTTTACCAAGCTGTTCAATGTACGACTGCTGATCGAGCAAGCGGATGTCCCCATGACGGTTCCCAAGATTTTGGGACTGTGTGGTGCACTTGCCGCGGCAGGAGCAGCGATTGTTGTCGTATCCGGATTGAGTTGGTTGCTCATCCCAGCCGTTTCGATACCGCTTGCCATCTTGCCACTCCTGTGGTTGATGTTCAAGCGAAAGAGTCGTTGGGGAAAATTCGGCAAGCAGCTTCCGGAAGCATTGGAATTGATGGGGCGTGGTCTGCGAGCCGGTCACAGTCTTCAAGCTGGATTCCAGCTTGTAGGTGACGAAATGGCTGAGCCGATTGGTCCTGAGTTTACTCGAGTGTTTGATGAACAGAATCTCGGTGTCAAACTCGAAGATGCCTTGCGGTCGATGACGGACCGTATTCCCAACCTTGACTTGAAGTTCTTTGCTACGGCAATTGCACTACAACGACAAACAGGTGGTGACCTTGCGGAAATCCTCGACAAGATCGGGCGACTGATTCGCGAACGCTACCAGATTTTCGGTCAGATTCAGGCACTCACAGGTGAGGGTCGGTTGTCGGGGATCGTGCTCATGGCGTTACCGCCGTTGTTGTTGGCGGTCATGCTGAAGCTGAACTACGACTACACCATGATGCTATTCAACGACCCCATGGGACAACAGATGCTCGCTGGAGCGGTTGTTCTGCAGATTATTGGGGCACTCGTCATTCGAAAAATCATCAACATCAAAGTGTGAGAATATACCCATGATCCTGGCCGCATTAGACTTCACGACGCTACTTCCCATCGCGTTGTTCGGCGCGTTCGCCGCAGCCGCGTGGTGGGTAATGGATACGTTTTCGAGCAAACAGTCCAACGCCGAAGAACGACTGGAAATCCTCAAGGACCCCAAAGCTGCAAAGGCCCAGAACGCCGAAACGTCGTCCGAGGCTCTCGCAGACATGCTGGAAAAGGCTACACCAGTCTTTGCCAAGCCACTTCAGCCTAAAAACGAAGCTGAACAGAGTAAGCTCAAGGAACGATTGGTTCACGCTGGATTCCGACGTGATTCCGCTCCCAACGTCTTCTTGGGATTGAAGTTTCTCCTGCTCGTGGTCGGTTTGGTCATGGGCGGTGGTACGATGCTCGTCGTCAGCGGATTTACGCAGCAGTCCATGTTGCGAGCCGGTATGGTCGCCATCGCTGGTTTCTTCCTGCCGGACATTATTGTGCACTTCATCGGAAAGAAGCGTAAGGAACAGATTTTCCTCAGCCTTCCTGACACCCTCGACTTGATGGTGGTTTGCGTCGAAGCTGGTCTCGGTTTGGATCAAGCTATGCGTAAGGTTTCGGAAGAATTGGCTGGTACTTACCGAGTCATGTGTGATGAGTTTTCCATCTGTAATTTCCAATTGCAGATGGGTAAGACGCGAAACGAAGTGCTGCAGGAACTTGGTTCCCGAACGGGCGTCGATGACCTTCGAGCTTTGGCGTCCATTCTGATTCAAGCGGACAAGTTTGGTTCGAGCGTCGGGCAGGCGTTGCGAGTTCAGTCGGATTCGATGCGTACTCGACGACGTCAGATCGCGGAAGAGAAAGCTGCGAAGACGGCAGTGCAATTGATCTTCCCGCTGGTGCTGTTCATCTTCCCTGGGGTGTTCGTCGTACTTGTTGGCCCTGCGGCTATCACGATGGTGCGAGAAATGTTCCCAATGATGTCCGGAGCCGGCCAATAAGCGTTCGTCGACTCTTCCATCTCAAATCGTTCAGAAGACACCGCGTTCGAGATCGAATGCGGTGTCTTTTTGCGCGCTCACTGAAGCTGAGCGAGCTGCGGGATTGCCCGCTTCTCAAGCACCTTCTGCTAGCAAAACTTGCTGTTATCACCGGTGCAATTTGGCAAACCGGGATATTTGTGAGGCTCTCGGTGATTTGGACCCAGAAACGACAAACACATGCCGATACCCTCCGATGGACACTAACAATCACACCAACACGTCCACCCCGCATGACCCACCAAATCCGGAGTAGAAGAACCATGACGCAAAGGTATATCCTCCTCTGCGGCTTGGCGTTGTCGACCCTTATGGGATCCACCGTCAACGCTGGCTGGCAC
>CAYYHV010000199.1:11226-13457 GCA_964471695.1 uncultured Pirellulaceae bacterium
CCTTGATTGGCACCGCAACAACGTATGGCCACAGCCTTGGACACGAACCGATCGTTTGGCGACTTGTCGAATTTTCGACTTGATGGCCCAAAACGGATGGTGTCAGCAAAGCACGCTAACGGACTTCCATTTCGACAAGGCAACACAGCAGTTGACCGAAGCGGGGCGGCTGAAGGTTGCTCAAGTAATGACACAGCATCCGCAACCCTTCCGCACCATGTTTGTCGTAATGGCGAATTCCGAAAGAGAAACTGCTGTCCGCTTGGATTCGGTTCAGCAAACGGCAGCCCTCGTCGCAACCGACGGAGTCCTGCCGCAGATTCATCGAGTCGCCATTCCACCACGAGGTTGGTCGGCTGATGAAATTAACGCGATTGGCAAGAAACGCCAGGAAACGATTCCTACGCCTCGCTTGCCTGATAATATTCAATCGACCACTGGTGGCTAACGTTACCAATTGATCGCAAGTATACGAATGCGAGGCGGTTACCTAACCGCCTCGCAATCCTGCTAGCCATGGGAGAATTACCGTGACAACGAAGTTTGCAAAGCGAGCCTTGCTCATCGTAGCGATCGCTGCCCAGACGAGTATTGTGTCAGCCCAACAACCGGCCGTACCTCAGACTCAAGCCCCGGCAAATCCCCAGGCCTTACAAAACATTATTCAGCAGCAAGCCATGGCCCAGCAACAGGCGATGGCTCAGCAGCAAGCGCTCGCTCAACAGCAAGCGATGGTTCAGCGGCAAACAATGGCACAAGCCGGCGCCGCACAACCTGCGCAGATGAATCCGCAACAGGCGGCGATTCACAATCAAATGGCCATTCAGAATTTCGCCATGCAGCAACAGGCGTACATTCGCCAGCAACAGGCCATGATTCACCAGCAAGCGACGGCTTTGCAACAAGCCGCGTTGGCTCAACGTCAAGCTGCGATGCGGCAACAAGCCATGCTACAGCAACAGCAGGCTATGTCTGCAGCTCAACGAGCCGCGCAGGTTCAGCAGAACCGCATTCAAAGTGTGATCGCGAATCAAAGGCAGATTACCAGCCAGGCGATGAATCGAGTTGGTATGCCAGGCATCCAGCGCAACGTCCAGCAGCCGCAGTCGGCTCTGAATCGAATGGCAAATCAGGCTGTGCTGCCGCCGACGCCAATCAGCCCCGCTGCCAAAACCGTTCCTGGCACGAATCAGATGATGACTCACACACAAATGGCTCAACATCTGTCAAAAAATGCCTACATGCAACCACCCAATGAGACCATCAATCAGACACTGGCTGAGCAAGGGCAACTAGGGATGGCATCCGATACGCTATTGCAAGAAGCCATGGCGTTCGAGAAAAACGGGCAAGTGGCAGAAGCGATTGAGCGATACCATCGAGCTCTCGAAACCGATCCAAGTAACTGGCGTGCCTTAATCAGTTTTGGACGCTTGAAGCACCGACTGGGTGATCTCGACGGAGCGATTTATACCTACCAGCAGGTTTTGAAAATTCACGACAATGATCCCGTCGCATTAAACGATTTGGGATTATGTTACGCTCGTCGCGGCGATCTTGGTAACGCGATCACGTGTCTTCAGTCCGCGGTAAACCTGCAGGAAACAAGCAAGCGATACCGTAACAATCTGGCCACGGTGCTTATCGAAGCCGGTGACCCAGTCGCGGCGCTGACGAATCTCAAGAAAGTTCATGGTGAAGCGATCGGCGAATTTAACATGGGTTACCTGTTGAGCCGTCGTAAGAGAAACATGGAAGCCATGGTTCACTTGAAACGCGCCTTAGAGCTTGATCCTTCACTAACTCCAGCTCGTCAACTACTGTCAACGCTCGGCGTCACGACCGAGGCTGCACGGGTAGCCAGGAGTCAGGGACCGGTAAAAATCGAAACGGTCGAGCAGGCGAAGAAAAACAGCCCGATCCCGCCTTCGCCAGGCGAAGTGCAGCTTCAGTCTGCGGAACTCGAGCTCGAAGAACTCGCCTATGGAGTTTCGCATGCCGATTTTGAGTTGAACCAGCCTGCGGACGTTGAACCCGAAAAAGTGGACGCGGATTCGAGCGAATTACCGCCCGATCCGATGGATTACCACATTCCCGGCATGGAATAAGCTCTGGAAGGCAAAGTCAGCCAACAAAGAAAGCCGCCAACCAAGTTGACGGCTTTTTTTAAGGTGAAAGTGGAGCCGAAGGGAATCGAACCCTCGACCTCTTGAATGCCATTCAAGCGCTCT
>CAYYHV010000200.1:0-11166 GCA_964471695.1 uncultured Pirellulaceae bacterium
GATCATTGTGGCGAATATGAGCTGCTCGACAAGATTGGTGATGGCGGCTTTGGCCATGTTTTCGCAGCAAAGAGTCCTTCTTCGCTTGGACGAAACTTGGCGTTGAAGATCATTAAACCCGGCATGGATAGCGCCCAGGTTCTCGCCCGATTTGAAACTGAGCGCCAGTCGCTGGCGTTTATGGACCATCCGCATATCGCCCGTTTCATCGACTCCGGAGTGACGGGTTCCGGGTATCCTTACTTCGTAATGGAGTTGGTGTCGGGACAGACGATTACAAAACACTGCCGAGAACGGCAACTATCGGTTCGCCAACGAGTGTCGCTCATCATATCGGTGTGTCATGCGATCCAGCACGCACACCAAAAAGGGATCATCCACCGCGACTTGAAACCGTCCAACATTATGGTCGGCGAAAGCGATGGCAAACCGATTCCCAAGGTCATTGATTTTGGAGTCGCCAAGGCAACGAAAGAAAGTCAGGTGAACTCGATTATTGACACCCGTCAATTCGAAGTAATTGGTACGCCACTGTATATGAGCCCGGAGCAAGCGGGCCTGAGCCGCGACATTGATGTACGAACGGATGTCTATTCCCTTGGTGTGATTCTTTACGAATTAATGACGGGTTGCTCGCCAATTGATGAGGAAACGGCGAGATCGAAGGGCACTGATGAAATTCGTCGAATGATACAGGAAGTGACTCCGGCTCGCCCGAGTCGAAAAGTGGCAACATCGACTGGAGAATCGATCGCCAATTCGTTCGGTGTTTCCCGGCAACGTCTGTGTCGATCCTTGAAACGAGACCTTGACTGGATCGTAATGAAGGCGATCGAAAAGGATCGAGCACGACGTTATGAATCCGTCGCTGATCTGGGAAGAGACCTCCAACGCTGGCTGCTTGAGGAGCCGGTGGAGGCTCGTCCACCAACGATTGGGTATGTTACTTACTGCTTTCTGAAACGAAATCTGGTAGCCAGCGTCGCCGCATCCATCGTCGCATTAACGCTCATTGCAGCGACTCTATTCAGTCTGAACCAAACGAGGATTGCAAAGAGTTCAGAAGCCAGCTATCGCGCTGTCCTCAACAATCTGCAATCTTTGATGCTTTCTGGAGCGCCGATGGCGGGCGGCTTGGGGGCAAAGGCGACCGTGCTCGACATGGCGACTCACGGCATCGACTCGATCGCGGAAGACCTGCCCGACCAACCGCACGCTAGGGCCGTTATGTATTTCGCAATCGGAGAAGTCCTGTACAAGCTTGGCGATCGAAAAACCTCCGTACGCCCCTTGGAGGAAGCAGTCAGCACCTACGAGTCACTTGGCCAAGGACGCACGGCTGAAGCTCTTGGGGCGAAGGCACTCCTTGCACGCGCCGTACAGATTACCGGCGACACGAAGATGGCTAGGGATTTGGCAGATGAAGTATTAACAATTGCGCCAAATAACGAAGCGTATTCTAACGCCAGGATTGAGGCCAACTATGTTCTCGCAAGATTGGAACGCGACAATGCACAGAACGACCGCGCCGTCCAATACTATCGAGTAGCTCTGGAATTGGCGCAAAAATACGCCCACCATACTCACGAAGAAACCTGCTTACAGCAACTTTACGCAGTCCTAAAACATTCGGATTCGACTGAGGCAATGAAGTATGCTCGCCAGTCATTCGACCTCGCGTTGGCGAGAAACACCAAAGATTATGAAATTGCTTGGGCGAATTACAGTTGGGCGACCGCGAATACTGATTTTGGCAACCACACTGAAGTCATTGCCGCACTCGAACCCAATCTCGAGAATTTGGCAAATGCACTTGGCGAATCGAATCGGAGTGTCGTGCATGCAAAGGCTATTCTCGGTGTCGCCTACGCAAAGGAAGGACGGCAAGAGGAAGCAATTGCTAAACTCGACGAGGCTTGGCAGGTCATCAACTCAGAAGGGTTTGAGGATGTACCTCTCAAGGCATACGTGTCTGTCATGCGGACAAAGTATCGCGTACCTCCTGGAGGAGAGTGTGATTGCTCGGATGATCAAGATAGTCTTATTGAAGTTCTCGCCAAGCCACATGTGAGCAACCGCGACGTTGTGAACGCGCGCATGGCTTTGGCTATCTGTTACCGAAGAAGTGCCGCCAGAAACGTCCAGAACCCTGACGAGTTTTTCCGGTTGATGAATCTGGCTTGTGAACATACTCGTCATGTTTACGAATCATATGGAAATGATTCGACACGTTTTAAGGCTGCTGCTACTCATGCAACCATGTTGAGAGATGCAAGGCGATTCGAGGAAGCCGTAGACTTCATCGAAACCAACCTGCCCCTTGCACCGGACAATCATGTGGGGCGTTTGGAACTCGAACTCGCCGGCGCACAGATAGGCTTGGGGAACATCGAAGAATGATTGACGTTGATCCAATCGGGGAAAGCGAAAATGCCGGCAGAGTTGGAACACAGAACTCAAGGCTATCTGTTCGCTTGTGGTGTCGCACTCCAGAATCAGGCCTTTTTTAAAGAAGCCCACGCCCTGTTCGAAGAGGCAATTGAGCGAGCTTCAGTGAAATCCACATCCGTTCCGAAAGACACAAAGCAAATGTTCTACGAAAGAGCAGCGAGTTCTGCGCTGGCCCACGCTAAGGCCAAACCTTCTGCCGAGTCAACAGATTTCTTGCGGCTTGCACTAGAGACGGCGGAATCGAGATATGCTGAATCTAAAACTCAAGGCACATTGTCGAAGAAACGTGAAGGCAATTTTTCGCAGCTCATTGCCCAAATCTACGTGGCTCTTGACGATCACGAGGCCGCAACTGTTTGGAATGAAGTATCGCAACGAGAAAAACTGGACAAACAAAAATGAACCGAAAACACCCGAATTCCATATGCGAATCGGTGCTTTGACTATATTGGGGTTGGTAGAACGATCTCACCAACGCAGGAGCTTATGAACGACCAGCCTAAGAGTGCCGATTTAGGCCCAGAACGGACTCACTCCAATGACTTTTTGACAAAGCTCTATCGTGAACTTCGAAAGTTGGCCGAGTCCAAGCTGTCGCGAGAGACTCCCAACCAAACTTTGACCCCAACGGAATTGGTTCACGAAGTCTACTTGAAGTTGGCAGGGCCGAATGGCGAAAACAAGGAGTGGGAATCAACGTCTCATTTTTGGGGGTCAGCTGCTCGAGCTATGCGTTGCATATTGGTGGATGTGGCTCGCAAGAAACATCGTCGCAGGGCCGCAAATGCGTCTATCAAATACGACCTCGATCTCGTAACACTCAATTTTGACATGGACGAGAATCACCGGCAACTGCTCTTGCAGGTTGATGAGTGCATGGCCACACTCGCCAAGAATTATCCAGATGAAGCGGCCATGATTGAAATGCGTTTCTTTGCCGGCTTGACCATGGAGGAAGTTGCCGAAATTCAGGGAATCTCGCGACGTACCGCGCAGCGACGTTGGGCTTTTGCCAAAGCTCAACTCCAACTCATGATGACCGCTTAGCGACATCCTGTGGAGCCCAGTGTGCTTGACTATCTATCCGTCAAGCAAGTCCACAAACGGCTTCACATCCAGAAGGATAACCTGACTATCACAATTGTTGTCAGACTCCACGAGATCGCTCAAGTGCTCCGCCTCATTATCAGCCACCTGTTCCCCTGCTGAGTAACTCTCAACGCCATTGCCATTATCGAAGATGGAGTTGCCACGGACAAATTCATCGCTGGCCCCGTTCCCGTCGGTGCCGATAAGATTATCGGGAGCTCTAACAAAGTTCCCGCCGAACTCATTTGGTACGGCAGCATTCGACGGACCCAATATCTGATCTTCCGCCCACGATTCGTTTGAAAGGATCACCCCGTTGATCGAACGCGGCGTTATTCGGGGGCGCAGTTTCTGATCCGGCGTCAACGACAGGGCTGTCCGCTTGCGGCAGTCGTGTCAGTGAACCGCCACCGTTGTCCGCAAGCGGATGCAACTTTGGATCAATACCCGGAAGGTTGTTTCCCAAGTCGATGACCCCCTCAGCCGAACCGTAGAGGCAGTGAGCAACTTCAGCGATTTCGGTGGAATTTCTGTGGTATGCAGGGGCAATGTCGACGACTTTTCCTTGTTTAGTGTTTCCAAACACAATGCAGTTCTTGATCGTTGCTGGAGCATAGAATTTCAACTTGATGATTTCGCCTGTGTCACCGTCCGAGTAATGACCGTTTCGTCCGACTCCTCCTCCCAGGTTGTCGGTTATGGTGCAATGCGTGAGAACGAATTCCATCGAAAGCCGATGAGAGGTAATTCCGCCTCCGACCCACTGGTTGCCTCGGTTGGCACCTGTTGCTTCGTTCGCATGTACCGTTGAATTGTTCATGAATAGTCGCCCGTAGGAATAAATAGCGCCCCCAACCAACCCGACGGTATTGTTTGTAAAGGTTGTGTCTTCAACTTTGAGCGTTGCCGCGCGACCCCAACGACTGCCACAGATGCAAACGCCCCCTCCAGCGTTACTGCAAGTGTTGTCCTTGATTGTGCAATTCGTGAGGCTCGTCGTAGAACCATCATCGACCCAAATCGCGCCACCTCGCTGAGCCTGATTCTTGTCAAGAATGATTTCCTGCAGGTTCAAGGTCTCTCTGCTAAAGATGCCGCCGCCTCGATTTCCCAAATCATCGTAGCCTCCGAAGATCGGAGCAACGCCATTGGTAAGGTGTAACCTCGAGATGTTAACTTGCGAATACAAACTGGAATCACGATCATTGATGAACATGATGCGCGATTGCCCGCCGGCATCAATTACGAGCTTTCGTGATCCTGGCCCCCGAAGCGAGAGTGGTTTGTCGATAAAGAGAGGTCCCAGCCGAAGTTTGACGACACCTTCGACTGAGAATTGGATAGAGCCTCCTGGACGCACCATAAGTAAAGCTTCTCGCAGAGACAGCTTACCGTTCGAGACTGCGTTTAGCTCGTCCTGCAGCGTTGTGACGGTCACTTCGTCCTGTGAATCGACATTTGACTTGAGGGCACAAAGCGATGCCTCATTAAGCAGCATCGCAATCTCGTTCGAGTTTGCATCATTTGTCAATTCGCTTTCGCTCAGCAACCGAACCACTTCATCAAGTTTCTGCGATGCCAATTCTTGATTTCGCAATTGACTCTCGACAATGATGCCGACAAGCATGGTTCGAATGTCGTCGGGATCTGAATCAATCGCGAATTTCAAATTCGTGGCCGCATCGGCATGCAAACCGTTTCGAGATAACGCATGTGCCAAGACGACTCGATGGTGAACATTTGTTGGCGCTAGTTCGACGGCTTCTTTTGCAAGGGCCAATGCACGAGTCAACTCATGCGGCGTCAGGTCATTCGAAAAGAGAATCTGAATGGCTCTTTGTGCAAGCGATTCGTGACGAAATATGCGGATTGAATCGTCACGCGTTGCCATTCGTTCCAATTGCCGGAGAGACTCGAACTGAAGCGCCTCGTGATTGAGACGGTTGGCCGCACTCGAAGCAAGTCCTTGGAATTCGTCGACTCTTGGTAGAGAACTGGAACGAGGGAATGAAAGAAGCTCCCTTCCACTTACAACGTCCCATATTTTGACGTTTTTCCCACGTGACATGAGCCGTGAGCCGTCGCCGGAAAAATAGAGTTGGTCGGGTACGGACTGATGCCCCTTGAGAATACGAACCAATTGTCGCGACTCGGCACTCCAGATGCAGATGGATTGATCCCAACCGGTCGTCGCGAAAAGCCCCCCCGCTCCCGCAGCGAGAAAGGAGTTGTAGCGCGCAGGATGGTGGCCATAGAGACTCGCAATTTCTTTACCGCTTTGGCAATCCCAGAGCTTTACTTCCCCATAGCTGGCGGACGCCATAATCGGTTGATTCGGGCTGATGTTGACCATGCACTTTGTGTCGTGCGCCCGGAGCCGACGTGACGTTTTCGTCTTGAGGTCCACTAGCTGGATATGCCCATCTCCGTTGCTGGCGACGAGAAAGTTGTCGTTCCAGGCGTGTGGTGGCGCACCAGAAGTCCCGGTCACGTTGACGAGAAGTTTCGGTTTTTCGGTCCAATCCGAGGTGTCCCAGATTGCGAGATCGTTCGGAAACACCTTAACGATCAGGGTATTCGATTGGGGAATGAATGTGACAATCGGCTTGGGGCCGAAATGCGCTACTTCGTCGACGTGAAACAGTTTTTTGCCCGATCGCGACTCTTGAACGACGAGTTGCCGCGCTTTGATGTCCCACTTCCACTCAACCCGCTTTTCAGGACTTTGGCCAGTTTGGATGCCTTGCTTGTAAGTTCGGTTGAATTTCCATGTGGCTTCAGCGTCCGGGGCAGGATTCGGGGCTCGAATTCCCCAAGTCTTAATGGTTCCATCCAAACTTGAAGAAGCAAGGACGTTGGAAGTCGGATCCCAGTCGCACGAACTCACCCAACCAATGTGGCCCTTTAGTGATCTTCCTATTGCAAGAGTTTCCGTGTCATAGATGGTGACGATCTGCGATCGGCTGCAAACGGCAATCTGTGAACCGTCCGCAGAAAATCTGGCATGCTGGATCGAGGCATTCTCGTCAAATCTTGCCGTCAGCTTGGCAAACTGTGATTTATCATCTATTTCATAGAGCCGACCGCCCGATTGATAGCTTCCCGTCACGAAGCGTTTGCCATCTGGATGCCAGTCAAATGTCTGAAGTTGCGAGTCTTCGTTTCCGCTCGCGGCAAGTTGATTGACAATCTCTCCTGTACCAAGATTCCAGATTCTGTTTTGATTTGATGTGAATGCTGCGAGGTATCTGCCGTCTGGGCTCAAGCGAGCCGAGTATACTGAGGGTTGTGGCACACGAAAAACAACTTCATTCGTAGCAGAATTGATAACAATTGCCTGCTCTTCACTGTTCGTCGAAACGAGAACAATTTGGTCTCCCGCTCGACTCCAATCCAGGTGGGAGATGCCAGCCAGCGGCGATCGAAACGTGCGCAAAAGCTCTCCAGAGGCTATGTTCCAATACCGCAGAACGTTATCGCGACTTGCGGTCGCCACAACTTGTCCCCTGGGGCCCAATGCGAAATCGGTCAGCCCTGGTACCGAGATGCTTCTCCGTTCATCTCCAGTCACGTTCCAAATTCTCAAGGTGTCATCTGCCGAAGCGCTGATCAGGCCATTTCCGCCTGGCAACCAACGCACTGCGAACACCTCGGCTTGGTGCCCGTAGAACGTATGTTCTTCCTGATGAGCCAGTGAAAGCAAATAGAACCACTCCCAATTTCTAACATCTTCCTGCGGGCGATCTGGAACATATCGTTGCAGCGTTCGCAGCATTCGTTTTAGCTGACCGTTGTTCCAGTCCTGCTGCGCGAGCTGCATGTCGGCATAGTAGGCATTCAACCTCGCCTCGTCACGTTGGTTCTCAGCGACTTGTTTCTGCACCTCTTTCTGTTCGGCAAGCAACTGATTTTGCCCAGCCATATCTCGGAAGAACCACGCGGCGATTGTTGATCCAATCAAACCTGCGATCAAAAGCAAAGCTACGGTTGCCAAGGACGCAGCAAGTCGTTGATTCCCTTTGGCCCACAGCCAGTAGCGTTCGAGCAAACCGACGCGACGAGCCCGAATGGGGCGGCCATCGAGGAATCGCCCCAAGTCGTCGGACATGGCTCGCGCCGATCGGTATCGTCGCAAAGATTCCTTCTCCAGTGACTTGTGAATTATCGTCTGCAAGTCGATCGGAATCGTGGGGTCGATCGAACCGAGCGGTCGGGGATCGGTCGACTTGATCGCCTGCATCACCGACAGATGATCAGAACCGGAAAACAACGGTTCGAGCGCCAACAGTTCGTAAAGAGTTGCCCCCAAAGAGTAGATGTCTCCCCGTTCGTCGCAACTTCCGTCGAATCGCTCTGGTGACATGTATCGCAACGTCCCAAGGATGTTTCCCGTCTGGGTAATGTCATTGTCAACCAGCTTTGCCAGTCCAAAATCAACGACCCACACATCGGAATTTTGATCCAACAGGAGGTTTGATGGTTTGATGTCGCGGTGGATAACTTTCCTGGAATGTGCATGATCTATCGCCTCCGCAGCTTGCTTGCCGATAGATGCGATCTTACGAGAATATTGCCGGCGTTTGTTGATCGAAGTGGCCGTCGAGCCGTTTTTTGCAATCGGCTTCGTGTCCTTATCCGATTCAGCACGTACTTCCGACGCTTCGCGACTTTTTATGCCGCTTTGTGGCCATTCTTCGGGCCGGCCGCTCAGCGCCCTCGTCACATCAGATACGGCATCCACCGAATCTCCGTTCCTCATTCGCTTTAGCTCATCAATGACTTGATCCAGCCCTTCGCCATCAATGAACTGCATCGCGTAGTAACAGCAATCGCCTTCACGGCCGACATCGAAGACCGGCACAATATTCGAATGATGCAGTCCGGCTGCCGCGCGAGCTTCCAATTCGAATCGTTCTACCGCCGCCAGATCAGTTGCGTTTCCGGGCGGCAGAACTTTTAACGCGACTCGTCGCCCAAGCGCCAGCTGTTCGGCTTCATAGACGACCCCCATCCCGCCTCGACCGATTTCGCGTAAAATCCGGTAAGCCGAAATCTTCGGCAAGCCATCAGTTTCACGGACTGGAGGAGGTCGGTCTTCGAGTTCTTCCGCCGTCGGCTTGAGCTTTTCGAAAATCAGCAGAGTCGGAAAAAGCTGCTCAATTTCCTTGGCCAACGACGGGTACTGATCAATGTAGTCGCTAACCTTCGGGAGCAGTCCGTCTTTGTGTCGCTGCACAAACTCAGCAGCAAGCTGATCGAGTTGCTCGGCGATGTTTGATGGGTCATGCATTGGGTTGTTTAGACGGAATGGTCACAATTCCATTTATTCCATCAACTCCGGGTACTCCTCAAGCACCGTTCGAAATCTTCCCAGCGCCCTAACGTACCTTTTACTGGCTGCCGACGTCCCGATGTGAAGTAGGTTGGCGACTTCCTGATTCGACAACTCTTCGAAGTGTCTAAGAACGAGGACTTCGCGATCCATATCATCCATCGTGTTAAGGCTATCTTGCAATTTCCGTTGTAACTCACCACGAATGGCTTTGTGGCTGGCCGAGGTAAATCGACCGACGAGATTCGCGGCCAGGGCTTGCGACTCGGCGTCCGGTACAGACTTTCGTACCAGTGAGACTTCGCGCCCGACAGCACGCTTGGCAGCACCAAGATGTCTGCGATGGGCATGTTGGAGTCGTTCTCCGGCGATCAAACGCAGCCAGATGTAGAACGGCATAGCTTCCTGTTTGGCATAATCGGGCAGGCGTCTCGCCAAGTAGATAAAGGCCTCTTGCAAAACGTCCGACGGATCGACTCGCGCTCGCACGCGCGGATCCATGCGAATGTCGATCATCGTCCGCAGTCGTGATTTGTAGTGATTGAACAGCTCGGCGAGCGCAGACTCGTCGCCGGCCTTTGCCAGATCAATTAGCTGGTTGAGCGGTCGCATGTTGGTTTGCTCGTGCATCTACGTAACGGTCCCCACTACAGATCTACGAACGCCGGTTTCTTCGCGACACAGCAATGCAGCCCCCATCATGCACGCCCCCCTTTGGGACTATATCTTAATGTCTCAGGAGATTCGTAAAAGGCTTTGTGAAAAGAGTTTACATCGTTCTGGCTTTTTGAAAATTTCTGTGCTTTTGTGGCCATTACCCTGCGCAAACGGGGCAGCGCATCCTGAGAAAATGACAAAAATTCGCCGCTAGGTGTCGCTTCCCCTGACGGGTTCGTAGATCCGGAAGTATCGACAAATACTTCGATGCGTGCCCTCATCGACGATCTACCTCAGGGGAATGAAATGCCAGCCCGCTTGCGAACCAATCTTCGAAAGAACCGATCCGTCGCTCGAAGATTAGGATTCGAGCCGCTCGAGGCTCGCCAAGTCTTGTCGACGACGACTATTCCGTTCGATGTGCCATTCGACTCGATCTACAACGTGGACGGCATCTACAACCGATCAGGCGGAGTCGACGATCCAACTCAAGCCGCAATCGACCTGAGCGCCGGCGGACTTGTTACTGATGGGTTCGCTCTGGCGCAGAGTGCTTTCGGCAATGGGCTTCCCAATGACGGGTTCTTCCCGGGTACGGCCCACCATCCAGCCGTACAACTTTCCTACAGCAATGATTCGAACGGAGACAGTGTACTTTATCTGGCCGACGAGAATGATTCAGCAACGTTCCCCGTCTTTCAGGATCATGTCGACTCGGTTTTCATCTATGCGTTCGCGACCGACGGCGCGACGGACATGGAAGTCACGGTCCACTACGAAGACGGAAGCTCTGAACAGTTCTCGACCAACGTTAGCGACTGGTTCGACGATATTGTGGAAGGGTCGTCAAACGGTGATGCGGTCGAGTCGTATTTGATCGACGGGATGGATCGCGTGTCCGGTATCTTAGTTGGAGGTGATCCCCGTTTCATTGACACGGACGACCCAGCCGTCTTTGCGTATCAACTCCCGGTAGACCAATCCAGGTTCTTGACTCGTGTGACCGTCAAGAATGCCGACTCTGCATCGGAAGGCCATGCGTTGGTCGCCTTGGGAGCCACGGCTGCGCAGAGATCCTATGTTGTGGACAACACCGACGACATTGTGGACGGCGATTATGGTCCGGGCGAACTCTCGTTGCGTGAGGCTGTTGAGTTGTCCAATCAGTCTGATGATTATGACGTCATCACCTTTGAAGAGTCGCTGGCGGATCAGCCGCCGATCTTGCTAAATGGTTCTGAGATTGAGATTACCCAACCTGTCTCTATCCTTGGGTTAGGCGCTGATAGTCTTACAGTTGATGCCGACGAGTTATCACAAGTCATCAATATCGCTTCGACAGCCGGCACTGTCGAAATCACCGACCTCACTATTTCGGGCGGCTTTTTTGATGGCGATGGCGGAGCCATGCAGATCGACGGCGGAAACGTCGTGCTGGATTCCGTCGACTTTCGCAACAACACAGCTGTAGACGATGGCGGAGCCATCAGTACGCATGCCAGTTCCAACGTGACAATTGTTGACTCGACGTTCGCCAACAACGTGGCCGATGATCCCAGCGGAGCCCAAACGAACGCCGGCGGAGCCATCATCAATCGCGGCACGCTGACGATCCTGTCAAGCACTCTGCATAACAA
>CAYYHV010000200.1:11176-13435 GCA_964471695.1 uncultured Pirellulaceae bacterium
CTTCAACGGTATCCAACAACTTTGCGGCTGACGATGGTGGTGGGCTTCGACCGTCGAATGCCGATGACACGACGATTTTGGATTCGACGATTACCGAGAATACTGTTGGCGGCGACGGTGGAGGTATCGCGAGTTTGAATTCTGGTGTTTGGCTGCAGAATACGATTGTGGCTGGCAACACGCAAAACGGAGCCGCTGAAAATCTTGCCGGCGGCGGATTCTCAGGCGACTACAACCTTGTTGGTTCGTCGTCCGGCGGTGACACGGTTTCCGGATCGGCCAACGTGACTTCTGACCAACCGATGTTGGCTCCGCTCGGCAACAATGGTGGGCCAACGCTGACTCATCTTCCGCTCGACGGCAGTCCTGTGATTGATGCGGGACTCCCAATTGACAACCAATTTGGTACCCATTGGTTCCGCCTGGACGAATCGACGGGATCCACAACGATTGTGGATTCGGTGGGGAACGTTGAAGGCGTGGTAGATGGCAGTGGAGTCGCCTTGGGCGCGGACAGTCCCCGAGGTACGGCCGCGACGTTCTCTGGCGGCGGCATTCAACTCGACCGACCTCTGAATGACGACGCTTTTTCAGAACTAACGATCGAAGCCTGGGTCAAGGTGCCAACCGACACGGAAGGTCGAGTCGGCTCAATTCTCGGCAACTTCCGGAGTGGGGCGACCACCACCCCTCAAGCCAACTTCGAGATTCGAGCGGACGGCAAGCTACGCGTTTATATGCAAATTGGAAGCTCGCAGGTCGGCATCGACCTCTTGGATATGACAGCCCAGACCGATTTGCGTGACGGGAAGTGGCACCACGTGGCTCTTGTAAGACAGGAATTCGATTTCATTCTATTCGACGTCCAACTTTTCGTTGACGGTATCCTGGAAGCCGATGAGTTCTCAACTGCTGGCGGCCTTTCCTTCGGTGACTCGGAGAATCTGCATTGGATTGGAAGCGACAATCGAAACGGCGGCCTCCCATTCCAGGGCGAAATCGCGGAGGTGGCAATGCACGCCCATGCGCTTTCAGCGTCGGAACTGGCGCAACGGGTGAAAACCTTCGACCAACGCGGAGATAGCTTTGATCGCGCCGTCAACGATCGACTCGACATCGGAGCCGTTGAGGCGGGTAATCTCATTCCCCTTCCCGACGGGGATTTCAACGACGATGGGAATTACGACTGTCAGGATGCCGACTCGCTCGTCACCGAGATTGCGATTGGTGGAAACGATTCCGCGTTCGATCTAACCGGTGACGATCTCGTCAACGACGCCGATTTGACTCACTGGTTGGCAGAAGCCGGCGCGGAAAACAACACATCAGGCGGGGCGTACCGTCGTGGCGACGCGAATCTTGATGGAGTCGTGGACATCAGCGACTTCAATATCTGGAACGCGAACAAATTCACGCCTCAGGCAGCATGGTGTTCAGCGGACTTCAACGCAGACGGCGTCGTCGATATTAGCGACTTCAATATCTGGAATGCGAACAAGTTCACTTCTTCAGATAGCGCGGCGCGTGACGATGCTGGCGTGAATCGTGATGTCGAACTGGAGCATTCCGAAACGGAACATCAAGGCAATGAAAGTCCGGTCGAGTCGCCGCCGACCCTGGCTATTCCAACACCTAAACTACGATCGGGCCTCGCGGAGACAAGCCAAATTCGTGATTCGGAGGACGAAGAATTGACCAACTACGCCGTCATGGATTCAGTGTTTCGCACCTGGGACTGATTCACGTTAACGGATTGGCCACAAAGAGGCGCGATGGAGCGCAAAGACCCCATGCGCCAGTTTCGTGTCTCTTTGTGCCTATTGGCCGAGCAATTCACGTCCGCCGGACCGCAGCCCCGCTCAACGCAAGAATCGCCACTAAATCTTCAACTGTTGCGCCAGCTAGGTTTCGAGCTAACGCCCCAAACCAGCTGAATTCGTTCGTTTGTTTCTCGGTTTGAAGCAATCTCATAGAATCTGACTCGCGTGCGGAGGCAGAATTGAGGGCAAACCAAATGTGTGTAAAACAACTATCATCAATCTTAAGTATCCTCGTGATTATCTCTGTCACGATTGCAGAAGAGAGAACTTGGAAGAGTAAGTCGGGAAGCAATGAAGTCAGAGCTGAGCTAGTATCGGCGACAGAACACTTCGTGAAACTCTCGACATCAGCGGGAAAAGAGATCGAAGTCCAACGCGCCAAGCTCAGCAAGAAAGATCAAGAGTATGTATCTGGCTGGTTGGCGACGAACCCAAAGCA
>CAYYHV010000201.1:0-816 GCA_964471695.1 uncultured Pirellulaceae bacterium
CGGCATGGCTCCGCTGTCATACCAACAATCGATTACCTCGGGCACGCGTCGCATTCGTGCGCCGTCGGCTTTGGGAGAATCGTAAGTGATGGCGTCAATATACGGTTTGTGGACACGCAAGTCGTCGGGAAGCTCTGGATTCGCGGCTTTGGCTTTATCCCAGACTTCGTTGCCAGTCATCCCCGGTTTTGCCAGCAACTCTTCGTAGCTACCCATGGCTTCCTGGTGGCCCGTTTCTTCACAGACCCAAACGGGAAGGGGAGTGCCCCAGTAACGTTCGCGGGACAACGCCCAATCCACATTGGATTCAAGGAAGTTGCCAAACCGGCCGTCACGTATGTGCTCTGGAAGCCAGTTGATCTGTTGGTTGTTGGCGATCAGCCGATCTTTGAACTGCGTTGTCCGGACGAACCAGCTCCTCCGCGGATACTGGATCAGCGGATCTTCGTCGGCTCGCCAGCAAAACGGATAGTCGTGGAGATACTGTTCCTGATGGTAAAGGATGTCACGTGATTTCAGTTCACGCGAGATGTCCTTGTCCGCTTCTTTGACCCAGCGGCCAACGTAATCGGGGGCGTCATCGGTAAACTTGCCGTCAGGGCCGACCGCACAGATCAATTCCGGCCCATCGCCGCCTGGGAATCGCTCCTGTTCTTCAATCAACACTTCATAGTCGACTTCGCCGAACGCCGGGGCTTGATGGACAACACCACTACCACTATCGGTCGTCACGAACCCAGCCGGCACGACTCGCCAAGCCACATATTGTGAATCGCCATCCGAGTTCGTCGCCTGGCGTTCGCCTCGATCTTTGTA
>CAYYHV010000201.1:826-1182 GCA_964471695.1 uncultured Pirellulaceae bacterium
CGGCGTGTATCGTTTGCCGAGCAGCTCACTGCCTTTCATCGTCGATTGGACGGTGAGCTCGCGCTTCGTTTTGCCAGCGATCGTCTCGACAAGTGCCTCGGCCAGAATCAACTTGTGTCCCGTCTCCGCGTCGAGCACGACGGCATAGTCGAGTTCTGGGTGGACGGCAGCAAACTGATTGCTGGGCAGCGTCCAAGGTGTCGTTGTCCAAACCAGCAAAGCCGTATCGGGGTCATCGACGAGTGGGAACCGCACGTAAACACTCGGATCAGCGACTTCGCGATACCCTTGACCTACTTCACCAGCGCTGAGCGCCGTTCCACCCTGTGCCCACCACCAAACGATTTTGTGGCCTT
>CAYYHV010000201.1:1192-6073 GCA_964471695.1 uncultured Pirellulaceae bacterium
CACATAGGCTTCTTCAAGATTGACCCAGAATCCCAGACGCTCGGTCAAACGCTCCCATTCCTGCATGTACCGCCAAACCGATTGTTGGCACTTCTGAATGAAGGGTTCCACACCAAACTTCTCGATGTCATCCTTCGAGTGGATGCCCATCTCTTTGCACACTTCGACTTCGACGGGCAGGCCATGCGTGTCCCAACCGGCTTTGCGCTCGCAAAGATAGCCTCGCATTGTCTTGTAGCGAGGGAACAAGTCCTTGATGGCTCGCGTCAAACAGTGACCCGGATGCGGTTTTCCGTTGGCCGTGGGAGGACCTTCGAAGAACACAAATCGTTCCGCCGACTTGCGATGCTCGAGCGTCTTTTGGTAAATCTCGTTGGCTTTCCAAAACTCAAGGATTTCCAATTCCAGTTTCGGGAAGTTGACGTTCTTGGGAACCTCTTGGAACATGATTCACGCGAAATTTCTGAGTAACTGAATGGCCCGATTCACGAACAAAATAGGGCCGCGCAGCGAGAAAGTAGACCACGCGTTGTGCAGAATTGCAATCGCGACTGGGGGCCAACAGAAGTTTGACACCCCAATCATCCAATTGTTCGCGGCAAGCCGGTAATTTAAAGAATTCGGCCCGGAGATTGCGGCAAAGACCTAGATCACGCCGTGATTGGTGAGCATGTCATAAAACTCTTCAAACTCGCGAAGTGGGTCGAGATCGGAATCCGCATCAAGGTGAGCCAGATCGGAGTATCCCAACGTAATCGCGGTATCCAGAGCCAGGATCGCTTCATCGATTCGTCCCAGCATGGAGAGCGAGCAGGCGAGGTTGTAGCGAGCCACGGCATCGGTCGGAACCAGTCGGACGAGTCGTTCATCAAGTTCCAAAGCGGTTGCGTATTCGCCCAGCCTCGCGAGTAGCTCGACCTGTTGGCGCAAGGCATCAACATGGTCGCCGTTTCGCGTAAGGACCTTGTCGTAGAACTCGAGATCGAATTCCTCTTGTGTCTCGCCGATTGCGAGTTGAGGTCCGATAAAAGAACTCGACGGAAAACCGTCTTCGGGGGAATCAAAGGATGTCATGAAAATCTCTTTCATCACGTGCAAGAGCCACCCACTTCATTCTGCTGGGGTCGACCGCAAGTACACGCCAATCAATTTCGTGAAATATGCCGCGAAGTTCGCGAGAGACTACCGCAGGCGATTAATCCAATCTGCCTGAGTAATGCTCCTTCCAAGCCTTTAAGTTTGCATTTTATTTAGCTGGCGTCAAAGTCGCCAACAAAATCATCTTCATCATCGCCAAATTCGTCGTCTTCGACTTCGGCTTCGAAGTCGTCGTCGAAGTCGTCATCAAAGTCGTCTTCGTCGAAATCAGGTTCTGGAACTACCGCTTCGATTTCGGGTGGAGCCACTGGCGCGACTTCATCCGCTACGACTTCATCAACTGACTCCGTAGTTGCCGAGTCTGTTGCGGCGGCAGTCGCTGGCTCCGGCGATGCCGTTGCGGTGTCCGGCGACTCCACCGAGTCCTGTGTATCAGTCAGTTGCGTGGCCTCCGTTGATTCGGTCGGCTCCGTTGGTTGGGGAATGGCGACCGGTTGATCATCGACAGGTGATGTGCCGACTTCTTCGCTCTCTTCAATGCTCAACATTCTATCCTTCGTATTCGGTGGCGTTGAAAACTTTTTGCAGCTCCCCCCACCACGGACGCTATCGGGAGCACGTATTCTCCACGAATTACGATGTATTCTGCTAATTATGCGTTCGTGTGTAAACCGAATTTGGCAACTTTGGACAGTTTGTCAACCAATGATTCGAACTTGGTCATCAGGGACTGGGCCGGAAGATGATGTGTGCTAACCAACATCAGGCTAAGAAAAAAGGGCAGAACCAGCCGTAGCCAGTCCTGCCCCGCACGGGGGTGAGAAAGCCAACTCAGGGCGATATAAAGGTATGCCCCCGTCTATTTCAACCTTAGTTCGGTTTACCAAACCGTCAAACGATGTTGATTAGAAAAAGACTGCGTTTCACAGCGTCTGGGGAGCAATCAAGACACGTAAATCCGATTGACCGGATTATGTGTTGCAAGGACCCGCTCTACATGCCGAGCGGCTGCCAATCTAGTTGACATAATCGGTATGAATGGCACGCGATTCAGGATCGAGGATCACCTTGAAACATCGCTGCGACTAGGTGTGATAGTCCGCGTTGATGTGGACATAGTCGACGGTCAGGTCGCACGTCCAGAACACGTTGCTGCCAGGCCCAGAGCCGACGCTCAATTCAATCAATACGTCGCGATGGTCTCGCATTGACTGAGATAGAGCAGAAGTATCAAACGCAATGGGAGCCCCAGACTGGTAAATCAAGGTTCCATTCATCTTGAGAGACACCCGAGTCGGGTCGAATTGAACGCCCGCGTAGCCAGCAGCGGAAACGATGCGCCCCCAATTCGGGTCGCAGCCAGTTATTGCCGTCTTTACCAAGGGGCTGTTTGCGATTGCGCGACAGATGACGTCAGCGTCTTCGTTGTTTGCGCAACCCGTGACTTGAATTTCGATGAGATGCGACGCACCTTCGCCGTCGTTTACGATGGCTTTTGCCAATTCAATGCAAACGGTTTCTATTCCCTGACGCAACACCCGTAAGTCTTCACCAGTCGACGACATCTTCGTTTTGCCGCTGGCTAACAAGAGTAGCGTGTCATTGGTACTGGCGTGACCATCGACGCTGATGCGATTAAAACTCTTTTTCGTTGCGTCGGCTAGGATCGATTGTGCATCTGACGCGGTAAGTGTGGCGTCCGTCATGACGACGGCCAGCATCGTTGCCATATTCGGCGCGATCATTCCCGAGCCTTTGGCGATCCCTGTAATGGTGATCGCTTCTTCCCCCAGGCTCATGCTAAGCGAGGCGATTTTCTCCACGGTATCCGTTGTCATAATTCCGGCAGCCGCCGCATGCAGAGCTGGTTCGTCGTCAGCTAGGGACTCGGCAGCCGCCTGAATTCCGGCTTCTATTTTCGCCATATCGAGTGCCTGGCCAATAATCCCAGTCGACATCACGAGGACTTGCTCGGGTGCGATGTTCAATGCGTTGGCGGTCAATTCTGCCATCTTCAAGCAGTCGCGCATTCCCTGCTCCCCCGTGCAGGCATTGGCGTTACCCGAGTTGGTAATCACGGCTCGTGTCTGATCCGATGGCGTGCGTTCTCGATCAACTAGGACTGGAGCCGCGCACACAAGGTTCTGAGTATAGACGCCTGCCGCCACAGCTGATGAGTCGCTGGTGATCAGTGAGATGTCCGGATTGGAAGCGTCGGTCTTGATTCCGCAGTGCACGCCGGAAGCTCGAAAGCCTTTGGGGAGTTGGGGCATAATGATGGTCTTTGGATAAATCTGATTGGTGGATCTGGCGATTTAGAGAAGTGCCGTCGTTTCAGGGAACCCGAACATCAAGTTCATGTTTTGAACGGCAGCGCCCGAAGCGCCTTTGATCAAGTTGTCGATACAGCTTACGGTAATGACTCGATTGCCAACGATCCGAGCCGTCATGGTGCAAAAGTTGGTATGAGCCGTATCCTTTGTGCCCGGCAACTCATCTACGACTCGTATGAATGGTTCGTCAGCATAAAATTCACGTAAGGCACCCAAAACATCGGATTCGGATAGTGCTTTTGTGGCTGTCGAATATCCAGTCGTCAGGATTCCGCGATCCATGGGCACGAGATGAGGCGTGAAGAGTACGTCCACAGACGCGTTGGAAGCGTCACCAAGGATCTGCGCGATTTCCGGCATGTGACGATGTGAACCGACGCCATAGGCTCGCAGGCTCTCGTTGCACTCGGGGTACAGTGTGAGCAGCTTAGGAGTCCGACCGGCGCCACTGACTCCGCTTTTTGAATCGAAGATGATGCCCGCGGGCTGAATGAGCCCGGCTTTGAGCAACGGAGCCGTTGGAAGGATGGCGGATGTTGGATAACAACCGGGATTGGCTACCAGCCTCGCTCCCACAATCTTTTCTCGATAAAGTTCCGGTAGCCCATAAGCCACCTCTCCCAATCGCGACGGATCAGGATGCTCTACGTTGTACCACTTGGAATAGATGGTTTGATCCCACAGTCGATAGTCGGCACTGAAATCGACGACCGGTGTTCCAGTTTCCAAAATCGGAAGGATAGCTTTCGCTGAAGCCGCGTGAGGAAGGCAACTGAAGACACAGTCGCATTCGTCGGCGACTTGTTTGGGCGGAATAGGTTCGAGTTGCAGATCCAGTCGACCTGCGAGCTGCGGATGAACGGCAGCGACGTGGGGGAAGCCATCCTGTCTGGTTGTCAGTTTGGTGATGGAAACTTCTGGGTGGCGCAGCAGGAGTTTGATCAACTCCAATGCGGTGTATCCTGAAGCTCCAAGGATTCCGATGTTGATCATGGCGTCGTTCGCTGCAAATGGGCTTGGGTTCGTCGGGTTATGTAGGAATAGTGTGGCGATTTGACAATAGGTTCGCCTAGTCCAACTTGATTATTATTCAACAGACTCTGGTAAGAACGGGTTTAGTGAACCGGAGGTGGTCTGCAAAGCCGTGGGGCCAAATTGTGGAGCTTTTGCCGCAGGAAGCCGTGTTGAATTAAGCCGTGACGATGCTCGGTGAGAGCCCATTGAAGAGAGCGTCAGCGCAGAATTCCTCGACGCACATCACTCTTCGATGATCTCCGACTGGTCGCGACTGGCCAGAGCGTGAAACAGACGATTGTCGATGTCGTAGTTGAAAGAACGTACATGCCCGTCACCCATGACAAAATTGACACCACCAGTGTGGTGGCTCCAAAAGTGCCGATCGTGATTGCCGTTGCTGTTACCTGGGATCAAGCCAAACTGAGTGTGGAGG
>CAYYHV010000201.1:6083-13413 GCA_964471695.1 uncultured Pirellulaceae bacterium
GAAGAAGGTGGACGCATAGGTCCAACCATAAAACGGGTCTTCTTTCAGGCCGCGTTCCCCGACAGCGATCGTCTTGCTCGTGCCGTCTGACACGTGCCGAAACGAAATGAATTCTCTACCGTGACTGCCGGATCGGGTGTTGCGGCCCCAGCCTTTCTTGTTCGTAACAAAAAAGCCATTCCAGTCTTGTCCATTTCCGTTTTGGCGGAATGTACCCGAGCAGGCAAAGTAGTTGGTGACAGGGGAATGTAATCGCCCCTGTCGCCACCAGTACGTTGTCTGCCCAATAGAATCTGAAGGACAGGTGAATTCTGATAGGAGCAGTTTGCCCGGGTCGTTGGCGTCTCGAGCCGTCGATCGTAAAAAGGCAGTGTACTTCAGGTCGAAGTCGAACAAGTCGTAGACATTTTGCCGCTCCATATACGGCATCAACTCTGTTCGCCAGCACCATTCGTTTTTTCGATTGTTACGTACGCGGTCCCAATCCAGCTCGATCGTGGGAAGCTGTTGATTGGCCGACTGGTAGTTGTGAATCGCTAAGCCGATTTGTTTAAGATTGTTGGTGCACATCATTTTGCGAGCCGAGGCTCGAGCCGCATTGACGGCTGGCAACAGCAAGCTGACAAGCACGCCGATAATGGCAATCACGATTAGCAGCTCAACCAGCGTGAAGCCTTTCGGCAGTGCGACGCGATGTTTTTGCGGATCTGCCATCAATAGCTCCCTGCTGGGCCACGAGTCGGTTCGGCTTCTTCTTCACTGCTTCGCTTTTTATCCGTCGACTCTTCAGCCGGCTTACTGGTTTGGGGGGAGCCGACAGATCCGTTTGGTGCCGACGGGGTGCCAGTCGCTCCACCGGCTGAATTGGGGCCAGCGTATCCCGGAGCCGACGTGTTGCCGGGGCCAGTCGCCGATGCGTTGTTCTCGAGTGGCCAGTCGCGATCATTCGCAAGTTGGAATTTTAGGTCTACTTCGTACGGCGGCTGCTGGGGAATGTCGATCGTCAGCTCCAACGACTCTCCGTCCAATGGACTGCCAGCCGTGGGCATCAACATGACGGCGTAAGCTCCAACGACTGGACCGTCTCGTCTGCTGAACCGATAAGTTCCGGCGGTACAGTCCGTACCGGCGGCTGGCCCACCTGAGACTGGGACAAATGAGATGCCCCCGGAATAGGGGCGATTGTTGACCGTCACATTTCCCGTCAGCGGAATTCGATCCCACGCTGACTCAGGGTCTGAGCAGCCCAGATTGAACGATAAGAGCATCGCGATTGACGACGCGACCAACAAATGAAGCAAACGCATGATAATTACACCCCCCGTGCAAACCCATCTTAATGCCGATTCAAGATCGTCACATGACCTCTGGGGGTATTTCCTCGACCAACTCGTGAGCTGAGCTCAGCTGAGTTGAGATGGGTTGGTAGGAATTGGGAGTGGAATCGTGAATGGAGTTTTTCAGGACACGGTTGCACCAACTGTCCGCTATCAGAATCCGAAGGTTTGTTATCTCGCAAAATCCATGAAAACTCGATCGACTCGGACCTAACGTGTCCCACTGCCATCCGAAACTATCCTGCGTCACATGGGGCGTGAATAATCTTCATCCAACAGGAGGTGCCGGATGCTGCTTGATCAAATGGAAAGCCAACAACAAGTCGCAAAGTTCAATGCGGATATTTTTTGCCGTCTGCTGCGCAATGTAGCGTTTCGTGGCAGCCTCGAAGACCGCTCGGCCGCGGTCGATCGGTTGTTTACCGGTTGTGACGTGGAAGCCCGGCCTTATCAACGTCGTATCGTTGATACTGCTGTAAAAATGTATGCCGGGCTTTGGCCGGGGATGGATGGACGAATTCTTCCTGCGGCTCAAAGTGTGCTCGTCGAAAGCCCCACGGGAAG
Source organism: uncultured Pirellulaceae bacterium (assembly GCA_964471695.1). Lineage (GTDB taxonomy): Bacteria > Planctomycetota > Planctomycetia > Pirellulales > Pirellulaceae > CAYYHV01. Next base: position 7,985 of record CAYYHV010000201.1, read on the forward strand.
TGGAAAGACGGTGATGGGGTTGGCGATTGCTTCCATCATGCAAGAAACCACGGGGTGTCGAGTCGGTTGGGTGGCGATGCGTCGAAATCTACTCTCTCAAGCCACGGAAGAGAATACGCGTCGTGGATTTGATGTGCAGATGTCACCGATCAGCATGTTTGAAAAGCATCCCCCGAAAGTCGATTTGTTGATCGTTGACGAAGCCCAGCATGATGCTGCAACCAGCATGGCAAATCTGCACAGCAGCATTCAGCCTCGTTGGACGTTGGGATTGTCGGCAACCCCGTTTCGAACGGACCGCATCAAACTCTGTTTTGATCAAGTCATTCGCGACGCGGGAATTGCTCAACTTATCGCGGATGGCTACCTCAGCCCCTACCATCATTTTACGATTTCCAAGTACACGCCAAGAGCCGTCGCTGATCTACTGATCTCAGACCCGCAGCGTTGGGGACAGTCGTTGGTGTTCTTCCACCGAAGAGATCAGTGCGAAGCGTTGGCGAAGATGCTGTTTGAGGCCAAGATCTCGTGTGAAGTCGTGACGGCCACGTCGAATCGCGAACGCCAACTTGGTGACTTTGAGGAGGGACGCACCCAGGTCTTGATCAATATGGCGATTCTGACTGAGGGTTTTGATTGTCCACGACTACAAACCGTCTTCGTGCGACCTTCTGGTAAAGGGTGCACGATTCAGATGGCAGGACGAGTCCTGCGAACGGCTGCGAGTATGCCGTTTAAAAACATCGTGCAATGCCGCGAGACTCGGCACCCCATGTTGAAAACGGCGATGGCGGCTGAGCAATACATCTGGACTGCGGACGGTTGGCGTAGCATCAAAGCCAATCGCAAACTGGATGAGATTGCCCGTAGTTCACGAGCCATCGTGGCCAAAACGAGTGTCAGCCTGCCGAAATTGGTCACTGCGAACCGTCGTCGCGGGCGTCGCTTCCGTCGGAGTCAGCCGGGAATCTAGTCCTGGCTGTTCGCGTTTCCAGTCCGTTGTTCTGCAAGCTCAAAGAACAGCGTATTCCGTTCATTAATCTGCTTTACGAGGAAAATAGTCATGGTTGCCACCGGGAAAAACGAGTGCCTTATCGACGGATTCGACTATCAGACTACCACCGTCAGCCAGTTGGCCGTGCATTCAATGGATCGCACAAAGAACGGACGAGTCACGTTAAAAACGCTTGAGATCAACGGACGCATCGTCAAACCAACGCGGCGATTCTGGCGTTCCTTCGTGACGCGGTTCGGAATCGCCGAGAACATTTTTCGATACTTCGAACCAGAGGAAGTCTTCAAGCGGATCGCCCAACGTCGCGGCGACGAAGGGTTCCGCGTTTGTATTGAACGTCGGCCATCGGAAAAGGCAGATCAATTATTGGCCGCCACCAGTCTCAATCGTCCCGTCATTCGGCATGGTGAAATTCACGACCTGGTTCGACGCCATGGTGGTACGCATATCGAATATAGCGACGGCCTTTTGACCAGCGTTCATCATCCACATGGTTCGCATCGGCAGTTTCAAATCGGTGCCGATCTGTTCCAAGATCGTTTTACGATGGAGACTCCCATCGACGGCTTTGGTCACCCGCGATTGTTTCTTTCGCTTTTGCGATTGGTTTGCGAAAACGGCGCGGTCGGCTATTCACGAGCATTTCGCAGCGACATTTCCGTCGGTAAGAATATGGATCACTGCATTTCACGAGCCCTTCAGAGTTTTGACAACGGCGATGGCTACGTGGCCCTGCGTCAACGTTTCGAAAGCGCCCAGACTAGCTGGGCCTCAGTAAGCGAATGTATGGAACTGACTCGCGTAATGGAGAAACTTTCCGAAGGCAAACATTTGCAGACTTCGGGGCTGGTAAGTCGCTCACGATTTCTCGGGGGCAATTTGGCCGAGACCTACGGGTTGGCCAATCTTGAAGCCCTGAGCGAAAAACGCCGACGTATTCTGCCGGCGAAGTGCCGTATTTACGACTTGCTCAACTTCGCAAGCGAGGTCGCAACCCATCACGCGTCTTCTCATGCAAACCGACGACTTCAGGCATACATCGGCGGACTGATTAGCGATGAGTATGATCTTGAGGGCACAGCCGACGCGGCGGAGTTCGATGCGTTTTTCGTTCCGGCCAACGACGCATTGCCGAACGAGTCGTTGAACTAGGAAATCGTTGAGCCGACCAAATCGTCCATTCGCATGATAAGCGGTGACATTTTTTCCCCGATTGCGTCGTCCCTCTCCCCCAGGAGGGGCGGCGTGTCCTTGTCATTGGGGCAAAATGACCCATGAATCCGTGACTTCATTGCTAGCAAAGCAAGAGCGATTGACGACTATGATCGCGAGGCAATATCTTGATGGACATGGAGTCTTGTGGCAAGGAAAGCCAAAGGGTTTCAACCCGCTCTTTCCCGTCGGTGAAGATGGGACGAGAACCCGATGCTCACTCACAGAGTATTCGAACGGATCGAAACAACTTCGGCGCTTCCATCAAACCATGAATGACTTCTTTTGCGTGAATCACGTCCAGGGTGGGTGGATGCCGGTTCCTACTACAGCCAACTTCAAGAATGTATGAAGTGGCGAATTCACATTAGATTTGAAAAAGGATGTTCCAATGATCAAAACACGAATGGTAGCGACATTACTTTCGCTAATTGTCTGTGCGACCAGCTATTCATTTACGGTTACGCAGTCTTTCGACTTCGGCCCGTCAACGCCCAACTACACCGCGGGTCCATTTGACGTGAATCAATTCGACCCTTCGACGGGCACACTGACCAGTGTCAGCTTTTCGCTCTCGCTTGATGTTGAGGGCGGCCAACTTGTCGTTGACAACGATGGAGCAACTGGCGGCAGTTTGACGGGTGTTGAAATCGGCGCCCAAGGCTCGCTCGTCTCACCCGATGTAAATCTGCTCGACAATGGTTTCAACCCGATCGCCTCGACAGTAACTGCTTCGACTGTCGGAAACTTCACACTAGCGGCTGACGACGGCGACGGACCCAACAATGTCGACGTTTCGCTTCCTGATGGAGATATGCTTCCGGGACTGAACCAAACGGCTGCTCAATCCGGTACGCTTAACACATTGTTCTGGCCATCCGTAACCGGCACAGGAACGTTTCCGCTCTCTGTTGATGTTCGCCAAGTCAGCAATTTTGGTGCGGGGCTCAGTGGGTTAGAAGGAAGCTTCTCGCCCGTAAGTTCTGGTGGAACGATCACCGTAACTTACGAAGTCGTTCCCGAACCGATGGCTGCCGGTTTAGGACTGATCGGAGCCGTCCTTCTTTTCGTTACTCGCCGACGTAGCAAGTAACGATTATTGAATTTCAACCATTCAAAACAGAAAACGCCACGCTGATGCGTGGCGTTTTTTTGTTCGGTTGTCTAGTTCAAGTTAAAAGACAATGCGATGTCGGCGTTATGTTAGCGCTCTATCAACTGAAAACGCTCGATCAATTCTTCCGCGCCTGGGGTCATGTTGCGAAGCTTGTCGGCAATATGTGACTTTTCGGAAACGCTAGCCTTCTTCAGCTTGCGTTTAATCATATCCAACTTCTTGCGTCGTTGACGACGACGCTTGATTTCCTTTTGGCGTTCGCTACATCCCACGAGGAGTGCTCCTGTTCGCTATCGCTATGTTTAGGCTATGAAACAACCTATGACTTTATCAGTGCCTCGAGGCAGGGTCAACTCGCACTGTAGGATCCTTGCTCCACTCCGAGGAGAAAACGTCAGAATTGTGCGTGCGGCGACGGTCGTACAGCCAGTTTGGTCTGTTTCCCTCAGCCATTCTGTTCTCACCGGATAGTCCATTTGATGGGAACAGCTAGAATGCGGACTCATTCGTAAATTCGTCGGGGAGACCTGGGCGATTATGAGTTGATTCATCAGGAAACGCCCTTCGTCAAGATTAAGGTGAACATATGCGGAAATTGATCTGCGGTATCCTCGTAGGCTGTTCGCTCGTTTCAGTCGTCCAAGCGGAGGAGGGCAGGTTTACTCCTGAATATACGATCCCAACTCTTGACCTGACGGGACAGCTTTATCGTCAGTTTCTCGTGGACTACGAACCTGGACAATATCTGGGGCATCCGACAACCGTGCTGTTGGAAGATGGCAAGACGATGATATGCGTCTATCCCAAGGGGCACGGGCGCGGACCGGTGATCATGAAACGCTCAACCGACGGCGGAAGAACATGGTCGGGCAGGTTGGCGACTCCCAAGTCGTGGACGACTTCGAAGGAAACGCCAACGATTCATCGAGTTGTCGATGCTTCAGGGAAAAAGCGACTGGTGATGTTCTCAGGGTTATATCCGATTCGTATGGCCGTATCTGAAGACGACGGTGTTAGCTGGTCGGAGCTGAAGAAAATCGGTGACTTTGGCGGAATCGTTGCGATGGGTGCAGTCGTTGAGTTGCACGACAAGCCAGGCCATTACATGGCACTGTTTCATGATGATGGTCGATTTTTTCGGGGAGACAATAAGCGGGCTGGATTCAATGTCTATAAGACCGTTTCGACGGATGGAGGGCTGACATGGAATGAGCCCGTCGTGATTGCGACCCATGAGTCAGCACAACTTTGTGAACCCGGAGCGATTCGATCTCCAGATAGTAAGCAAATCGCGGTGTTGCTCCGTGAGAATTCGCGAAAGATGAATTCGTTTGTCATATTTACCAACGACGAGGGTGCAACCTGGACAGAACCCCGGCAAGTTCCTGCGGCTTTGACCGGGGATCGCCACACGGCTGTTTACGGAAAAGACGGACGATTGTTTGTGTCTTTCCGCGATACGACTTTGCAGAGCCCCACGAAAGGCGATTGGGTCGCTTGGGTCGGAACTTATGACGACATCGTGCAAGGGCGGGAAGGGCAGTACCGTGTTCGATTGCTCGATAATCATGTGCGTGGTGATTGTGCCTACCCTGGCGTCGTCATCCAGCCGGATGGAACTATTGTGACGACGACTTACGGCCATTGGACGGTTGATGAAAAGCCCTACATCATGACAGTTCGACTGACCCTGCAAGAGCTTGATACCATGGCAAAGTAGCGATTGGGAGTTGCCCAAGCCACCTCGGGATCGGGGGACTATCGCCGCCGCCGCAAAACGAGTCCCGCGATGCTGAACAGCATCAGTCCCATGGTTGTTGGCTCGGGAACCGTGATGGCTGCAAAGCCGATATCTTGGAGAATTCCCAATTCGAGTTGGCTCAATTCTCTCACCCCGCGACCCGACGCGGCGGTAGACTCCATGAGCATTTGCCCGCCAAATGTAGCGTCATCAAGATGGGATGCTGAACTCCCTGCATCAAAGCTCAACGGTGAGTACATGGCGACGGGGTTATTGCCATTGGCGAGCATGGCGTTTGGGCCGAAGAAAAACAGTCCATCATCGCCACCTCCGCCCTTTGAAGC
>CAYYHV010000202.1:0-13355 GCA_964471695.1 uncultured Pirellulaceae bacterium
GGCAAGGCTTGCTCGGATCACTTGGATTGTTTGGGCTGGCTGGACTCAGTCTCGGTTCTGCTTATCGAACGACGCTCAGGTATTACCGCAAGGCGCCTGACGCGCCAAGAGTTGGTGCGGGCAGTGGAGTTCCGAAAGCCCCCAAGAAAACCAAAGTGCGCAAGAACGCGTTGGCCAAGCCATTTCCTTGGACTCACCCCGTTCCCGGCACAATTGCCCGCGCCAACCTTTGTTCGATGCTACGGGCTCCGGAATTCAAAATGATGCTCATTGGTCCTATCATCATTGTTGTGTTGATGTGCGTTCCGCTTGCCACCAACGCCGGCGAGATATCGGCGAAGTTTGGACCGCTTATTGCTACCGGAATGGCGATTGCGGGTATGATCGTGGCGCTGCCTATCACGATGAATCAATTCGGTTTCGATCGACATGCGTTTCGATCGTATATGCTGCTCCCCGTGACTGGGCGAGACATCCTGCTCGGCAAAAACATTTCGCTGGCACCCGTGATGATACCGATCGGATTGGTATCTCTGATTGTTGTCCAAATCTTCCGGCCCGTTGGCTTGTTCGACTTTCTCGCGATCCTGCTGCAGATCGTTTCCGCTTTTATTACCGTTTGTTTCGTCGGAAACTATTTTTCGACGCTATTCCCAATGGCAATCGCATCCTCGGCGATGCGCAAAGTCCAACCAAAGTGGCAAGTCATCGTGGCTCAAATGGCCTCGCTCCTGATTTTGCCGCTGCTGCTTCTCCCCATTGTCTTGCCAACGCTTATCGGACTGGCCAATAATATGGCGGGAGTCGCACCTGGAGTTCCGATTTCGTTCATCTTGAGCATCCCGGTTTTCGTTGGTGTTGTCTGGATATACCGATCGCTGATCGGGCATACAGGCGAACTATTGCAAAGGCGCTCGCAAAAGATTCTGGCAGAGATTACTCGACACACTACTTGAAGCTGAGTCTACCCACGCATGAGAACTCTCATCGTCACCGCTTTCTTGATCGCATTCGCCTCATCGTGTTGGGGGCAAGACTCTGCCAAGACATTCCCCGTTGTCTTCAAAGATGATTTTGAGAACGGCCAGGCGTCGGACTGGCATCCTACGGACTCCACCGCATGGGAGATTCGGCATGCCGCCAAGGGGCATGTCTACAGTCAGCATAAGAAACGTAGCGATTACAAGCCGCCTCATCGCAGTCCGTTTAACCGGTCACTTCGTAAGGACATCAAGGTCGGCGACTTTGAATTGACGGCCCGCGTACTGAGCACACACGAGGACTATAACCATCGCGACGCCTGCCTGTTCTTCGGCTATCAGGACTCGGCTCATTTCTACTACGTGCATTTTGGAAAGAAGACAGATCCGCACGCGAATCAGATTTTCATTGTGAACGGCAAAGACCGAACGAAGATTTCGCTGAAGACGACAGCAGGGACGCCATGGGACGAAAAATGGCACACCGTGCGAATCCGCCGCCAAGTCGAATCCGGCAGCATCGAAGTCTACTTCGACGACATGAAGAAACCTGTCATGACGGCAAAGGATTCAACCTTCAAATGGGGACAGGTCGGGGTGGGTTCATTTGACGATACGGCTGATTGGGACGATATCGTGCTGCGCGGCAACGTCATCAAGAAATGACCAATGGCGATTCGCTATTCAACAGGACGTTTCGCCAAACGCGAGATTGATCGACCCTACTCTTCTTCGATCGCTTCTTTGACTCGCTGAACAAAATGCGGAGTCTTGTTGCCAGCCTTTGAAAGATCTTCGGCTTTCTTCTCAGCCGCTTTACGCTGATTGAATTCGTAGAGCGCGACTCGCTTCATCGACTGGTTGAAAACACCCCAAAACAAGCGCATGCGGACGTCTTCCGCTGTTTTTTTCTTGCGAGTCGATTTTTTCTTCTTGGCGCCTTTTTTCTTGGTGGCCTTCTTCTTTTTCTTTTTTGTTTCCGCTTTTTCAGCCGCTTCACTTTCGGCGCGTAACTGTTTGCGGCTTACGGTTTTGCGAGCCATGGACTTCTTCGATCTGTGACACCAAGGGAAAGGAGAATTTGCCGGACCTGCGGCACAGCAGGCATAATAGCGAATTTACATTTAGCTGGCTACCTAAGTACCGCAGCCTGCGGGCCGTCAAACGGCTGTTTTTTAGATCAAATCACAGCCCCATGACGTGCCGTGCTAACCTGATACTCAAACTATTCCATATAACTCATCCCACATCTCCACGAATGAGCACCGAGCCTACCAAATACTACGCAATGCAGTGCCCTCATTGCCAAAAACGCCTGAAGGTCAGCTCTAAAGATCTTGGGCAACAGCGTGCCTGCCCATCCTGCAAAAAACCGATCACGATTGGCCAACCGGGATCCCCACCGCCGGAACCGTCGGCAGCCAATGCCCCACCAAAACGATCAGCCGCGTCTGAAGAATTTTCAGTCGACTGCGCGGTTTGCGGCACTCTGTTTTACGCCACTCTCAGCGACGTGGGCAAAACCATCGACTGTCCCGATTGCCTGTCGGAGCATCGGGTCAAAGCTCCAGCAAAACAAAAAGTCGTGAAGTCCAAACCCGTCGATGATGGGGACGAATATCAACTGGCTCCATCCGACGAACCCGTTCGCACTATGGCGCCCAGCCCCCAAGGCTTTCGAGTCCATTGTCCCGTTTGTAAATCGTCACTGGCCGCCCTACCAAATCAAATTGGCAGCCATCTTGAGTGTCCCGATTGCGGAACCAATGTGGCTGTCGTTAAGCCCAAGGAACGGAAGAAACGAAAGATCGAGCTCTCCAAAGAGAAGATCGGTGTGGAGAATGCTGCGGACTTATCCGTTCAACGCGCAGAGGCTCAACGCAAGGTCAACTCAGCCGTCGAAGCAGAAGTCGAAAAGATTCGGCAGCGACCAGATCCGCCAAAGCAGCCTTTCATTGAAGGCGTCTATTCTTATCCATTCCATCAGCGGGTTCCACGAGTCTGGGCCTTGCTGACTCCGCTGGGATCCGTTGTCGCGATTCTGGCCATTGCGGGACTCAACGCAGAAGGCGGAGCGCAGTTCTTTGCCATTCTCATGATGATGGTGGCGGCGGTGATGGGTCTCGTCTTCCTGACGTGTGTCGGATTCACAATGGTGACTCTTCTGAACTCAACTGCCATGGGGTACCCGCACCCTGAAGAATGGCCGCGAATCGATTGGGGCGAATGGTTTGGAGCCACTCTCTATCTTGTCAGCGCCGGCTGTATCAGCATGCTCCCCATCATGTTGTTCGGTGGCTCGCTGGGCCCCATTGGTCGAACCATCGGCAGCCTGGGACTGCTTTTTGTGTTCTTTCCCTTCCTATTGTTATCCATGATGGATGCCGACTCTCCGGCCGTGCCCTTCTCGCCATACGTCTGGCAGACCCTCGTCAAACGGTCCGGTCAGTGGATCAAGTTCTATATGTCGGCGGGCCTACTCGCAGCCGTCTTGGCTGGAGTCTTTGCCGCCACGACGTTTCTCGGTATGCCGGGCGTCCCCATACTCGTACTCGCCATCATGTTTACGATGACCATCTACTTTCGGCTGCTCGGACGACTCGCGTGGGTTCTGGATCAAGAACCGATCGTACTCCCCGGCAAAGAAGAAGAAACGGAAGACGAAGCCGAACTGGCTGAGGTCTAATGCTGCTTCGACACGCTTCGTGATCGCAACCGCACTCTGTGGCTTTGCGCCAAAATGATACGCAACCGAAGTCCCAGCACGACAACGGTTGCTTGTTACCGGCCAACAAGAGCTTACTTATGCTCACTTCGCGCCGATGCAAAACAAATGCTTCTCACCGCGAATGAACAGTTCGTCACCAACCGGTGCCGGCGTCGCATCAACCGTCTCGCCAACCGAATTGGTGGCAACGACTTCGAACTTGTCCGAATCCTTAATGACCGTCGTCGTTCCACTACGATCCGTAATGTAGACGTGTCCGCCAGCCGCAATTGGAGATGCGTAGAGCGACTCACGCAGTCCCTTAATGCGCTCCGTCTTATAATGTGGCTTTCCCGATGCTGCGTCGACACAACTCATGATGCCAAGCTTGGCTTTCGTAAAATACAATCGCCCGTCCGACAGAACGGGTGAAGCCATGTCGGGCGTATCTCGGCCAACGGACCATACGACATCGTCCGTGCCTTCGATATTCCCGGTTCCGCCCAGTCGAAAGGCTCCCAGATAGGACCCTCGATATCCACTGCCCACAAAAACGGTGCCATTAGCGGCCACCGGAGAAGCCACCGGGCGCTGCGTTTGCCCTGGACAACTCCAAAGCTCTTGTCCCGTTTCCAAATCGTATGCTCGAGCCTGCGTTTGGCCGTTCACAATAACCTGCTTTTTCCCTTCATGCTCAACAATCAACGGAGTCGCCCAACACGACGGCTCTTCATCTCGCATCGTCTTCCAGAATGGTTTGCCTGTCAGCTTGTCGAGCGCCGTCAGGTACGAATTGCCTTCATGATCCCACGGTACGATCAACATGTTCTCATGCAAGGTAGGCGAACCGCCTTCGCCAAACCCGTTCCTTGTTCGCATCTTCCCAAGATCGCGCTGCCACTTGAGCTCGCCCGACATCGTGTAACAGAACAACCCTCGTGAACCAAAGAAGGCGTAAACATGCTCGCCATCAGTACACGGGGAACCGGACGCGAAACCGTTCGTCTTATGTGTCCGCTCATGCGGTGTCGCCACCACCGCCGTTTCCTCCCATTGAATTTTGCCCGACACGCGATCAAACGAATACAACTTGAACGCCAACTCTTGAATTTCGTTAGCACGGCCCTGCCCGCTAGTCGGAACCGCCGTTACCACAAAAACCTGGTTGCCCCAGACGACCGGAGAGCCGGAACCCAACCCCGGCACAGCGACTTTCCATTTGACATTCTTCGTCGAACTCCATTCCGTTGGCGGCTTGGCAGTCAACGAAACGCCGTTGCCACCATCGCCCCGCCAATGGCCCCAATGATCGGCTCGCACCCAGGGTGTAAACACGAGGAGAGATAACAACAAAATCACATTCGCGTATCGCATGATAATCCTTCATTCGAAGTTCGTAGTCATTTCGCGATTATAGATATTCTTTCAGCTCGCATCAGTCGTTAACCGAGCCATTCTCAGCTACTTTGCCGGCGCCGGCAACTGAACCTTTATCGACGCTGTCACCAATTTGATCTCCACGGGAGTCCGACCCAGGTATTCTCCGTCAGCTTCGACCACCATCGATTGGCCCGATATCCGTACGGATTCTACCTTACGAACCACTATGTCCTTGCGTGCAAGATGACGCGCGCCAATGACGTCTCGTACCAGAAACGGTAGCGTCCAGAACGACCCTCGAGCCACCAGCAAGTCCAATCGTTTATCGTCAATCGCCGCCTCGGGCGCAACTTCAAAACCACCGCCGAAGTAGCGCCCGTTCGCAATAATTACCGCCAGACATTGCTCGACTATTTCGGAACCGTCCGTGTTGATAACCACTTGCTGGCGACGAGCCGCGGGTAGCGACAACCACAATCCGGCTAAATATCGAAGCTTTCCCAGAAACCGAAGTTGCTCGGCTCGATGAGCCGCCACGGCGGCAATGCCAACGTCAGCTACGTTAATAAAGTAACGCTGCCCCCATTCACCCTCGGCCAACCCAATATCCACCTCAATCGCCTCGCCGTCGACGAGATTCTGAACCGCCATGACTCGATCTGAAGCTATCCCAACGGTGCGGGCAAAATCGCATCCGGTTCCGGCTGGAATGATTCCCATAGTCGGAGGAGAATCCCAGTCATGCTCCAAGACGCCGTTCAGCAACCAATGCAAAGCACCATCGCCGCCGACCGAAACAAATTTCGAATCGCCGTTCTTGATGACGCGATCGACCAAGCTTGAAATATCTTGCACCGAGTCAGTGCAATGCAGTTGAAAAGCCACCCCACGCGACTGTAACTCAAGCTCAACCACCGACCAATGCGCTTTCCACGTTCGGCGACTGATAACGATGTGCCACATGCAAAACTTTCGACTCAATCCCAATCCGACGGGTCGTCCGACTGAATGCCTGGCGGATCAACTGGCGTCGCCCCTGGCGGTGGCGTGTGCCCTCCATCGACGACATAACGACTGCGCATTCGTGCATATTCCTCAGCCGTCGGTTGTTCCGCCTCGACGGCGGACTCGCTTCCCAACGCATCTTCGAGCAACCGCTTAAGAAACGGCCGACACCATCCACATCCCGTGCCGGCTCCGAAGCAGTCGCTGAGTTGCCCAGCCCGCTTGGGGCGTTCAATGCGAATGTAATTCACAACCTTGCGTTTGGTGACGTGAAAACACAGGCAGAGTTCGTCATCGAGTTCCACGTGCTTTGTCCATTCTGCTATGCATTCAACGCCAAGTCTCTGGCGATGTCGCACGCCTGATGAAATTCATCAAGGTGCAATTCTTCCGTCACCATGTGTTGATTCTTCTGACCACAGCCCATCGACACCGTTGGCAAATCGTGCACAAACATCCAGTTTGCATCCAATCCACCGTTAGTGATCGCGAATTGCGGATCACCCCCCGCCGCGCGGACCGCCGCTGCGGCTCGTTCAACCGTCGGATGACTTCGATCCATACGAAACGCTTCATAATCCAGACGCCCGGTAAACGCAACTTTGCCACGCTTCCCGTGCTCGCTGCGCACTTCCTTTACCGCGGCGCGGAATGCACCCTCAATTTCACGCACAATGCGTTTGCGAAACTTCGCATCGTGACTTCGCGCCTCAGCCCGGATCGTCACACGATCGGTCACCACGTTTGTCGCGGCCCCACCGCTGATAACACCTACGTTCGTCGTACCGCTCTTTCCATTCTTCTCGACGGCTCCGTGCCATCCGTTCCGGTGCAAGTCGGCGATCGCCAGGCTTGCGATGGCAATGGCACTGACGCCTCGCTCGGGTGCGTTGCCGGCGTGGCTGGCCAAGCCCTCGATTTCGATTAGCATCCGATAACCACCAGTCGCACCTATCGTCAGCTTGAACGGAGACCCTCCATCCCAATTGAAGCACATCTTGGGAGCCCCCAACAGGCTTTTGCGAACATTCCGGGCTCCGTGCAATCCAATCTCTTCCTGTACCGTCCATAGAAAAGTTAGCGGAGGATGTGGCAAGTCCCTCCTGAGAATCTCAAGCGCAGTACTCAGCGTCACCGCACATCCGGCTCGATCGTCCGCGCCCAGCCCCGTCGTTGGAATCGACGAACGAACGATTTTCCCCGACTTCTTCGGTTTACAACCCACACAAATCGGCACGGTATCCATATGAGCCATCAACAGGCGACGCGACGCCTTGCGATTACCCGGCAGCTTCAATATCAAATTGCCCACGCGACCATCAATCGGGGTCTTTTTGTGTGCCGCATCGTGCTTGATATGACCAGGCGACGCCCCAGCCTCGAGCAGCTTGCTACGGATATATTCGGCGACCAGTCCCTCATCGCCGCTGCCACCGGGAATGGCCATCAACTGCATGACAAGACGCTCATCGGATGCACGACTTGAGCGGCCAGGGCGTTTAGTGGAAGCGGATTGGGAAGATTTTAAACTTGTTTTGCGGCTCATTCGGGTCAGTCATTTTGGTTGCGACTTGAAGCGGCGACATGCCACGTCTATCGTAACTTTGATGGACAATGAACGTAAGTTAACCGAATCGGACACCCCCGCTGCAAAACCGCACGCGATGGATCCTACCACGGACTTTTCGACGTGGATGAAGTCGCATGGACAGGGGGCTTATCGAGCCGGACAGATCCAACGCTGGCTTTATCATCGACGAGCCAGCGAATTCCAGGACATGACGGACTTGCCGGCCGGGCTCCGCACGGAACTTGAAAGCGACTTTTCGTTCTGGACCACGACGGTCAGCAAGCATCAAAAATCCGATGACGGCACGGAAAAGCTACTGTTGCAACTGCATTGTGGCGGACAAGTCGAATGTGTTCTGCTCCGCGAGGCCGAGCGTCGTACGATTTGTGTCAGTAGCCAAGTCGGTTGCGCCATGGGGTGCGTGTTCTGCGCAAGCGGGCTGGACGGAGTCGACCGCAATCTGACTGCTGGTGAAATTCTCGAGCAAATGTTGCGACTGCAACGCCTGCTGCCTGAAGACGAGCGGCTCAGCCACATTGTCATGATGGGCATGGGCGAACCGCTGGCGAACCTGGACAACGTGCTTTCCGCTCTCGATGTCGCGAGCGACCCCAAAGGACTGGGTATCAGCCCACGCCGAATCACGATATCCACCGTCGGCTTGCCCCCGGCCATGGATCGACTTACGGCCACCAATCCTCGTTACCATCTCGCGGTTTCATTGCATGCACCGAATGATACGTTGCGAGACCAATTGGTACCCGTAAACTCCAAAACGGGGTTGGCAAAAATCGTCGAAGCCGCGGATTATTATTTCGAAACATCCGGACGACGACTGACTTTTGAATACGTCTTGCTGGCTGGCATCAACGACCAAACCGAACACGCCGACGAGTTGGCTCAATTGCTCAAGGGCCGCCCTGCTCTCCTGAATGTCATTCCATACAATCCAGTCGCCGGATTGCCCTACCAGACGCCTTCAGCTCTAGCTGTTCGCAAGTTTCGTGAAGTCCTTGAGCGGAACAATATCACCGTGAAGTTCCGCCAGCGCAAGGGTGACAAGATCAACGCCGCCTGCGGACAACTACGCAGGTCGTTTGACCAAGGAACCCCGCCGGTCGTTGACATCCAAATGCCTGGTTAGCTTCCGCAAAAACTGTTCGGACGAAGGGTTTAACGAACGATCCGTTCCCACGCGAGCTTGAGCAATGCTCAACCACTCCCTCACTGACAGTGATCGCCTGTACACATGGCATCAGACATTACGCTTGATTCACTACGCTTCAATCGTCCACTAAAGGACTGAATGACCCTAATTCCCGTACGTATTTCAGCATCTGGCAGAAAACCGAGAGTGACAGCGAAACCTACAACCTGCGGCTGGGTTATATTGGTAGGCCAAGTGAAGAGGCCCCGAGCGGACAGGAAGCGAGTTGTCAGTAAGCGAATCAACTGCGAATAAGTACATTGCTCTGGACCCAGATGTCCGGCTGATGCTCAAGGTGCGCGACGATGACGCGGCTGCCTTTGAGCAGCTTGTGGGACGTTATCAGTCTCGACTGGTTACCGTACTTCAACATCTGGTGGGGAATCGAGATTTAGCGGAAGACTTGGCGCAGGATTGTTTCCTAAGGCTGTTTCGGTCTCGTAAGCGATACCAACCCGGCGCCCGTTTTTCCACATTTCTTTTCACCATTGCACACAACGTCGCCAGCAACGCTCGACGCTCACTTGCTCGACGCAAGGAAGTCCAAGTTCGAAATCGTGACAACCAATCCGAAGCGATTGCAACTTTGGAGGAGATGGCCAAAGAAGCCAGCGCGTTAATGCCGACTCGACAGCTCGACAAGGCTGAGACGTCGGAGATACTCCGCTTGGCCATGAACTCATTGAACGAACGGCAACGCATGGCCGTGTTGCTCTGCAAATTCGAAGGAATGAGCTACGCCGATATCGCGGAAACGATGGAAATGACACCCCAAGCCATCAAGTCGCTATTGTCTCGAGCCCGTGGCAATCTTCGCGATGTCTTGCAACCGTATTTGAAGGACGGCAAGCGCCCAACGGACAAAACAAAGTAGCGATTCCGACCTTTTCGCTTTGCGAACTCAATCCCACACCTAACCATCAACGCCATGAACGAATCTCACGACCTCACCGGCGACTCCCCTGAAGCCATTCAGGAGATTCTGGTTGCTTATCTCGACGGAGAAGTCAGCACGGAAGTTCGTGTGGCGATCGAGCAACGCTTGGCAGACGACGCCGATTATCGTGAACAACTTGTAAAGCTACAGCAGACCTGGCAGCTGCTGGATCAACTTCCGACGGCTCAAACCGACGCGAACTTTACAAGGAGCACGATCGCGATGGTTGCGGTCGATGTCAAACGCGAACTGACGGGGTCTCAAACAACAGCCACTCCCTCGCTCAATGGCAACCATCAACAACCCAAAGAATTGGGCTCGCTCACCCGCGAACTTGAAATCGCAACCTCACCGTCCCGATCTGCGTGGGGCTACGGTCTGATGGCTGTGATTGCCGCCTTAGCCGTTGGATTTCTGGCGGTCTTCTTGCCGCTGCAGAATCAGCGCCGTGCCGCGCTCAAGGACTTGCCCGTTGTCGAGAGTCTCGAATTGTACCGCTATGTGGACGACGTTGAATTCCTCAAGTTGCTCGACGACGCCAAAGTCTTCGAAGTGGAGGATGTCGATGCTCCGTAATTCAACGATCCTTTTATACCTTCTGATCTGCATCGCGGGGCGAACGCATGCGCAAGTACCCACACTTGCGCTACTGACCGACCCCGACGTGATTCAAGAACGGCTCCAGTCGCTTTCGGACAGCGAACGCGACGAGCTAAACAAACAGCGTGATCGCTTCGCCAAAATGTCGCCGGACGAACAAGAGCGCTTTCGAGCATTTCATGATGCCTTGGCAGGCGACAGTCGTGCAAAGCGACTGTATCAAGTCATGCAAAAGTATCGCGAATGGCTGGCATCACTCTCCGCAGAGCAACGAGCCAAAGTACTGGATTTGCCCGTCGACAAGCGCGTCGCCGAGATCAAAAAAATCGTAGCGGATCAAGACCGCAAGTGGCTGGGAGAATTTGGGAGCGAACTGAAAGGACAAGACGTCCGGGCGCTTACTAATTTTGTCCAAAGTTACGCCGAACGGCATCGAGACGAGCTGATCCGCATGGTGCCTGAACGTATGAAAAAGCGAATTCGGACGATTCCCAGTCGCAGTGTGCGCAGCATGATCCTATGGTCGACTGCGATTCGCTTTGGCAACGAGTCACTACCCATCCCAACGCCTGACGAATACACAAATCTGAGTGCTTCTTTGTCGGCGAGCGCTCGCAAAGTCTTGGATAGTGCGTCGACAGATGCCGAAAAGATCGGAGTCGTTCAGGAGTGGCTAAGGATCATTAGCATGCGACCAGATCGATTGGACATGATCCCCAAGAAAGAACTTGAGGCGTTCTTTTTCAACGATCTCTCTGAAGACGAGCGCGACCAACTCAAAGACTTCGCGCCGGCCGAAATGAAGCGGCGTTTGAAGATGATGTATATCCGCCAGCAGATGGGAGGCGGGCAACGCTATGGTCGGGGAAGGCGAGGTGGTCGAGGCGGCGGACCAGGCGAAGAGGGTCGGTTTGGGCCAGGCGGCGGCGATGGGGGACGCTTTGGTCCTGATCGTGGCAGACCCGATGGCCCCGGCGGGCGTGGCGGTCGAGGCCGCGGTGGTGAGTTCGATCCGGGCCCTCCGCCATTTGATGGCGAAGGCAGACGTCCTCCACCAGGACCCGAAGGCTTTCCGCCTCCACGACTGGACGACAATGAAAACCGATAATCTAAGCTTTCGCTGCTGCAATCCTGTGGAACAATTGTGAGCGGCCAAGCGATAGCCTCTTAGTGCGTTATTCCCGGCAAGGTCGTGAACAAGTAATAGGCTTCGGGAACGGATAGCTTCAAAATCGGAAGCTCAGGTCGTACTGACGTCTGGGACGCCGAAGCGAATCCAATGGCTCCCAGCGGACGCAGCGGTTCGTAGTAAGTCACCACACGAGTCGACGCTTTATCCAATCCGGCTAGCTCGATGGCCCGTTCGATGGCTTCTTCGATAAAACCAATACGATCGACCAGCCCCGATGCGAGCGCCTGATTCGCCGTAAAGATTTCACCGGTCGCCAGCGCATCTAAACTGGATGGGTCTTCGCGAAACTTGGGTCGTCCAGATTTGACGACTTCTTTGAAACGATCGAACGATTGGTCGACGTATCGCTGTAGCAACGCCCGATCTTCCTCGGAGACTGCGCGAGTCATGCTGAGCATCTGTTTGCGTGGGTGACTGACGATCGAGTCGTTCTTGACGTCGTATTTTTCGAGGAGTCCGCTGATATCGTAGTGAGGAATGATGACTCCAATCGAGCCCGTCGTCGTGGTCGGTTCCGCGTAGATCGAATCCTCCTGATCGCCAACGGCCATCGAAATGTAGTATCCGCCGCTTGCAGCGATGCCGCCCATGCTGACAACGATGGGAATCTCGCGGTCTTCGCGAAGCCTCGTGAGATGATGGTAGAGATAATCCGAAGCCGACACCGTACCGCCGGGAGATGTGACTCGTAGCACGATGGCTTTAACAGATTCGTCACTCTTGACCTTCGCCAGTTGGCTCTTGATATACCCCTCGGATTCCGCCAAAACACCCGTCGCGCGGATGACCGCAACCTTGTCTTCAGCAGACGCATTGTGGGAATAGAATTGCTCACGCAGTGAAAAACTGGAGTCGAAATAGTCGCGATAGGATATCCATGCCAGCAGCATTACGGGTACGCAAAGCAAAAAGAGCAACCACCCCAGCCAGGCGAACCATCCGCCACGTCGATTGTTAATGATGACCGTTGGGACTTGAGAATCGATATTTGCCACGTCTGAACTCCATGCCGAAATGAACGCCACGCAGGCAATTGCGGGCGGCTCCCAAGCTACATTGCCGGATATCAGCCACCCAGAACTGCTGGGCCAAAAGCAATTCTACCCGTCTTTCAAGGGTCAATCAGGACCATAAATGCGGTTGAGCTTGCGGAAAAAGCCGATCTCCCTTTAAGCTGACGGGTCCAACTTCGGATGAAATCATTAAGGAGAATGATCGGTGTTTGTTGCTGCGTCGACCGAATGCTTCCCCCACCTCCCGCTCGTCGATGCTATCGATAAGTTGAACGACCTGGAATTTACCGCTACGGAGATCGCTATTCATGAGGATGGCAAACAGATCAAACCGTCGCAGGTACTTGAGAGCGTTGACGAAGCGATTGCCCTCTGCCGCGATACCCACAGGTTGGACTTAGGTGGCTACTCCATCCATATCACTGCGACGGGCGATGAGCATTACCGTCAATTCGAAGCCATCTGCCGCTTGGCGAAGGCGACCAAGGTCGTTTCGCTAACCGTCCCGTCGGCAGAGCTTGGGACTCCGTTCAATGAAGAAGTCGAACATCTAAGGCGGTTAGTCGATATCGCAACCGTTGAAGGTGCTCTCGTCAGCATCAAGACGCAGGTCGGTCGACTTTCCGAAGATCCCGATACATGCATGGTAATTTGCGACAACGTCAAAGGCCTGGGAGTCACACTCGACATCAGCCCCTTCATCTGTGGTCCGCATGCCGGTCGCAGCTACGAAAAGCTGATGAAGTACGTCTACAATACCCATC
>CAYYHV010000203.1:0-1015 GCA_964471695.1 uncultured Pirellulaceae bacterium
GTTCAAAACAGATCACTTTACGCGGTCGCCATTGAGACACCTGGACAATTTATAATTGTTCCGCAAATTTTCTCAGACTGGTCGGAGTGAAAAACTGGGTCACACTCGGCGGACAATACTCGTGCCACATGCGGCCAAAAGCACGAGCGGTCAAACTACGATAGTTCCAAGTCTCGATGAGCCAATATCCACGATCCGCCGTCAACTCAGCGGCTTGTTCAAACGCTAACCGAGTGTCATTAAAGTGCGCCACGACTTGCGTCATGTTGATCAAGTCGAATTTGCCGTGAAGCGAATTGTTCTCCATCGTCTCCGCCAAAACCTCAAACCCAAACTGATTCCTTGCTTCGCTTGCCATGGTCGCATTCGGCTCAAGGCCCATGACTTCCCAACCGTGTTCATGAAATCCCTTCATGACGAATCCGGCCGCCGCGCCTACGTCCAACATCCTGCCGGCGGCTGTATGCCTGGACATCAACTTCGCATAGCGACGTCCCACCTCAAGTACCGATTTTCCGTCGGCCAAGTAATCCGTGTACCCGTGATCGCCGTGGGTAAAATACTCATCACCGAATGTGCGCAAAGTGTGGGACTCGTCCACCTTAAGCCCAGCGAAGCGATGATCGCAATCGGCGCAATTAACGACGGGAATGTCGGAAACCCGAAAGACTTCCTCCCCACTGCCTTGGCAGATGGGACATAGTGCCTGAGCGGTTTTTAGCCCGGAGAGAATCATTCGGTCGCATGCGTTGAAATACAGGTCAGAAAAGCTCTCTCCAATGTGACGCCTCATTCACTTCGGTCAAGCTAACGAACCCCGCTTTTGCACGCGTAATATTCACGGCATCACCGTCAAGGATCTCGCCTCCCAAACCCGCAATTCCGAGCTTCCGTGGCTACAATCGCTGCATTTTCCGGGTATAGTCGTGCCCCGTCTCGAACGTTAAAATTTAGCAACTGTTGGGCGTGTAGCTCAGTTGGGTAGAGCAGGGGCCTCATAATCCCTTTGTCGGGG
>CAYYHV010000203.1:1025-3718 GCA_964471695.1 uncultured Pirellulaceae bacterium
TTCGAGTCCCTCCAGGCCTACTTCTATATCGCGGACCTTTCTATCTGTCCGCGCAGGAACAGAACGGACAATCCGGGACAAAAAGGTCCCTGGAGCTTTAAGATTCCGAATCGAACTGGACGGCCATTTCCAGTTTCACACGTTCTACCTTGCGTTTCGTCGCTTGCAAGACTGTGATCAACACCGAGTCGCGAGAGAGCTTCTCGCCCACCATCGGGATGTGGCCAAGATGATTGATCACGTAGCCGGCGATCGTGTCAAAGTCATCGGGTTCGGGAAGACTTAATCCCAGCGCCTCGTTAACTTCCGCCAAGTGAGCTCGGCCCTGGATGACCGCAGTTCGATCATCCACGCGATGAATCTCTTCGACATCTTCCTTGTCCGATTCGTCGACAATTTCACCGACAATTTCTTCCAGAACATCCTCAATCGTGACCAAACCCGCGACTCGTGAAAATTCGTCTCGAACAATCGCAAGGTGATTCCGAGTCTGACGAAAATCGTTCAGCAGGTCATCCAGTTTCTGTGACGGTGGCACATACCAAGGTGCACGCAACAACTCTCGAAGCGACTTTTCGGGACACCCCTGATGCTGAGACAACTCCGCCAACAAGTCTTTCACATAGAGAACGCCAACAATATGGTCGATGTTCCCTTCGTAGACAGGGATACGCGTTCTCCCACAAGTCGACACGAATTTGAGCACGTTTTCCCAGCTATCATCGATTGACGTCGCATCCATCTTGGATCGCGGAGTCATAATGTCCGCGACGTCTCCATCTCCCAGTTCGATCACGCCTTCGATCATCTCGCGTGCGTCGGCTTCGAGATGCCCGTCGTGCATCCCCTCGGTCACGATCGCAAGCACTTCGTCTTCAAAGGCTTCTTCCTCACTCGGTTCATCTTCTTTGGCAAACATGCGCCGCATCGCCGTGTCGAGCAATGTGGCTCCCACCGAAATCGGATACATCAAATAGCTGGTCCACCGAAACACGCGCCAAAAACGATAGAGGATCGAAGGTCCCCATTCGTGAGCCAGTCCCCCAGGAATCCAGACGCTACCGGCAATGACTGCCGCAGCCCATCCCGCAATCGCTGTCATCGTTTCCGAGGTGTCGAAAGCGGATTCGGCGCTACGTTGGATATACCACCCCGCGCCGCCAATCAAAGCCGTCAATACTCCGATGGCTCGCAGCGTTTCCAATCCAAGAGTGACTGCGTCATGCTCATCGTGAATCTGGTCAAAGAGCGGTCGCACATGCTTGCGCTTGCAGTATTCTTTCAACTCATGCCAAGCTATCTCGTAGAGCACTTTGACGCCCGTTGCCGCCAAAGTCATCAAAAACAATCCGCCCATGCTCAGCCAGAAGTAGGAAGCGGCCGTCATTGTCCACCTCCTGATGGTGGAGCCGAATCCCGATTGGCGTGACGATGGGAGACATCGACTCCCACAGCCTGGAGATAGTGGGTTTCTTTCGCTCGCATCTCGGCTCGCAAATCATCCGCAAGGTCGTCGTACCCAACGACATGCAACGTCCCATGAATGACATAGAGCAACAGCTCATCTGCCGTCGACCAACCAAACTCCGCGGCCGAATGGGAAGCCATCTCGGCGCTGACCATCAACTCGCCTTCAACCGGCTCGTCAGAGTCAGCCAAAGAAAAGCTGATCACATCCGTTTCATAGTCGTGCTGGAGAAACTCGCGATTCAGTCGATGAATCTCGGCATTGTCGACGACCGCGACATTAAACTCGGCGGCAGCCACGCCTTCGCCTGCCAGTACCGCGCGGATCGCATCTGCGATACGGGACTCGTCAATTTCAACGAGTGTTTGGCGATTGCTGATTTCGATTTGGTATTCGGGCATTTGTGTCTTACGTAGCCACTATCCAACCATGATCCATTCGACGACCGAAGAGATCATGCCGATTGCTGATCGGGATATTTGACGCGACCGTGGTACACCGCAGTCAGCGACTTGACCAGACTGTCTTCAACAAGATGCAGCTCACGTAACGTCAAACCGCATTCGTCGAATTGTCCGTCCATCAGCTTCTTCGTTGCAATATCGTGCACCAATCCCTCTATGCGAGCCGGCGCAGGTTCCGTCAACGAACGTGAAGCACTTTCTACTGCATCCGCAAGCATCAGAACAGCCGCCTCGCGAGTCTGCGGTTTCGGCCCCGGATACCGGTAACTGCCCTCATCCACCTGACTGGCGTCCGGATCGTCTTCCGATTGTTTATTCGCGCGGTTGAAGAAATACTCAACCAGCGTGGTTCCATGATGCTGCTGAATCAGATCAATCAATGGCTTGGGCAAATGATGTTGGCGAGCAAGGTCAGCCCCATCTTTGACATGAGCAATAATGATGAGCGTACTCATCGCCGGCAACAAATCTTCATGCCGGTTTGACTCCGTCCCCTGGTTTTCCACAAAGTACTGCGGCTTGAGCATCTTGCCGATGTCGTGAAAATAGGCCCCGACCCGCAACAGCAAACCGTTGGCTCCGATACTCTTCGCAGCCGCCTCGGCAATCGAAGCCACGTTGATCGAGTGGTTATAAGTTCCCGGTGCGCGTCGCACCAATTCCTGCAGCAGCGGATGCGCCACATCGCCCAGCTCCAACAGGCTGATTTCCGTTTGAACTTCGAACAGCTTTTCAATGAACGGTAACAGTCCCGTAATCAA
>CAYYHV010000203.1:3728-9832 GCA_964471695.1 uncultured Pirellulaceae bacterium
CGAAAGTAAAGCCAGGAAAGCCGACCACGCCGACGATGCGAGTAATGGAGGAGCCAACAATTCTCCGGATACGATGCCCGCCCCCAGCGAAGTCAGGAAGGCCACGACAGCTGCCGCCAACCCGATGTAAATCAACTTGGTTCGGCTGCGCACATCACGCAGCAACAAGACGATCGAAGCCATCGTAGCCGCGAAAACCACAAAGTCTGCGACTCCCAACCCAAACGACATCACGCACACCAGACTCATCGCCGCTGACAACAGCAACGTGACCTCTTGGCGATAAGCCAGCGTGGCGGTCATGCCAAACATCAACAACGGCAATATCTCCGCCTGCCATTGGTCGCGAACACATATACGGCAAAGAATGATCGTTACAACGGCCAGGCATTGCAGCGACAAAAATTTCCGCATGTCGATGAGCAACTCGCGGTCGCGGTAAAACAAAAACACACCGCACAACATGTAAAGTGCCACAAACATGCCGAGCGCTGCGATCGACCGGGCGAGCACATTCTTCCATGGGCGACTGTTAATGTACGCATTGTGCTCGTGACGCAACAACGCGATGTGCTCCGCATCGAGTGGGACGCCACCATCGGCCAATATGCCATTGCCTGCTTCGTAAGGTACCGTCACCGTCTCAACAGCCATCGCCGCCGCATCCTGCGACTTGAGCGTTTCCAGATCATTCTTCTTCAGCGTGATCGGCAACCGCGATGTCAGCCACTTGGCGATATGCCTCGAAAGCCGCTCATTGCTCAACTCTTGCTGGAGCACGCTGGGAAGTTTATTCCTGGCCGCAGCCAACTGGACGTCGGCGACTTCGACGTGAGTCGCACGCTCGCCATTCGGCTTCAAGACGGTGATCTTGGAATCGTTTCCGTCAGCCGATTCGTGTTCGAGGTCTTCCAGCAATCCATTACTGAATCGTCCCTGCACGTTAGCCAAGCTGGCTTTGACGAGTTTCTGCGTATCCTCGTCTTCGGTAAGCGCTTTTTTGAATTCTTCAAACTGTTCGCTGGCAGACTTCAACACGACCGATTCGGAGTCGGACGATTCCGATTTCATGTCTTCCGACGTGAGTGCAAAGGCATTCCACACATCTCCGGGAGTCGACGTCTGGTCGGCGATGCGCTCGATCTTGCGATTGAGTTCGTCGAATAATGTCGTCAACTTCGTCGAGTCGTGCTCAAACACATACTCGGCTTTGCGTCGCGCGGCTTCGCGTTCTTCCTTGGTCTTGATATCGTCGTCGCGCGTAAAAGATACGCGGGCAATGATACTGCGAGCCGGAATTTTCCCGATGCGAAACGGAAACGGCGGATTCCATGAGCTCGTTGCCAGCCACATGACGGCAGCCCCAACCAGCGCGATGGCGATCCGAGACAATACTTCCGTCTTCTTCAAGAAGTTTACGATGCGCGCAAGCTGACCGGGCGGCAACTCCAGTTGTGCCACTCGATCCTGGCGAGTTCGAATTGGATTGGACATGGGTCCGACAATCGACTCCTAAGGGAGTCAGTCCTCTATTCGGTTCTTAGAAATTAGCGACGCTTCTTGCGGCTTTCATCGTATGCATTGACGATATCCTGCACTAAGCGGTGACGCACGATGTCTTTCTTCGCCAACCGCACCTCGGTGACTCCGCCGATATCTTTTAATCGTTGGAGTGCATCGCTCAACCCACTGCGGGTATGAGGGGGAAGGTCGGTCTGAGTCTTGTCACCAGCAACCACGATCTTTGAACCGCGGCCCATTCTTGTCAGGAACATTTGCATCTGAGGCACCGTAGTATTTTGGGCCTCGTCGAGAATAATAAACGCTTCATTCAGTGTTCGCCCACGCATGTACGCGAGCGGGATGACTTCGATCGTGTCATGTTCCATGTGTTGCTTGATTTGATCAAAGTCCATCATTTCGTACAGCGAATCCAACAGGGGTCGCAAGTACGGATTAATTTTGGCTTGCAAATCACCTGGGAGAAACCCCAGACTCTCTCCGGCTTCTACCGCCGGACGCACCAACACAATTTTCCGTATCTCTTTATTCTTAAACGCCTCAACGGCGGCTGCCACAGCCAGATACGTTTTTCCCGTACCCGCCGGGCCCACCGCAAAAATCAAATCATGTTTGCGGATGGCTTCAATGTATTTTGCTTGCCCGGGAGTCCGCGCCTTGATCGTTTTACCAGCTGCAACGACCTGAATCGAACCGGGGATGGAAGAAGCCGCTTCTTCGCCCGCAATAACAGCCAACACGTGCGACACGTCTTCATCTGCCACATCCTTGCCGCGCTCAACCAGAGTCTTCAATTGCTCAAGCGCGTCTGTGGCTCGTGATACATCAGGCTGCTCACCAGCCACATGGATTTTTCCATTGCGGTGGGTGATCGCAACACCAAGTGTGTCACTGATTCGTCGCAGGTGCTTGTCCCTTGTACCAAACAGTGATAACACCGAATTTGGGTCAACAAGCGTTATGATTGCTTCTGTCATGCAGTTGCGAAAGTCGCCTCCTATCAAGTCTGCTCCCTCTCATCCAAGTATAGTACCTCATAACCCGCCAGCGACGCTGTGGCAAAGCCGAGTTTGGTACGTAAATGACGCCTGAGTAACGATTTAGTGGCGATAAAACCGGTCTGAATGGTCTCAAATGGAACTAGTCACCAAGTAAGTTGCAACGACCGAAAAGTATGCTAAGGGGTTCGGGGCGAACTGGGCGAAGTCGTCTTAACCGCCTCCTTTCCTCAGTCCCGCCGTAAAGCAAACGTCCGGAATCAGCAGGGCATACAACAGCCGCCGGTGATTCAGAGCAAACGCACCGACGTTTAGCGCCGCCTCGCGTTACCGACAAAGCAATAGGCTTTGTAAAGCGAACTCGCAACGAGCACTACGAAGCGCCTCGTACTACTTTGACTCGAAGTTCGCTGATCGCTGACCAAGAAATCAGCTTGGCTAGCTTTCGCCGTCACTGGTACGCCCGTCGAACTTTCCTTGCAAAGGGGATTCTCCGCGGTAATAGAAAAGTCGGACGGCCTAGTTTTCTTCTTCAGTGCTGATCAGATTTGCAAAATCGAAGACAGCATTTTCGGCATCTCCCTCCGAGATAAGCCAGCGGCCATCATCCGAGAAGATGAAACGCTTGGTCCCTGAGGGACGATCCATGAGATCGCATTTCCATTCGCCGGTTGATAAGTCGTAGACAGTCGGGTGTGGCCCTGAAAAGACAATCCATTTTTCGTTAGGGCTGATCGCAGATCGCCCAGAAGGAAAGCGATCTTTGGACAAAGCAGAAAGCGGGACCTTGCTGACCGTTTCTCCCAGCTCATTCGTCTTTTCGATCCATGCCTTCCTATCGCCTTTACGTGTCCTGTAAATCGTGTAGAGGTCATCGTGACGAGGATGGAAGCATCTAGTCAGGATTCGAACGCTCCTGTCTTTTTTTATCCCTGCACTTTTCAGATCCTGCGTTTTTAAGAGGTCGCCCCAAATAGGACTGGAAAAAAGATACTTGCCGGACGGCGAGAGGAGGCAGCCATGGTTACTCTCTGATTCGGTCGAGGCCAATTCACTGCCAGATTTGTCTAGGACTTTGATATCCTTGTTGCATCTCACGAGGATATTGCCTGAACCGGGAATTATGTAAAGCCAACGAACTTTCGATGGCATCTCATTTATGATGGGCTCGTCGACATTCGGCCTGAATTGGATCAAGGAATGCTTCCCGCCGTTCCGAACGCCCAAGCATGTCACTTCGGTTTCAGTGTCAATTGCTGCAATGTAACTGGTAACCGGAAGAGGAGGCGTTTCCACTCCTGTCATAATGCATGAGGGGAGATCGTACTGAACGATCTTTGTTCCATTGGTGTAGTCGAAGGCCAAGACGCTATTCGCCTTTTCCCCGAAATGTGGAGCAAGCCCAGGTACGAAACGAGAATGTTCGGTAATGAATGATCGACGTTGATCCACGATCGCTCGGATTCTCGAAAGTGAGATGACGCTAGGAAAGACTGCCGTATCCCGAAAGTTCGTATGGAGTAAACAGTCATCGCGCCAGAAAGCCGCTCGGGCAAAGTCGTTGTAGTCCGTCGCAAACTTCAACGCGACTTGTGAATAGAAGTTATAATTTGGTTCATGCCTTGAAGCGAGTTGAGCAAGACCCTCCATTGTTTTTTCGTAGTCGAAACCAAACTGCTGAAACACCGGCGTTCGGTGACACAGCAAAGAGAGTTCCGCGACCACTCTTGCGTACATTTCCTGGCCCAATTTTGGCCCCAAAGTAGCGTTGAGGGACTGAAGAAACTGCTCTGTTTCACCAGGTGCACCTCCCCAGCGAGGCAGTAAGCGATTCGCCATAGAATAGTAACCAGATTTGTACCAAGGCGCGACTTTGGCCAATTTGGATACAAGCGCGTTCATTTGTTGCTTGTCCCAACCGAGTGAAGTACCGATGGAGAGCATACTGGTATAGATTTCCGGGTTACTCCTTTCGATTTCAAGCGCCAGTTCTAAATGTTGGCGTGCTGCCTCATTCTCTCGCTCAAAGGCTTTCCAAGCGTCTTTTTCGACCGTTAAGGCAGATCCACCCCCCCGGGCTTCCCATGCAATTCGCACGTGCAACTCTGCAAGGGCTACATGAGGGATGTGGCTTTTCTTCGAGCCCTCTTTTATCCATTCTTCCAACAGTTCGCGATTATCTTCAGGACCGACCCCAGCCAAGGCTCGGTAAAACGAACTTAATTTGCTGCTTAATGGCCTGATGTGTATCGAGCTGGAATCCTTGAGAAGCATGGCCTCTAGCGCTGCAAGCTGACCATAGTTCTTCTCTTTGAGCCATTTCCCAAGTTGATCGGCAAATTGCTCCCACAATTCCTGCATACTGTGAGAGGGTGCTTCGTCATCTTTCTGCCAAACCGATATCCGCCCTTTCTTGTCGATCCCTACGATCGAAAGGAGAGTGACGTGCATCGGTTTTGCCATCGAGTCGAGTTTTTGTCGCCAGACCAGCGGCTCACCGCCAAGTACGGCTGTTGTGACATGCCCTTCCATGTCTGCAAACGACACGAACGCCTGATCATCGCTACTGGAACCGGTTCGTCCGAACTGACTTTCGGAAGACGGCAATCGAATTTGAGTTCCCGTGAAATAGCGTCCCTTTGTCGTTCTCTGGATGTACATGTCACCGTCGTCAGTAACCACCATTGGCAACTCCTTATTCCAGAAGTAGACGGCGTTGATTTCGAGACCTTGAGGGATTCCAATCCATTCCGGCTTTCCGCCCACAAGATCAGCTCGAAGTACGGAGCCATTCTCCATTACGACTGCCAAATTGTCGGAAGTGTTATCGAATCGCATTATCCTCGGCTTTACTTTGCGTTGAACATTAATTGCGACTTCGTTGTTTGACTCCTGCTTTTTCAGGTTAAAACTGCGAATCTTCAACTCATCGTCGACTGTCCAAAAAGAGTCTCTGATTTCCGAGTACTTCAGCGCCTTGGGTGGGGTCGGCATCGGGAATTTCGCGACCTGTTCGTAGGAATGAAGATCCCAAACAAGAATTTTTGCTCCAGCCGGGTCGAAAATGAATAGGCGGTGCACGGATGCAAAGAGTGAAGGGGAAAACCAGACTTTTGATTTGGATAGATCGCATTGCAAGTCAATGTCTTGCGTCTTTTTACCGTCAGCCAGGGACCAAGCACGGCAATGATTATCCGAGAACAAACCCACCACAAAGGACTCATCGTCAACGGAGTAAGAGTACAAGTGAATCGGGGCACTTGCCTGTGGCGGTAGCTGATTCGTTCGCCTGAACTCGGGAAAGACAGTTTCGAGATTGACAAGCAATCGTAGATTCTCGAGCCTTCTGCTTTCTTGCGTCGAAAGTGACTCGTTGACATTTACCAGTCTTTGTTTCTCTAAGTCGTAGGCGGCAAGTTGGTCCTTGAGCGTTAGTGAGTCGAGTTTCGTCTTGGCGGATTTTCCGTTTGGGAGTTTCAGGTGGACGTTCTTTCCCTTGATCCGAACGAAAGTTGCCTCAATTTCCCGGCGAGTCGATTGCTCCATCCAAAAACGACTTGCGCCAGCTCGATCGGCACCTTGCCC
>CAYYHV010000203.1:9842-12985 GCA_964471695.1 uncultured Pirellulaceae bacterium
GCGTTCATTTTGAGCTTTCATGTTATCGAGAGAACTTGATTGCGACCTCTGCCAGTCGATATATCGGAAGCCATCTTACGGTCTACACGCTAATTGAGAAACCACTTGAAACGCTTCGATTGGGTGGGATCGCAGAGTGGTGATGCACGCCGGTTCTGTCAGTCACAGTGGCGTTAATTCATCCCCATGCCTGTGGCACTCTGCCTTTCAGTTGAGGCAGGCAATTGTCACGTGGGAGGTACTCTCTTTCAACATAGGCCGCGAACTGAGCCAGAAATGACCGAATCTCAACCTTACCCTTGAATGTGCCCCCGAACGGAACCCCATTGTTAGCTCCATTGCAAAACAGCTCGGCGTCGTCATTAAATAACTCGAGAGCCCTTCATAGTCACCGCTATGATCTTCGTCCCACGTTGCTCCGAAGTTTCACGCCAAACGCATAAGCCCAAAGTCCGAAAGTGCGTCACCCTGTTTGTCCGAGGCGCTTTTGGGAACCGCCTATTTGAGTGAGGTTGATGTTGGGGTGGTCAAATAGAAACCCCGAAAAAGCACCTACTGCCTTCTGCGATGCCAGAAGAATAGGCCTGCGAGAACTGCAAACAACGGAGTGAGATGAGGTTCCGGTACCTGAAAGGTGTCGGAACTAGTGAACTTATTCTGGTTCCAAGAGTTGAAATCTGAAATGTCAGCGACTCCGTCAGCGTTGAAATCACCTTCTGACCAACGTAAGGTTGCCGAAAACTTTGAAGCATTCCACGTGTTAAAGTCAGAAACGTCAACAACGCCGTCCAAGTTCGCATCTCCTAGGTTGTAGGCTGCGGAGAATCCGTTCGCCAATGCCGCTTGAGACAACCAGATATCTCTATCGTCGCGGTTAATAACGCCGTCCGCATTCAGATCGAATTGATCGTTAACCAACGCTACCGCGGCAACTCCGCTTGCGATCGGGCCTTCGGCCAACATTAGGTCGATGTCGCTGAGATTGCAAAGGTCGTCGAAGTCGAAATCACATATTATTTTGGAGATGATTTCAATCGCCCCGAATGCCTCACCTGGAACGCCTGCAGGATCGTCCGGGTCAATAAACTGAAGTGTGAAGTCAGTGAGGTCAAAATGTGGAAGCGCGGGAATAGACGACGGAATCGCATCGGTGGGAAATATTGACGCTGATTCGTCGATCAGCCGTAGCATACTTAGAACATCTAGCTCTTTCCCGTCGACGGGCGGTGCGGAAGGTGGGTTCTGCGCGAAAACCTCAACATAGTCGATGGGCGGGCCGGAAAGAGTGTTGTTATCACGAACGGCTAATCCACCGTCAGTTTCGGAGAAAACATATGCGCCTCCACCGATGTCAACTGAATAGTGAGGGATGGCATTCCGATAAAAACCCAACGTCGGATCGTCTGGAAACATATCGGTCGCAGTATCGTCGATCGAAAACTCGGCGGTGAACGACTGACCGATTGAGAATGGACTCGTAAGAAAACCCTCGACACGGAGCACGGTCCCTTGGACCCGGTAAGTCGTCGCGGCTCCAACCATTGTGTGCAGAACAAGGCTGCCGATGATAAAAACGACCAGTTGGAGGTGTCGGTACTTCGGCATTCTGTGCTCCCGTTGTTTATGTCAAAAACAATACTCGTTCATAGTATGGGTGCTGCTAATTTCATGACAACCGCGTAACAATGCTCGTTGTGACAGTATCGCAAGAATAGTACTCGATTCAATTGCGCTCACTTACAGTCCAAGGGTACGGATCGGTGTGTTGCGAGCTGTCAGACGTTAAAATGCGGATTCACAGTTAGCGATTTGCGCCGTACAAGAAAAAGTGAATGCGCCATCATCGCATCGCGAAAGTACAAGTTCCGGGTCAACGACAACGGTTCGATCGAGGGGATCCAACGGAATCGAGAGCGGACCGCGTTCACGAGGTAATCAAAGACGTTCACCGATGGTCACATCGGTACGAGAGAGACCAAGAGGCTCAGAATGCTAAGACTGAGATGCGTCCGTTCGCGGCTCTACACCATGATTTTCTGCCTGACGGCTAGCCATACTGCGACCGTCCAAGCCCAGGACGTTCGCGCGGACAATCAACCGACCCGGACAGTAAAGGTCGCGGAGATCGTCACAAGCATCGACTTCGAAGGTAAGCCGTTCACAGGCGGGTTGCGATTTTCGTCAGACGCTAAACAAATCTGGACAGACCGTTTCGAAGGGTGGAGCGTCCCCAAGGGGCAGAGGCTACCGGACAAGGCACCAAGTGGCCTCAAGGGGCCCTTCGCGTTTGATTTCAGTACTCCACAAGAGAAGCGACTGATTGTCGACAAGCGATCAGGGAAAGCGTTGATCGGAAGTAGTCAAGAGGATGGGTTTCGGGAGCGCGCTCTTCAACAAGAGGGAACTGTGATCGCTGCTCGCTTCATCGAGGACGGAAAACGGTTCATGATCCTATTTACAAGCCCGCCGTCTGCCTACATCGGTGATCCGGGGTCGCCGCGTAACGACGAGGTTGTGCGGCTGCCCCACAAGGCCCGACGCGGCGTCATTGCTCGGAGCGGAAAGCTGGTTGCTACGAACAACGATCGGGAAGTGCAGCTTTGGGATGCCAAAGGGATGACAGTCCACCGCACATTGCAACATAACGACCAGGTATTCTCGGTTGCCGTCAGCCCCGACGAACGTTGGGTGGCAACGGGGGCAAGTGACAACATCGTACGACTGTTCGATGCCAAGACGGGGAAGTTGGCGGCAACGATGAAGGGGCACAAAGAAGGGCAAATCTTCCTGCCGTCTGCCGTGTGGTCGCTTGCGTTTTCACCAGATGGCCGCCGACTGGTATCGGGAGGACATGATGGACGCGTTATCGTTTGGGACACGAGCACCAAACTCGCGAGTTACAAAATGCGAATACCAGATAGCCCCATCATCGTATCGGTCACATTCTCAACCGACTCAGAGTTAGTTGCGTGCAGTTTCGAGGGCGCAGGGCCGAAACGGGGAATTCGAATCTGGAAACTCTAGATTAGTATAGCCGTCAAACTGGGCCGTAATCATGTTGGGACTGCTCGCGGCGAATTTAGCGAATATCGACGCCGCCGAGAGATGCCACCACCGGGCGCAGTCTGACAGCGGTTGAAATG
>CAYYHV010000203.1:12995-13350 GCA_964471695.1 uncultured Pirellulaceae bacterium
GTTCAGTTTAACGGTCGCCTTCGGCGCGTCGGCTTGACAAGCTTCAGCCAGATAAAGCCGTCCCGAGTCCGCTTCGGTGAAAAAGACCGACGCATATTGAGCAAATTGCTTCGACGCGTCGATTCATCGGCCGACGAATCCGGAAGTCGCGCAGTAGTCTCAGGGGTAGCTGCTATCGGTGCTGCTAATTTCATGACAACCGCGTAACAATGCTCGTTGTGACAGTATAGCAAGAGACTCGTCTGTGGCGCAAATCTACGCGAACGCTACTTGGAAGCGCCGTCACTTGACACTGATCGCCATCAATGTCGAAACAGTTGTATACGCCATTCGTGTCAAAATCACCTGGCAGCTG
>CAYYHV010000204.1:0-13277 GCA_964471695.1 uncultured Pirellulaceae bacterium
GGGCGACACCGGCCAACCCGGCTCCAATCAGCAGTTGCATCGAGACAATCCAGAATCGCTTTGTCTGATAGACTTCGACCAACGGACTCCAGAAGGGCTTGATCACCCAAGGCAGATACAGCCAACTCGTGTACATCGCTAATTCAGTGTTGGATACGTCCAGACGTTTGTACATCACCGCTGCCAACGTCATCACAGTGACGTACGGAATTCCCTCTGCAAAGTAGAGACTGGGCACCCACAACCATGGATTATGAGAGGCAACATCAGAGGCAACCGGCGACTTTCCCTCACTTGCGTTCTGATTCGTCATGCATCCAAGCCATTTCTTTTCTTCTCAGTCGTGGATCGCTCCCGATCCGGTCGTTTGAATCGCGGAGCCCTCTACAACTATGGCAAGATCGCTTCGCTTAGGAAACCCGTCCGACTGACGGCAGATACCCTGACTTCGTCCGCATCTGTATTGTTGGCGATCCTTAACGTACCGTTATGCAATCCTACGATGTCCGTTTCCCATTGATCCCCGACTCGAGTCTGGACCACATACTGCCAAACGCGTTTCGAATCACCGATGGGCTTACACTCAAGCATTCCCTTCCGTGGGATCATTTTCTCAAAGCGAGGCTTGGATGGACGGTCACTTCCCAACCATGGACTGGCTGGTGGAAGAGCCACCGAGTCATAGGGGCCTTCCTCCAAGTCCTTCGCGATAACCGCATAATCCAGCACAAACGCCTTCATACTAAAGTGGATATTCCCCGAAGCCTGTTCGTGCGTCCGCGTAATCTCAATTTGCTGAAGCAGTTCCTCTTTGGGCCAAGGTTTTTCAAAACCCAACCGCGAAGCATAATTGCCCGGCCATAGATGCCGCCCTTTGATATTCTGAGTCGCCCACCAATCCAGCAGAACGGGATAACTCTGCCCTGGACTCTTTATCGTCCAGTACAACTGCGGTGCCGCATAATCAAGCCACCCTTCGGCCAGCCATTTGCGAGCGTCCGCGTAGAGCTTTTCGTACGCGTCGAATCCTTTGATTGATTCAGGATTCCCCGGGCGCCAGATGCCAAAAGGACTGATCCCGACCTTCACCCAGGGCTTGGCGCCTTTCGTTTGCTCATACAGTCGCCGAATAAATGCATTCACATGGCTACGACGCCAATCGCTACGTGTAACATCGGGATGCATGGAAGAGAAAGTCGCCCAAGCCGCTTCGTCAGGAAATGGAACCTCGTTGCCGTCGTCGTCTTGGATAGGATACGGGTAGAAGTAATCATCCAGATGCACACCGTCGATATCGTATCGCCTCACGACATCAGCAATCACCGCCAAACTGTGCTCAACGGCTTTGGGTTCCGCCGGATCAAGCCACTGGTATTTCCCGTAAGTCCTGACCACCTCCGGCATCTTGCGACTGACATGCAACGCGCGCGCTGCGGACTTACCCGTCGGGTGCCCAGCCCGATACGGGTTAAACCAAGCGTGCAGTTCAATACCGGCTCGATGACATTCGGCAACCGCAAACGCCAACGGGTCGTATTCGGGCTCCGGCGACTTGCCCATGGTGCCCGTCAAATACTCGGACCATGGTTCGAGCTCCGAGCGATACATCGCGTCAGCCGCCGGACGGACCTGCAGAACCAGCGCGTTCAGTTTCAGCCGCTTCGCAACCGCTATGATCCGCAGAAACTCTTGCTGCTGCTCCGTCGCACCCAAATCGTTACGCGTCGGCCAGTCGATGTTAGCCACCGTCGCCACCCACGCGGCTCGAAACTCCCGCGGCACAGACGGCGCTTCCGCCGCAGCCACAGTTGCCATGGCAATCACGAGGAGCATTGCGATGCTTCGCCGCAAACGGGACCAATTCGACATGGGCTATTTCCCAGCCACTTCTTCAGCAGCCGCAAAGGCGCGCATCAGGTTTACCCCGAGGACTTTGCGAATATCTTTCTCGCTGTAACCACGGTCCAACATACCCTGGGTAATTGCCGGATATTTTGAGACATCGTCCAACCCCAGCGGAACCGAGGACACACCGTCATAGTCCGAACCCAACCCCACGTGATCGATGCCGGCGACTTTGGCAATGTGATCAATGTGGTTCAAAACGTCGTGAATCGAGCTGGTGATTCGGGGAGAAGTCGCGTCAAACTTTCGCAGCTCGGCTCGAATCTTTGTATCATCGTCGCCAAACCGTTCACGCAACTCGGCACGCTTCTCAGCCCTCGCGACGCCCGATTTGGCTCCATCCTGGGTGATATACCCGGTATAGAAATTGATCATTACGACTCCGCCATTCTTGGCGGTCAACTTGAGTACGTCGTCTTTGACATTGCGTGGATGATTCGACAACGCCCAAGCCGACGAGTGCGAAAAGATGACCGGAGCCGTTGAGACGCGCAACGCATCCTTCATACAGTCGTCGGATACGTGCGAGATATCAACGAGCATCCCCAATTTGTTCATCTCACGAATCACCTCTTCGCCAAAAGCCGTCAGTCCCCCATGTGGTTGCTCATCCGTCGCGGAATCCGCCCACTCCAAAGACTCTGAATGCGTCAGCGTCATGTAGCGAGCCCCGCGTTCATACAACTGTTTGAGCACGTTTAACGAATTTTCAATCGAATGCCCGCCTTCGACGCCAATAAGCGACGCAATTTTGCCTTGTTTCCGAATACGTCGAATGTCCGCCGTTGATTTTGCTAACTCGAAAACGTCAGGATAATGGTTCACCATTTTCTCGACGGTTTCGATCTGCTCCAACGTCGTTTGTAGCGCCGAACCTTCCCGACGCGTGCTGACGGGAACCCAGACGGACCAGAACTGAGCGCCGACTCCACCCTCCTTCAGTCGCGGAATGTCCGTATGAAATCGAGGCTGCGGTTGGTTAATGTCGAGCTTCTCGAAGAATCCGCCGGCAGCCCGCAAAGTCCAAGGCAAGTCGTTATGCCCATCAACCACGATCGACGACTTGTGAATCTCGCGAGCGCGATCCGAAACCTTGATCGTATTCTTTTCGACTTCTTCATTAAGTTGTCTCCACGCCCAGCGATACAGGTTGCGACTGTCCGCATAACGTGACGCCGATGCCGCCGAACCCAACACCGCCATTGTTAGCGTGTGTCCATCGCGCGTTGAACGCGAAACCAGACAAGCACCTGCGGCTCCTGTCGTGCCGGTCTTTACGCCTTCGTATCCGATGGTTCCCAACAACCGATTACTGTTCCGCCACACAATATTGCGTTGATAGCCGCCGGGTCCGATGAGCGTGCAACCGTGCTGCCGAGTCCCCACGGTTTCTCTGAACACTGGATTTCTCATCGCAGCCGTTGCCAGTCGCAACAAGTCCTTGGCCGATGCCTTGTGACCAGAAGCAGTCAACCCATGCGGATTCCGAAAAGACGAGTCCTTCATGCCCAACTCTTCGGTCTCTCGATTCATCGCTTGGACGAACAGCTTCAGCGGATCAACATTCGACTCCCTATCGCCCTCCATCAATCGTTTCCCAAAGTGCTCGGCAAAGGCGACCGAGGCGTCGTTGCCCGATGGCAAAAGCAATCCATAAAGCAGTTCGCGAACGGTCAGTTTCTCACCCGCCGCCACGTCCGACGTCGAACCGGACGTCTTGTCGGCTCGCTCCGAAAAGGTCACCATCTCGTCAAGAACCGCTGGGTCGGCTGCCGCAAGTTTGACAACCAAATAGGCTGTCATTATTTTTGTCGTGCTTGCCATATCCAACGCAACATCACCGTCGTGGTCCCAAAGGAAACGGCCTCGGTCATCACAGATCGCCCAAGCTTTGCAAGTCACGAATGGCTGGCCGTTCAGAGATTCCCTCGGCGCGCGCGGTTCCAATTCCGCATTGACGACTTCTGGTGCCGGAACCGCGTCTTCTCCGAGCAGTGGTCCCAATGCTTTCCATACTTCGGGGCCAACGATTCCGTTGGTGACCAACCCCTTTTGCTTTTGAAAACTTTTCACGGCAGCTTCGGTGGCTGGCCCAAAATCGCCATCGACTGCCAATCGTGGACTGGGTTCAGAGCGCGCGTTGAGCGTCCGTTGCATCGCCTGCACCAACTTGCCGGTGGCGCCAACGGCAAGCGGCTTGTCGCCATCACGCGGCTTGATGGCGTCCATGGGATTGAAGAACTCGTAAACGGAACGACCAATCTCGGCGCATAACGTGTGGGCTGCGTTGTCGCCAGCGAATCGCTGATCATCGTTATCGGTCGTCATCACGCAGATCGCGATCGGTCCCGACGGAGTCTCAATCAAAGCCGCGTCCGTTCGTGATGCGGAGACAGCCCCCGATTTGTTGATCACTTTGGTGCCTGACGGCAGCAGTCGTGCGATCTTAGTATCGTCGTCACAGTCCGCCATCAAATCGTACATCTGCTGGCTGGCAGATGCGCTGACGAGTTTGTTCTGTTTCAATAGCGTCAGCAATTTGACCATGTCAGCCGCCGTTGCGCTACCCAATCCATATTTTTGACTGCGCTCGGGATAGATCGACGTTTCGCGCTGATAGGTTTTGGAGTGCAATCGCGTTTCCGCGCATCCAAGCTCAAACATCAACTTGGCGGTGGCTGGTAAACCAATGTGATCAGCGACAAGGTTCGTGGCCGTGTTGTCTGAATAGACCATCATCAACCGCAAACAGTCGCGAAGCTTGAGTTTCAAACCAGAGGAGAAGTGAGCTGTCAGAATCCCTGATCCAGGTACTTTGTCCGAGTCGCGGAGCTCGATCTTGTCATCCAAGCTGACTTCACCATCCTCGACGGCTTTGTAAGTCGCTGCCAGCAACGGAAACTTGATCATGCTGGCTGTCGGCATCGGCTGGGCAGACCGATGATCGAACGCGACGCCGCTATTCAGGTGTCGTACCGCCACGCCGGCTTTGCCTTTGTGCTTGTCAATCAACGGTTGGAGGACCGACGCCAACTCCTTGCTCTTTTCCGCCACATCATCTTGGGCAAAGCTGGTCATCGCCAGAGACAACAGGAAGCAAAACACTGAGCCTATCCGAATCATCATGTTTGTCCTTCAAAGGTTGGCTGATCTATGCGTCTTGAGCGATCGACGGCGCCCGGAGATGGACGCCATTTCCATTCACTTGGGGATAATGACAAATTCCCTTTTCGACTCGCACACCATCGGCAATATCGTCCGCCAACAAAGCGGCTCCATCCATGTCGACATAATCGAGCAGCGGGAGCAATTGGCCAATTGCGGAAATACCGACCGTCGATTCGGTCATGCAGCCGACCATGACTTGCAATCCCAGCCGTCGAGCTTCGGCAATCATACGACGCGCCGGAGTCAAGCCACCACATTTCGTAAGCTTGATATTGATTCCGTGAAACAGACCGTGGCACTTGGCAACGTCCTCTTCGACCAGACAACTTTCATCGGCAATGATGGGAAGCGCCGAATGTTCGCGGACGGTTTTGGCACCCTCAACATCATCTGGAGGAAGCGGCTGCTCGATAAATTCAACACCCAATTCCTTGAGCGCCGTCGAGTTAGCAATCGTCGTCTCAGCCGTCCAGCCACAATTCGCATCGACGCGAAACACCGCGTTGGTATGTTGGCGAAGCTGCCTGACGATTTCCAGATCGTTGTCGGTACCAAGCTTGATCTTGTAGATCGGCCACCCCGCCATACCTTTTAGCTTCTCAATCATCGTGTCGATGTTGGCGATACCAATGGTAAAGTTGGAAGCCGGGTTGGCGTCAATGCGCAATCCCCACAACTGATACACCGGCTGGCCAAGCCGTTTACCCCAAAGGTCGTGAGCGGCTTGGTCGAGCGCGCACTGCGCAAATTTCGCCGTCGACAGATGGTTCGCGCACGCCTCCCATAGCTCGGATGGGTTGTCCCAAGTCACCTTGGCGACAACATCTTTCAGCGGTTCCAGCGCAGCTTTCATAGACTCGCGCGTCACGCCGTAATATTTATTGGTAGTCGCTTCCCCAAAACCCGATCGCTCACCATCACGCAGTTCCACGATCAATGTGGGTTGGACATCCATCGAGCTGCGCGAAATCGTGAAGGTATGCCGAAGCGGCAGATCGAATTCGTGCAGTAATATTTCCAAAGCCTGCCTCAGGTTCCGTTTCGCGTATCGCCTATGGACTCGATGGACTCATCAAACGCTCCCGACATGACAAAACGGCCGCCGCCAATTCGTCGGCTCCGTCACGCACGACGTCACAAACCGGGAGATTGAACTCCTCCCGAATGCGTTGACGCTCTTCCGCAGCCGCTTCGGCCGTCAGTGAGCGACTATTCATCGCGATGCCAATCACCTGTGAGGGAAACTGAATGTTCGCTAGCGATTCGTACGTTTCGCGAAGTTGTGCAAGCGGCGGAATGATGTGGCCCGGCATTCCATGGACTTCTGTCCGCCCGGCTTCGTAACACAAAATCATGCCGTGGGGCATCGAACCATGTAGCAGGCCGGCCGTAACCGCGGAATATCTCGGATGCGAAATGCTCCCTTGGCCTTCGAATAGCAGGATATCGTGCTGCTGATTCGCAAGAATGAGTTTCTCGACGGCTCCATTCAAAAAGTCCGAGACAACGCAATCAATGGGACAACCTTCGCCTTCGATCATGATGCCAGTTTGCCCCGTCGCAACGAACTTGGCATCGTGCTCCTGCGCCTTGAGAAAATTGGCGATTTCAATCGCAACGACCATTTTGCCAACACAACAGTCGTGACCGACCGTCAGAATTCGTAAACAATCCTCACGAATGTTCTCTCGCTGTGCAACGTCACGTTCTTCATTGCGACGCACATCAATCAATCGAACTTGATTCATCTTCGCAGCAGCAACCAGCTCAGCATCATCCACCAAAAAATCGTGCAATCCACAAACAATATCCATCCCTCGCTGGATCGCCGCCATCAGAATCGGACGCCATTCCTCTGGAATCTTCCCACCTGCAGATGCAATTCCGATCAACAAGGTATTCGCGTCGTCGGCATCTTCGATCCTCCCGACGACAGGGATACTTTCGCCGACGTCGAGCAGTTCACCTGCAGTCTTGCCAACGTTGGTTGAATCGAGCAAACCCACGACTTGGGAAGTTTGATAGCGAATAACACTAGCCGCCGTTTTGGCGTTGCGAGGATTGGTTTTCCCCTCAGTCAGAATAAGAATTCGGCGGGACATTACATTTCGTCGTTGAGGCAGGGCAGTTGATTAAACCGCTTTCGCGGTTGATTTCTTATATCAGTCGCCGAATTGAGCAACAAGTAGCAACGTCATTGTACAACAAGGGCGATTGAACAATTCAATGGTTCTCAAATTCCATCGTGTCTAAACTAAATTATCCCAAGTGGACGCAATTCAACACGGTTGTGATCTACGGTATCGAAACAGTTCACGGAATAGGTAAACACGGTGGCTCGCATCTCCAAGAGAAATCGCCAAAAATCTCGGCTTTTGTCCTGCGAACAACTTGAACCTCGCAGAGTCCTCTCCGCCGCGGCTTTAGTTCCAGTCGGCCAGCAACCCGATGGCGGCTTGTCCGGCAAAATTGTCTACACCCATGCCGGGCATGGGTGGACGGCGGATAACAATGGCAATGGGGCGTGGACGACTCAGCGTCCCGAAACATTTGAATTGATTGAAGACCTTGGAAATCAGGATCAAATGACTCCCTTTGCAGACTATGCGTTTCGCGCCGGGGCGACCGTCGTGCCACTGCGCCCCGTCGGTCATCAACCCAACGAGTACGTTATTGATAACGATGACGTAGAAGTTTCCTATGTTGGGAATTGGAGCAACAGTTCGTCCAGCATCTATTTTGGAGACGTGGGTGACGTGGCCTACCGGTTCGCCGCAACCTCGACGACGGAAACAGCCTTCGCCCGCTACCAACCCAACATCGACGACCAAGGATTTTATCCGGTTTATGCGTGGACTCGATACGGTTCAGATCGCGCCGAAGACCAGCTCTACCGAGTCCATCATTCCGGAGGCATTACGGAGGTGACCGTCAATCATCGTCGCGTGGGCAATGGCTTGGTTTATCTGGGAACGTACCACTTCGAAGCCGGGAATTCAGGTCACGTCGACATTAGCAACCGCAGCAATGACCCGGGTCGAGTCATCATCGCTGACATGATTCGCTTTGGAAACGGTATGGGTGACATTGATCGGGGCGGAGGCGTTTCGGGATTTACGCGTGAGGATGAAGCTGGACTGTATTGGGTGCAATGGCATGTCGATCGGTCGCAAGGAATCGCGACATCCGAGTATCGCACGTCATCTTCGGATCGAACGGCCACCGTTTCGCTTTCGCCGCGCTATGCTGAGTATATGAATCGCGAGGCCGATGGCTCGTTGTCCGACCGTGTCTTTATCAGTTACCACTCGAATGCTGGTGGCGGTTCAGCGCGAGGAATCCTGGGACTTTACAACGGCAATAACTCGCCCGGCAGCGCGACGCCAAACCAGTTCTTTTTAGCGGACACGGTTGCCCGAGAAGTCAACAACGACCTTGTTGCGCAAAACGGACAATTCGAACACAACTGGGCTGGGCGTTCAGCCCTAACGCTGGATCGTAGTGATTTTGAATTCGGTGAGATCAACAATACGTACATTCAGAATGAATTCGACGCCACGATCATCGAAACAGGTTTTCACGACAACCAACTCGACGCGGAGATGCTGCGAGACCCTAAGGTTCGCGACGCGGTCGCGCGAGCGACCTATCAGGGAGTCGTAAAGTACTTTCGGGCAGTCGATGGTTCGACTCCGCTTACCATGGCCCCAGCCGCAGTGACAGGTGTTCGCGCCGAATCGTTGGCTGAGGGAGTCGCCACAATCAGTTGGGATTTTTCACAATCGGGCTCAGCCGTTGGAGATGCGGCCACAGGTTATCGCGTCTTTGCTTCAACCAATGGCTATGGTTTCGACGGGGGCACAGAAGTCGCCGGTGGCGTAAATCAACTCGTGCTTACCGATCTCGATCCCAATCAGACTTACTTCTTCAAAGTCGCGGCCTACAACGAAGGCGGCGAATCCCCCGGCTCGGCCATCGTCGCGTTGATACCCGGCGACTTGACGCAACGTGTTTTGATCGTAAATGGATTTGACCGATTCGATAGAACACTCAACCCACGCGTCACCTACGGAAACCTGACCGTTGATCGCGTCCGACCCAGATTCTCCAACTCATTTGACTATGCCGTTCAGTCGGCTTCCGCCATCGCAGAATATTCGAGTGGTATCTCCGTCGATACCGTCCCCAACCAATTCGTCGCCACGGGCACCGCCAACCTGGGAAACTACGATGCGGTGATTTGGATTTCGGGGGAAGAGTCTACGGCTGACAGGACCTTTGACGCCGCAGAACAAAACCGAGTCGAAACCTACCTGGCTGGCGGCGGAAAACTGTTCGTTTCGGGAAGCGAAATTGGATGGGACCTCGATCAACAGAATAACGGACGGGCATTTTACAACGATACACTTCGTACCCAATACGTCGCGGATGATGCGAACACCTATCAGGCGCAGGGTTTGGCTGGTTCCCTATTTGAGGGACTGTCCCTCACGTTTGACGATGGCGATCAATTCTACGATGTGAATTTCCCTGACATCATCTCACCCGCTGGCGGCTCGACACCACAGTTGCGATACGCCGGTGGCTCCGGCGGGACTGCCGCGATAGCCTACGATCCGGGCACCCCCGAAGGACGAATCGTCGTTTTTGGTTTTCCATTTGAGACTATCGTCGATGCAAACGACCGTGCGCAAGCGATGGCGAGTATTCTTCAATTCTTCGACTTTACTTCCGCGGCAAATGGCGACCTTAACGATGACGGAAATCTGGACTGCAACGATATCCAGTTGCTTTCCGATGCGATCTCCTCCGGATCAAGCGACTTGTCCTTCGATGTCAACAGCGATGGAATCTTGTCCAGTCTAGACGTTCTGGATTGGATCGTCGAAATCAAAGGGACGGGCATGGGAGACGCAACACTCGACTTTACAGTGGACACGTCCGATTTCAACATTTGGAACGCCAACAAGTTCACGACGGGAACCACATGGTGCCAGGGCGACTTCAATGCTGACGGCGTTACTGACATTTCTGACTTCAACTTGTGGAACGCCAACAAGTTTACGATTGCCAATCTGCCATCATCTTCGATCTTCTCGTCAACGCTTGTCGCCGCCGAGGGAATACCCTTTGCGATGTTACCGAAACATCCCACATCTTTTTCGAGACCGCGGTCGATCGATCATATATTCGAACAGGAAACGAGTGATTATCACGGCGACTACATGGTGATTCGGTGTAGCCAACGAGACTAGCGCTGCTTGCGCACCCACATTACGAAGCGGGCGATTGCCGGTTCTTCCCTTAGTTTGTCCAGAGTGTTGAGTCGTTTACCAAGTTCTTTTTCCCCAAAGAATTTGTGAATTGCATTGTGACACTGTCGGCAGAGCCCTACGGTTTCCAACATTTGATGGACGCTGAAGTTTTTCTTAAACCAGCGGTTCGAATGACACGTCCTGGGTATCAAGTGATGCCTAGTTACCCCACCCTTTGTCGTTCTGCCGCACAACTCGCATGGTTTCAATTCAACAGGTCTGGCCATTTGCTTCCGAGGAATCTATCACTATGCAGTCTGCTATTATGAGGCGCCGCAATGATCTTTTCTGATGACGAAATCCATCGAGCCATCGAGCTACGCTCCCTGAACATCCCGTGGACCGTGGCCCCAGGAATGTACATATACGACAGCGATAAGCGGATCAAACCCGGTTC
This sequence comes from uncultured Pirellulaceae bacterium, assembly GCA_964471695.1. Taxonomy (GTDB): domain Bacteria; phylum Planctomycetota; class Planctomycetia; order Pirellulales; family Pirellulaceae; genus CAYYHV01. The sequence goes on from CAYYHV010000204.1 coordinate 10,786, forward strand.
ACCATTTCAACCCCACGTCTACTTTTTGCTCGACATAAACTGTTTTGACGCATACTTTGGGAGCCGCCAGGAGTTGCAGGATTCGGTGACTTGGCTTCCTACCTGGTATGACGCTCGAAAGAAACTGACCGAGCTAAAGGTCGAGGACAAACGAATCGCCTACCATTTTGCCGCTCGCAACAGCATTGTTCGCAAGACCGAACTCGTCGATCTTTACGAGCTGATCGCGTCGGCGTTGACGGGGATGCCGCCCAACTACTCTAACGCTGACTAAACTGAATTCTCGGATAATTGCGTCTACCTGGACGAACTGATAGTCTCTCGTCGCACACTGGACTAGGAGTCGTCACGGTTATGAGATGCACCCATTGTCAGGAAGCCGTCCAACCAGATGTGGACGTATGTCCGCATTGCAAACTGCCCAACCCTTTGGGCACGACGGTTGATGCCGAGTCGGTTGAAGCGAATCCTTACCAGACTCCAACGGCAGAGAACCCAACGTTCGCTGCGCCCAATATTGTCGAAGGCGAGGCAACCGGCGGCGTCATCCCCTACAAAAACCCTAAGGCGTTGCTGGCGTACTACCTGGGTATCCTGAGCGGATTGCCGCTCATTGGGCTCCCGTTTGGAATCGCTGCGTTTTATCTGGGAATCCGCGGATTGAGCGACAGGAAGAAAAACCCGGTAATCAAAGGCAGTGTCCACGCCTGGATTGGAATCGGGTGTGGCGGAATCTTCACGCTGTTTTGGAGTGCGATAATTCTTATGCTCCTTGTCGCGTGGATCAGTCAACGACAACCATAGTTTCCAGCAAGATTCCCTGCGTCACTCAACACCTCTGCTCATTCTGTCAAACTAGATGGAAGCAGGCGAGCAAGCCCGCGCGGCGTTGCTTCTTTTCGAGTCCCTTGAACTGCAAAGAAGCCTCACGCCTACGAGCGCAGACTTGATTGCCTTCATTGCGTCAATGCTTTTTTGGAACTTAGTTGTTATTCGCGAGTTTCCCTTGGCACCATCCAACCCATCCTTCAGCACTCGACGAGAGAGCCATCGCCTTGGCTAACACTACCAGAACCTACCGATCCGACGGATCTGGCAGCCCAATCACAGAAACACTAAGCGACACCCGATCGTCACTACGGCACAACAGAAGGCAATCCTCAAACAGAATGACATACGATAGGTTGACATGAGATAGACTCTTGCTATGCTAGGTCGCAAATAACCAATCGACCGATTACACCAAGGAGAAGCTAGTGATGTCGAAAATCTTTAATGTGTTTTTCCTTAGCGCAGTTCTTTGCGCAAGCTCTGCTCAAGCCGAAATTGAGACGTTTGACTTTGCTTTTGAGCTAACCGAAGCCGCTGGCGCACTCAGCGTTGGTGAAACAGTCAGCGGAAGCCTCTCATACGATGATGCGACTCCAATCAGTGGAGTCACGTTCCCTATGGCGATTACTTCGATAACCCTTAACGCCGGCGGTGGGACCCACACCTTCTCGGGCAACGACTTTTTCTTGAACGACATTGGGCCCGATGCGGGGTTCTTCGTCGCCAATTTCAATTCAATTCCATCAGGTTCGCTACCATTTGAATTGGCAAACTTTGGTCTTGGATTCCCCTCAAACGCGTCACCGCCTGGCTACGTGGCCAGTGACTTGACCACCTACGATCTGCTGTTTCCGAACAACTTTCTTTTTCAAATGACCTATGACGGCACGGACTTCGCCGAAGGCCGTGGAGATGCGTCACTGGTCCCTGAACCAGCTGCCTATGCGTTGCTGATATTTGGAGCAATTTCAATGCTGAGATGGCGTCGAGGCTAAGCCATCCCATAGCCCCGACCTCGAATCGAATGGCGGTCTTGATTCAGCAATGATCCCGACAAGGCCTCAAGCGTAATAAAAAAGGCATCCTAGCGGATGCCTTTTATCTTCTCTATTGCATTGCACAGCACAGGTGCCAACGATTATCGCTTGCGGCGGATCAGAGCCAAGCCTGCGATTAGCAACAGTGTCCATGAAGCCGGTTCTGGTACCACGCTTGGTGCACCACTACTGGTAAATTTCTGGGCGTTCCAAATACCGAAATCGGAAACATCGACGACGCCGTCTGCATTGAAATCGCCTGAGCAGAAGTTCGAATTGTTGGTGAATTTGTTTGCATTCCACGCGTTGAAGTCACCTACATCGGCACTTCCATCGAGGTTGGCGTCCGACGACAGGAATGGATTTCCACCCGTTGCGGCGGGATTCTCGGCTCCACCTTCGACTAACCATGCTGCCAAATCAGCCTGATCGACAACGTCGTCACCGTTCAGATCAAAGTCCGCATTGTTGGTACCTGCGGCAATCTCAGTCGTCAAAGCGTTGACGTCGGCACAATCCCATGCGGAATCGTCATTGAAATCACCATCCGGATCGCCGCCACCTGGAAGATTCGAACCCTCGATCAGGAAGTTATCGAAAATGGCGTATTGATTATCACTGTCC
>CAYYHV010000205.1:0-8051 GCA_964471695.1 uncultured Pirellulaceae bacterium
CCGTCGATTGGACTTGGAGCAAGAGTCGTGATGCAATCCAGTTCCGCGTCGCCCAGACGGGGGCACATCGAGTTCAGTATTCTCGGAAGTTGGCGACTGGGAGTGTGCAGTCTGGTTATGGGTTTGATTGCCCGGTGCTGCCGATTCCCAATAGCCGCATGGAACTGACAACGACTCGAGATACGCAACTTGGCGTGGTGTCGGCTTTGGGGGAATCGCAAACGTCTGAAGATTCACGACGCAGCGTTTTTCTTCTTGGCCCAGCCAATATTGCTGACGTAAGGTGGCGGCCGACGGAGACGACTGCAACCAGCACAAACATTGCCCTCAAGCTGCGAACCTGGATGCGTGTGGAACCCGGCGTCATTCGGGGTGAATCTCGATTTTCGAGAGCGGATGGTTTGCCGTTGCGCAATCTGCGTGTTCACGTGCAACCGGTGGTTCGTCCCACGACGTCAGCCGGTTTGGGGGACGAGCAGAGTCTCGAACTTGTTGAGAAGTCACTGGACCGAAACACTTACCTGTTGACTCAAAATCGAGAGCAGCCGTATCTCGTGTTTCCTTTTGTCGTACTCGAAGCTACCGGCGTGGGAGAACTGTCTTTGCCCCGCATCACGGTTGATGACGCAGATACGTCGGATACCCAATGGGCATATTCCGTGGCGGATGGTTTGTCTTACGAGCGGATCGTCGGTCGCGCGACTCCACAGGTGTCTGTAGCTCAGTTCGCATCCGAATGGGGGACCGAACCTGCGAATCCGGATTTTGCGCTGCGCATCGTTGATCCTGGGTTTCCGTGGAAGATGAAAACCTACGCGCGTCAATCCAGTTCGCTGGCAGAGGCGCAAACGAGCGTTTACTATTCGTCCGATGAAATTCGTTTGGAGTTCTCCGCGGATATTTCACCGATCGAAGGAGACAACTTTCAGGTTCAACTGCAAGTCCCGGAAGGGATTCGCGATACGCGTGTTGAAATTACCCAAAGTGACTCGTTGCGACCGATCGAATGGTCGTTGGATGAAAACAATCGGGTTCTGCATATCTTTCCGCACCAAGCCATTTCCGGCCCGCACCGCGTACGGTTGACTGGGAATGTCGCCCCGGTTGAGGGAGAAGTGCAATCGGTACCGCTCGTTCGCGTTGTGAATAGTACCGTCACTTTTGAGGAGTTCAACATCTTTCGCGATTCGTCCATTCGACTGCAGTTGATGGGTGACAATGACGAATTGCAACGACAACCCAGCCGGCAGGCGAATCTTCCCACCGACGACTGGCAGCTTGTCGACTCTCGCATCGGGACACTCAATGACTTGCCGGAAATGTTTGTGCGCGTAACCGCGGACGCAACCGCGGTACAAGGGCGCATGTTGGTTACGCTGCGACAGGACCTCGACGGTTGGTGGGCGGATGTGGATTATCGAGTCGTTTTTGAGGACGGCACACCCGATACGATTGCGTTCAGCATTCCAGAGAGTTGGGGGGAGTCCTTGGTAACCGAGCCGGAAGTGCTGACGACGATTGAAGAGTTATCTGTGGGACGTCGTCGTTTGGTGATTCGTCCCGCTTTGCCGGCGGATGCTACGGCTTATCAATTGAAAATCTCAGGTCCCATCAAGGGCGCTCAAGCGGTCGAAGTCCCACGTATCATCCCAATTCGGCAACCGCTGGTTCGACGTTGGTTGGGCATTCCCAAGACACTCCGTGGCCAAAGTGCCCGTTGGGAAACTATGAATATCACGCCGGTCGAACCGCCGAGTGAGTTTCAAGTCGATTCCCGTCAGTTTGCGACTTATCGAATTGCCGACGGCGCTGATGCGATCGCCAAACTGGAACGAGTCGAAGAAGCAGCGGCGAAACCCAGGATTCTGTTGCAGGACGCGCGCATTGTATTTGATGATCGCGGGTACTCGGGCCAGGTTGAATATGCGATCGAGTCGCGTGGGACTGCAGCCTGTCGGCTGGACGTTCCACCCGGAATTGAATTGGTAGCGGTCGTTTCACAATCCGCAGTTATTCCCGTCAGGAAGATAGACGAGTCCACGTTTAGCCTTCCATTAGGTCCACAACGATTGACGCAGCAATTGTCGATCGTGTTTCGAGCCGAAAGTGGCGCTAACGTATCCGTCAGGAAGATTCAGGTGCCTCGCTTTGTTGAAGCAGATACGCAATCCGCCGTCTGGATGGTTGCTCGGCCACCCGGGGTGGCGAAATCGCTGAAGGCGTACCGGGCACAATCGGTTTCGCTGCAGGAACTGAATCGCATTCGAATCAGCACGGTGTTGGCAGCGCTCAACTCCCAGGCTGTTGATTTGGCGAGCTATTCGCCCGAAGACGTGGAAGCGTGGTATCGCCGTTGGAGTCGAATTGCCCGCACGTGTCGCCAGACGGAGTTGGTGCCTGGGGTGGATGACGAGTTGGATCGGATCGCAGACCGGCTGGCATTATCCGATGATGCGGTTCCGCCGAAAACGAATTTGGAAACACGCGACTTGGTATCGCCGTCGAAAGCGGATCAATTCGATTGTTTTTCGGTTCGGTTGGGCCAGCCGCAATTGCTGCTCCGTGCCGCGAGCGTCGACTGGGAGTCACTGGTTCAGAAAGTTGCGTTGTCTCTTTCCATCTTGCTCTTGTCCGCGGTCGCTGGTTTGTTGGTTGCAAAGCCGGCACTTGAAATTGTTGGATACCAATGGACCTATATCGTCCTGGCATTGATCGGCTTTGTCTGGATTCTCTGGCTGCGGATTCCTTGGATTGGATTCATACTGATTTGCTTCGCTGTGTACTATTCGCTGACCGCCGGACGCTGGGCAATGCGAACGGCTGCGTCGATAGAAGTTTGACCTCGATGTAACACGTCGGTGCCAGCACGGGCTGCGCCCAGTGCAAACCGCCAACAGCAGCGGGTCGTGCGTGATCGGCGGCCAGCGTGTCTGTTTTTTAAGTGCCTTTCGACGATTCCACACCGAAGACTTTTTCTGATTTTTATTCGTCTTAATCCTGACTTGGCAGCCGAAACTTGATTTGCTAGGTTTCCGGCTCAGTCAGAACATCTCGCTTGGTTTGTGATGGCGTTCCCGGAGAAGGGATCGATCCAGGTCGCCGTGATCACATGCTTAGCGATAGTGACGCTTGAACGTCCGCGACTTTAAGGCCGAACATGGAAGGGGCCAGATGAGCACGCATGAGAAGCAACAGCTGAACATTCACATTCGGTGGATGATTCGCCGTGACATGTCTGAAGTGCTTGCCATTGAATCGGCAAGCTTCGAGTTTCCCTGGTCAGAAGAGGACTTTATCCGTTGTCTGCGACAACGCAATTGCATCGGCATGGTTGCCGAGCATGATGAACGAGTCGTAGGGTTCATGATATATGAGCTGCACAAATCGCGGCTGCATATCATCAACTTTGCGGTGCACGGAGATATGCGACGACGTGGTGTGGGAACGCAGATGGCCGAAAAGCTCGTCGGCAAACTGTCCCATCAACGACGCAATCGAATCATGTTGGAAGTCCGAGAGACCAATCTGCAGGCGCAGTTGTTTTTTCGAGCCGGTGGATTTCGTGCGACTTCGGTGCTTCGCGATTTCTACGAAGACACGGTCGAAGACGCGTATATGATGCAATACGATTTCCAGCAACGCATTCCGTTCGAACCCGTCAATCGTATTACGCGACTTGCCGGATAGAACGCACAACGATAAACAGAATCCATCTTGCCTGAGCCACTTGTTGGCTCAGGCTTTTTTCATGCCCAGCGCGTCCCGCACCGACTCGATGCCCGTCTTTCTGGAACGTGCTGCCACGTCTCGAATGGTCTGTCTTTTCAAGTTGACGGCTTCGTTATCGACTCCCATCGCTAACAGCGCCTTGAGCGTTTCGGATTGGCCACCGCGAACCGCCGCGAACAACGCACTTTCTTCTTTACTATTGGTGGCAGTCAGGTTCGCCCCAGCGTCGACCAGCAGTCTGAGCGTCTCGACGCGTCCGTAAAATGCCGCGTCAAAAATCGGAGTCTCCTCGTCGTGCGAACGTGCTTCCAAATTGGCGCCGCTATCAATCAGTAGCCGGGTAATCTTGAGAAAGCCAGCCTGCGCGGCGCGATGCAGTGCCGTCTTTCCCTTATAGTCTCGCACGTTCACGTCGTGGCCGGCGTCAATCAGCGGCCGGACTCGACCAGGCTCGTCCGGTGCGTTGTGGTTGCCACGACAGTTGTCGACGATCTCTGGCCATTTCTCCGGTGGGACATCGATTTCGCGAATCTCATGACCATACTTTCGAGCCAACGCGTTGAATTTTGGACTCTCAAACCAATCGCGATGCTGCGTTGCAATCGGATCGGCGCCGCCGCTGAGGAGTAGTTCGGCAGAATCAAAATCGCCCAGTGCTATCGCGTCAAAGAGGATGCGCGGGTTGGCGTTGGCTTTTGCGCCAGCCAACAGGAGTTGTTTGGTGATTCGCATCTGTCCGCCAACGATCGCGTATTGAAGCGGCCAGGCCGCATACGGATTCCACCGATGTTCGCGTCGGTAAGGGCGATTGGCAATTTGAGGATCCCTGTCGATCTGCTTGGTGGTGAACTTCTCGTCACCAAGGTAACAAGCAGCCAGAAAATCCATACCGGCGTCCTGAGTTGCCAAGTACACAGCCGTCGACTGATGATTGTTGATCTTCGCGACCAGCCATGGAGAGACCTCCAGTCGCGTTTCGCGGAAGTAGCATCCGAATGCAGTTGCGTCTGCCTGATGATCTTCGATGAGCAACCGAACGACTTCTAGCTGGCCTTTCCTTGCAGCTTCCCACAGCATCGTCCTTCCATGGGGCCCAATCCAGCTGACGAACTTGCGTTCGTCATCCAAGTAGTTTCGAACCGCCTTCAGTTTTCCGGTAGCGCAGGCTGGGAGAACGATCTTCAGCAAGTCGCTGGTCTTACCAGTCAGTGGTTTGATTGCCATGGGATTTTTACCAACCTTGCAAATGTCAAATCGTTGGTTCACCTACGTGTTGTATTATAGCCGCGAGTTGTGCGGCTCTGCTTTCATAGCTTGAGTGTATAAACTAAGATCACATAAGAATTTAACTCAGGGTAATGCGATGAGCTTTTGTCAGCGTACTCCTATGTCGTTGGCGCTGACGGAGTCTTGGTCGCGGTTGGTGAATTATGTCAAGAATAGCTATCCAGATACTCGTTGGCGCCGCGTTTATCGCCTTGATACTTGTGGTGAAGACCAAGTACGAACGATTTAAGATTCCACAGAACGGGATGGCTCCAAATTATCCAGCCAGCTCTACGCATTGGGTAACTAAAGGTAATTACACCGTTGAAAATTTGTCAGTTGGTGACGTCGTCGTCTTTGAGAAAATACAAGATGCCAAGAACTACAACTACGTCTGTCGCATCGTAGGCATGCCGGGAGATCGACTGGAGATTAACGGGCGTGAACTCATAAGGAATGGCGTTCCCGCGACTCGCAAGCCGGAATCATCAGCAAACGGACTCACAATTGAACGTGAGAGTTTGGGGGAAAGCGTGCATCGCGTTCAATTCGAATCTGCCAAAGAAGATAAGTATGCCTTCGTGATGGAGGTTGTGGTGCAAGAAGATCATGTGTTCGTTATGGGGGACAATCGGTTCGGGTCGCTTGATTCTCGCCACTACGGAGCCGTGCCGATTGATTCAGTACTTGGCAAGATGTAGCGGCCAACTACAGAGCGATGAATGAGTATGGCTAACTTCGGGGCCAACCGTGGCTAGCGCCAAAATGGCTATGGTTTTTGAGTCCGAAGTTGGGCCTCGGTCAACCAGTGCGTGTGTGCCGCGCCACTATTTCTTTTGGGCGCGTGGATGCGCCTTCTCGTAGACTCGGCGGAGTCCAGCGGTGCTGACGTGGGTATAGATTTGAGTCGTCGCCAGACTCTTGTGACCCAGAAGCTCCTGGACGCTGCGAATGTCGGCTCCGTGGTCAAGCAGATGGGTCGCGAAGCTGTGACGCAGTGTGTGGGGCGTTGATCGCAGATCCAGTCCCGTGACCTTCAGGTACTTTTCGAGCATGCGTCCGACGCTTCGCGTCGTCAATCGACGACCAAATTTGTTGGTGAAGGTTGGAGCCGACGGGCCACTGGGGACGTCGCGAGCCAACGTGCGGCGTCGTTGCCATTCCTTGATGGCTCGTTGAGCGTGCGAACCTAATGGGGCCAATCGTTCTTTGCGCCCTTTACCTCGTATCCGCACGATACCCTCTGCAAAGTCGATGTCTCCATCGTTGATGCCCACGAGTTCACTGACACGCAGTCCCGCGGAATAAGTCGTCTCGAGCATGGCGCGGTCTCGCAAGCCCAGGGGCTCGTCGGCCGGAGGCGCCAGTAGCAACTGATCCAGCTCTTCACTGGACATAAAATGCGGCAGCTTCCGCGACTTGCGGGGATTGCGTAACGGAGCCGCGGGGCTGGATTCTATGATGCTTTCGCGCTGGCAGAATCGAAAGAAGCTGCGGAGGGAAGCCAAGCGGCGCGAGATCGACGACTTGGCATAACCGGCTTCGCTGACAGCCGAGATATAATTGCGCAGATCGAGGGTGGAGATTTCGGATGGCTTGGGAATACGCCCAAAGCTCTCTTCGAGATACTCAATCAAGGCTTCGAGGTCTTCCCGGTAGCTCTTGATGGTCAACTCGGATGCGTTTCTCTCAACATGCAGATAGCGGAGAAAGCGATTCGATGTGGCTTGCATGATTTGGCCTGTCGCAAGCACAAGTTCCTGCTGTCATGTTGCACAAGTCGCCGACGAGCGAGGAACTGGTTTTGGTGGGTTTAGCAGGCGGGGTTAAGCATGCCGACGTAATCGAGTCGGCAATAACTTAGAGAGGCAACTCGAAACGTCGTTGACTCTTTTGCTTTTGAGCGTTCGCGGTTTGACGAACTTTTTGGCTGAGAACAGCCGCGTCATACCAGGAGAAGCTCAAGTCAGGGTTCGAAGCGTAGCGGCCGAGCGTTCGTAACGTTTCGGCTCGACGGGAATCGTCGTACAGGAAGATATATCGTTCTTCACCTTTGACGAGTGCCAATACATTGATGTCTTGCGTCACTTGGGCGGGCCTCCCTTCGCCGGTCTTGACAGCACTGATGGCGCTGTCTTCATCCACTCGGAGTAACCCTCGCTGGTGCGAACGTTACCCCCGTCCTACGCCCTCATATCGGCAGGTTTGCTGTAAACTCCACACTCAGGTTCGATAATCTGACCGTTGTGCCCAACTATTTTCGTCAGATGCCATGATCAACAAGTTTGATGCGTTGATAGTGGATGGTCCGCTTCTACGACTGCATGCGGTGACCGTGTGGGAAGACCGCTTTATGTTGACTTTACGGCCGCTATCAGCATGCGCCGCTCGCTAAAGAAACACCGGGTTTCAAGCGACTTGATTGCGAAGTCAAAAAACGAGTGCGAAGTTATAACGGTTAACCCAATCGTTACTTCGTTGCTTGCGATACATGAGTCGCAAGCGTTGCGTACTTACCCTTACGATTGGGAAGCAGTGACAGAATGCCATCAGAATAAATCGTTCATTGATTGCAGCGCCAGTGGTTCGCGCGATGCAAACGGTTCGCCAAACTCGGTTCCAATCATCTGTCCCCAGTAGGCCGCCCAGTCGCGGAAGCGATCCATCATCGATGGTTGCATATGTTCGCGGCCTTTGACGAGTTGGCTATGGTAGGCTTTGAGGGAAGCCAGTTTGCTTGGCCATTCCTGAGTAATGTCGAGCACGAACGCAGGCTGGATCGCCAGCTTCAGGTGGATGCTGTAATAGTTGTAGATGCGCTCGGGATGAAACGGCTCGCCCGCCAGTTCCGACTTGGTAAGTTTGGCCCAAAATCGCGCGTCCTCGACGAGTTGCGTTGCGGCCACGTGATCGGGATGCGCATCCGTCCAAAAGGGAGCAAATAACCACTTGGGCCGAGTCCGCCTGATGACGTTGGCCAAGGCGGCTCGCGAATCCAGATCAGCCGTCAATTTGCGGTTCGTCAGTCCCAAATTCTCTCGCCATTCGACTCCCAG
>CAYYHV010000205.1:8061-11064 GCA_964471695.1 uncultured Pirellulaceae bacterium
CGGCGGTAGTCTCCTGGGCGCGGATCTCAATGCTACCATGCGGCGTGGGTTCGCCATCCGTTAAATCGAGGATTCCGACTTTCTTGCCTTCGTTCAAAAATTTGACAATGGCTCCACCCATTCCAAGTTCGGCATCGTCTGGGTGTGGGGCGATTACAAGGATGTCGAGCATGGTTTGGGTTCGTCAGTTGAGGTGTTTCGTGTTGACAGCATCTTGAGGTACCGGGCGGATTGGCGTGTATGCCTGTCGATAGATCAGTATGTCAATTTGAGCTAAACGAGACAACGACCGACGATGTACAATCCAGCCTGACGAAGGCTATGAGGATGTACGCTGGATCAATCAGGAAAGATATATGCCAACATCGACTTACGAAAATCTGTGCAACCACTTTCAGGATATTGCCAAGTTGGAGGGGATAAACGCCCTGCTAGGTTGGGACGAACGGACGATGCTTCCCACAGGCGGTGGAGCCTATCGGGCAGATCAGATGTCGATGGTGGCTGGGATGATCCATGAGAAGAAGACGCAACCGTGCGTCGGTGATTGGTTAAGTGAACTGTCGGACAGTGATCTCGTCAAAGATTCCGAAGGCGATGCGGCGGTCACCGTCGAACGACTGAAGTACGCGTACGACAAGGAAGTCAAATTGCCTCAGTCTCTGGTGCAGTCGTTGACGAAGGCATCGGTGCTGGGACAGCAGGCGTGGGCTGAGGCTCGCAAGCAAGATGACTTTGCGATGTTCGCGCCGCAGCTTGAAGAGATCGTGAACCTCTCAATTCAAAAGGCTGATGCCGTCGGCTTTGAAGAATGTCGCTACGATGCGTTGCTTGATGATTACGAACCCGGTGCTAAGACCAAGCAAGTCGGGGCAGTTCTCGTCGAATTGGGCGAGCAATTGTCGCCATTGGTTAAAGCGATTGCAGAGAGTGGCAAGCAATCACCCCGCGAGGCATTGTTGCGTGACTATCCCGTCGCATTGCAGCAGGAATTTTCAGAAGAAGCTGCGCGAACGATTGGCTTTGACTTTGCGTGTGGGCGATTGGACGAAACGGACCATCCGTTCTGTACCACGTTGGGACCGTCCGACTGTCGCATTCTGACCCGGTACAACGAGAAGTTTTTTCCCAGTGCTTTCTTCGGCACGCTGCACGAAGCCGGGCATGGTATGTACGAGCAGGGTTTAAGGGATGAGCATTATGGATTGCCACCGGGGCAGTACGCGTCGTTGGGGATTCACGAATCGCAATCGCGAATGTGGGAAAACTCGGTAGGACGCAGTCGTGCGTTTTGGAGTTTCTTCTTTCCGAAGGCTCAGGCGAAGTTCCCGGGCGCATTGTCCGATGTGTCGCTCGACGAATTCTATTGGGCCGTTAACGATGTCCGGCCGTCGTTGATCCGAGTCGAATCCGATGAGGCAACGTACAACTTACATATCATCATTCGGTTCGAGCTTGAGCAGCAGTTGATCGACCAATCGTTGACGATTGGTGACTTGCCGGAGGCTTGGAAGGAAAAATATCAACACTATTTGGGTATCGCTCCGTCGAGTGATGCGAACGGTGTATTGCAGGATATCCATTGGAGTGCCGCGTTGTTCGGATACTTTGCGACCTATTCTTTGGGGAATATCTTCGCGGCTCAGATGTTTGAGGCGGCTCGCGAAGCATTGGGGGATCTCAATTCCCAATTCGAAAAGGGAGAATTTAGCCCACTACTTGGGTGGCTTCGGGAAAACGTTCACGAGCCGGGGCAGCGATTTCGCGGGGCAGAGCTCTGTGAGCGAGTCTGTGGGGCTCCCCTGAGCAGCCAGCCGTTGGTTGGGTATCTCCAATCGAAGCTGATGCCGCTATATGGTCTGTCGGGTTAACCATCGCGATCCCTAGGAATGGCCGATTACTGGTGTCTGTCGGTGGCTCGCTAGCCATTACCCGTACGACTAGTAAACTAAGGGCGGTTCAAAAGTGGGCTGAGCACGCGAGTAGCCGTTCTGAGGCGACTTTGAGCTATGATTGTCGTACCTGTGCCATCTTTTCGTTTTAGATTCGCCACGGGGTTCGAGCCAGTTGTCGATGAGGAAGTTTGATGAATATTACTTGCCAGCATTGCTCGGAAGAGATTTCCCTTCCCGAGGATCACAATTCGACTCAAATCGAGTGCCCGGCTTGCAAACAGACGGTGATGCTGACGACGCCGATTGAATTAGACGGCAACGAAGACGGGGACGCGATCGACGAACTGAAGCGGCTCGCAGAAGAAAGCGGGCTGGCAGATCTGGCGCACGGTGCAGCGCCAACCGCAGCGGCTGCTGCCGGTTTTGGTGCTGGGATTTTGGGCGTTGACGGCGACGACGATTCCAGCGATGCCGATGACGAATCACAGGACGCAGAGGGAAAGGAAACGATCTCGCTGTCCGAGGCGCTGCGTGAAGATGACGGAGAACAACTCCAATTGTCGTTTGATGATGATGACGATTTCGAATTGCAGCTGGATGATGAAGAGCTCCAATTGACGGACGAAGGAGCCGGCGGGTTAATCTCAGACGCGGCGGGAGTCGTGGCGGGAGTCGGGGAAGACGTCTCAGCCGGTGCTGAGGAGTTGTTGAGCGATGCTGCCGAGGGTGCCGCCGATCTGGCTGGCGACGCCGCGGAACTGGCGGGCGACGCCGTGGACGCGGTGAGCGATACAGCCGATGGGGCAATTGATCTGGCTGGGAATGTGATTTCCGGCGCCACCGGAATGGCTGGTGATGCAATCGATGGCGTCGGTGACTTGGCGGGTGATGCATTGGAGGGAGCCGGTGACTTGCTGGGGGATGTCACTGACGGCGCCGCCGAGATGGCTGGCGACGTAATGGATGTGGCTGGCGACGCCGTGGACGCGGTGAGCGATTCAGCAGATGGCGCAATCGATTGGGTCGGCGACGCGGTTTCAGGCGCCGGCGACCTGGTTGGTGATGCAGCCGACGGGGCAGCAGGCATGTTAGAAGGTGTCGTAGACGG
>CAYYHV010000205.1:11074-13259 GCA_964471695.1 uncultured Pirellulaceae bacterium
ATTTCCGATTTGGCAGGGGACGCGATCGAATCTGTCGGGGATGCAGTGGGTGACGTCGTCGAAGGCGCGAGCGACCTCGTTGCACCGTTGGGTGGGGCAGCAGCCGCTGCGGCTGGAGCAGTCATCGGGGGCTCGTTGCTCGGTGGTGGAGACGACGAGGACAATGAGGAAACGAAAATTGAAGCGACGGATGATGACGATTTTGATATGAACTTGCTGGATGGCGGCGACGAAAAAACAGAGGACGCATTGTCGTTGGAATCTGGAGACGAATTCGAATTCGAATCAGTGGATGACGAGCCGCTTGAAGTCAGCGACTTTACAGCCCAACCGGCGTCGACTTTTGACGCGGAAAAACCGGATGGAGCAGAAGACACGGATGAGGATGGATCGTGGTTGTCCGGCGAATTGTCGACAGATGATACGAACTTGGATACCGAAGACACTTTGCTTGAGGCGTCGGTGGACCCAGTTTACGACACTGAGTCAATCGAATTTAGCGAGTCGTCGGTTCGGGATGTAGATGAGGAATCGGCAGGCTACAAGTCAGCGACTTCGAGTGCATTTGATTTGGAAGAGACCGTCGATCGTGTCGAGCCGACTGAGGTGGCGGACGAAGTCGAGACGGTGGCTGCCGCCGACCCGTTTGAGTTCGCCCAGCATCCGGAGTCGGGCGCCGTCGCGACTTCTCCGACTGCAGGATACACGCCAGGCCCAGTGCCCAAACGCAGCAGTTTTGTCGGCAACTTGCTCAAAGGCGCCTTGACCGCATTGCTTGTCTTGACGCTCACTCAGCTTGTAGCATGGTGGGGGTTCGGAAGTGATCCTCTGGGAGTCGCCACCAAGCTACCGGCGGCATTGCAGATTGTTGTGCCGGAGAAGTTAGTCGCCAAGACACCGGTATTACGCAATCGCCCTCGTCCCGTCCAGCCAATTGCGGATGCCGACGCGGATTCTGATGCTGATGAGTCTGATGCTGATGCACAGGACTCGGGATCAGTCGACAATGTTGGTTCCGGTTCGAATTCGGTGGACGTTGCGGCTGGCGAAGCGACATCGCCGGCTGATATTCCAGAGGAAGACATTCCGGAAGAAGACGTCGCTGGTGTCGGCACACCGACTGGAAATGAGACTCCGGACTTGTCGGGTGGTTTTTCGGTGGCAGACAATGGGGCGTCTGAACCAGGGATCGCGACGCCAGCAGGCGATGACATGGCGGGACTGCTGGGCGATAGCGATGCTGGGGCTTTTAATCCAGACGATGAGAATGCTGGTATGTCTGATTTGCCGGGAGAGGGAAGTGAATCTCGTCCGTCTGACCCAGATGCCGTAGCTCTCGATTCTTCTGTGACCGACGAGGCTTCGGGCGACGACGAGGACTTTGGTGCGTTGCTCGACATGGATGATTCCGATGATTCCGACGCAGGCACGGCGCTTGGGGCGGTGGAGCCACCCGTGGTGGAGAAGTCGATTTTCACGGATATGGGTCCGCGCAATGCCAGACAAGTTTCTCGCAACGATGTTGCCGCGACGATCGCGGCAGCTGAGAAGGCGTTCAACGCGTTCGAATCCGCCAGACTCCTCGATTCCAAAGACTTCGGTGCCGTTGCCAAGCAGTTTTACATTTCGCACTGCGAACTAGCCGAAAATGCGACCGTCGTTCCTCGCGACGGTTCGGAAGATATTCTTGTGGGCTCGCGGAAGCTCATCGAGCGACTTCAGGCGGACGAGTCGAAACATGCCTTTATCGCTAACTGCGCTCGAGGTTGGTTGTCGCGTGGCAATAACCCCACGCCAGGTGTCGTGTTAGCGGGTACTGTCGATAAAATCTCCCGAGCCGGAGAGCTGAATCGTCTGACCGTCAAACTGATGGATGTGCGGAAAGGGAAGGAGCTCAACACACCTGTAACCGTTGTCACGCGTCTTGATGCCAACGAGGGTAGAGTGGCTTATGGTCAAGGGGCGAAAGTCATTGTCTTTGGAACTCGCGTCGACAATCCAGCTGTGAATCTTCCCGGATATCAAGGACGCGATGGTGTAGTCGTGTACGTCACCGATCAATTTGTTACGATCCCTTAGCTTGCTCGGAATTTTACCGCAGTCAGTTTGGGAGTCCGCATCGGCGGATAGACACGGGGCACCTGATGGCACAAGTCGTCCTTGAGAGCGTTGTAAAGAAGTATCC
>CAYYHV010000206.1:0-6477 GCA_964471695.1 uncultured Pirellulaceae bacterium
CGTCAACGTCTGTTCGACTTCCCAATCGACAGAGATCGGGCCAAGCGGAGTCGGAATGGTGCCGCGTGCGTAAGACAATCCGCTGGTACTTGGTCGGATTCTGGCTTGTCTCCAACCCGCCACAGCCGGTTGAACTCCCAGTACGTAACGGGGCAACAAATTGGCCGGCGCCGCACCCCACGCGTGGTTCCAATCAAGGTTCGGTTTGACTTTCTCGTTCCACGACTCCCAAGTAATCGTGGCATCTGAGTCGAGCATGTGTCGCCAACTTCTGTGCCCAGGGGCAATCATGAGTTGGACGGCGGTTTCTCCAGCCCCATTCTCGAAAAGTCCTTCAAGCAGGTACTGAGCAGCGTATGTCGAGCATCGCATGCCACGTTTGACTAACCAGTCGACGACGGGCTTTCGGTTTTCGGCTTCGACGATGCCGAACGCGAGCGGAAAGAAATTTGCGTGGATAGAGTGATGGTCCACGCCTAATCCATCGCGATAGCGACCAACTTTGGCATCAAACAATTGTTCATTGAACACCTGCCGCGCCACCTTGGCTTGCTCCCGGTACGTTTCCGCATCGGCGTCTTCCCCAATCGCTTCTGCCAGTTCCGCCATCTTTTCGATGGCAGCCACATGGAACGCATTTACCACAGTATTTACTTCGCTGCGAACATACCCATCTCGTTCGCGAGGCGGCCAATCAACGATGTCGTTCCATCCGACTTGCTTCTGATTGCTATGGACCAACCCAGACTCACGGACTCGATCCGAAAGCGTCCTCGTTTTGAGGCTGGGGTACCTTTGAGAAAGCCATTCAACATCACCGCTACGCATCCACTCTGCGTGAGCCATGAAGACCATATGCGGCCCCCATTCCGTCGGCCATGTTGGATATTGTGTGAGCCAATCAAACGTAAGTCGCGCCATAATGGCGTCATGGTCAACATAATAGTGGCTGAGTTGATTGAGGTACGCATCCGCTTCGTAAGGAATGCGTTCCCGGTCGCCATCCACGTATACTCCAGCAAACATCGTCGCCTTAATCGAGTAGCGACAAAGGTCCCAGACTCGGTTAAGTGTCTCGCTGGAACATCGGAAACTGGCCGAGTCCTCTTTCCAGTGTTTCGGGAAAGCCGCTTGTCGAACGACTTGAAACTTGCCGGGCTCTGGCAAACCTTCAATTTCGACCCAGCGAAATGGAGTAATGACTCCCCACTCGGCTGGCGTCAAAACAGCGGGCGGCGTGATAGGCCCCCCGGGCTTACGAGCCTTGAACGCCTGTTGCGTATTCCTCTCATCGGCTGGGGGAGCAATGACCAGCGACTGGCCCGCTGCAACCTCGACTTCGACTTCGCTGAAACGGACAGTGCCCGGTGGCTTGCGATCAATCGCCCCGTCCAGCAACTTCTCGCCAAATCGCACTTTCACAGTCCCCGAGACATTGTCGCCAGGTGTGAACTCAATGTTTCCAAAAGCGACTTTTCCAAAGTCAATCAGCAGGACACCCGAATCCTGCTGCTGAAGCGATTTGGGCAATTGGCGAACGAGGCCTACGGTCTCCCGGGCTGGCGGCTTGGCAGGATCGATCCTCGGGACCGTTGTCGATCCAACCTTGTTTTGAGCAGTCCGGACTTGGGCATGCGTGGTTGCTGGACGACCTAAGGTAGATGTTGCTACGATCGCCAGAATGATGAATGCCTCTTTAATGGTACACGTCATCGACTAAATTTTTCTTTGTCTGAAGGTTTAACGTATCTTGATTGGGCTCATCGAGTCGGCACACCGGAGAACGGCAAAACCGCCACACGCCAAACCTCGAAGGCGCCCAAGACGGACTGCTCAGTTATGCTGCATGTAGCTGAATTCAAAACCGCGAAGGCCGGAGTCAATGAACCCACCAAGTACGGCGGTGTCTTGGCGGTTGCGCCGAGATTTCAACGCCCCCCTCGCCTTGGCTGGTCGCTGCTGTTTCCGACCGAACGCATACCACTCGACTCGCAATGCCATTGGGTTCGGGACCGCTCGATGCTTCATATCCCCAACCTTCCCCTGGACCATCTCGCCATTGAGCACATCAATTTCAATCGTGTTTTGGCCCGCAACGAGCCCATCCGTAATGTTGACGAAGCGAAATTGCGAATGACCGAACATTTGATACGTGACATTGTCGACCCATGACTGGACCGGTACCGGTTCTCCATTCACTCGAACAGCAGCGACACCGTTGTCAGCCAGAAACCGGCCAAACAATCGCATGGTGGACAAGTCGTAATCGTCCAGCTTGAACTCTGTTTGAAATGTGTATGTTGAATTGGGCGTGGCCGATTCCCAATCCGCAATCGAAATCCACTGCGAGGCGTCCGGATCGTTCGCCAGGTACCGCTCATGGGCAACACAAACCGTTGCGAACTGAGGAGCGACGAAATTCTCTCCTGGACCTGCAACCACTCGCCAATGCAGATCCTCATCGCCTTCCGACAACCCCAGTCCAGAGTTGTTCAGTACCACCGGTTGGTAAGGTTTTGAGGTTCCGAAATCTAGGCGACTGAGCAACTGGTTAGACTGAGTCAACTTGATGGTTTTTCGCAGTCCTGTTTCGTCGACGAGGACTTGCTGGCCTTCCGTGACAAGCAACCCACGACGCTTTTCGTTTTGCACCGTTGAAGGATGGACCCTGACCACTCCCTTGAGGACGGTCGTCTCGGAATTGCCCCGCGGAGAAGCTGTCACTGTAAATGTTGTCCCTAAGTCGACAATGTCCATTTCATCCGTTACGACAGTGAACCCTTTTGCCCACGTGGCAACATCTACCCCGACCGTCCCCTGATGGAGATGTATCCGTTTGCTGCTGAGAAAAGTCATCTCGCACGGAGCGTTCGCCACAATTTCGGCACCAAAACCAACGCTGATTCTCGCTGCGCCCTGGAGCAGCTTGACCGATTCCGTTTCACAAAGCTGCTGCCCAACCTGCAGTTGCCGATCTTCCCATACAGCCCCTTTCGCAGATGACAAAGTTGCAACTGGAGCAGGTGGTTTTTCCATCGACATCTGGCGGACACCAGTCGGTGCAACCAAACTTGAAGTTTCCGAAGGTTGACCATCCGGCTTGGACGCGGATTGCAATTTGGTAACGTCGAGGTATCGAACAACCATGACGGCAAAAGCGACCGTAACACACCACGCTAATCCCCACGTCGCGAGCCTACCGAAAGTCAATCCCTCCGTGCCCAGTGGCGGGACTGAAGATTGATACAAATTGCTCACGCTGCCAGTACTCGAAGTCGCCTTTTCCGCTTTGGTTTCTGGCGACTTGTCCGTCGCGCTCGAGATCATCTTTGCTGGGCCGGACATGCCACTCGTGTCGGCGATTTCATGGAGTGTTGCATCAAGCAGTGTGTACTCCCGAAAGACTGACCGAGCCTCGGACGAATCCTTCAGTTTTCCCTGAAGGTCGAGAGACTGCTGATCGTCGAGGCGGCCGTCGAGCCAAGCAGCTATCAAATCTATAAGTTCTTTATCCTGCATCAAGCACCTTCCATAGCCTTCGCAATGCACTTCAAAAGCACGGCGCGTAACCGTTGCACGAACTTGTAAAACGCTTGTTCACTCTTGCCTGTTTGCTTGGCAACCTCTCGCATCACGACACCAGGTTCGTACACTTTCATGATGAGCTTGCGATTATTCTCCCCAAGTTCGTCCAAACAGCGTTCGAGATTCTGGCGGCGGATTTCAAGATACTCAACTTGCCCAGCTTCCTCCGCCAAGACATCCCAAAGATCATTCGAGAAGATCAGCGGGTTGCGTGCCAGCCGACGCCGGTACGTCATGGCTTGATAACGGGCAATGGTCAGAAACCAACCACCGAATGAAGTCCCCTCCTCAAAGCTCGAGAACTTTCGCCACGCGACAAGGCTGGCTTCCTGCGTGACTTCTTCGACGTCCTGCCAAGTTGGCAACAGGCCACGAAGAAACGCCCGCACCGCTGGCTCATGGTCCAGCAAGTACTTAACGAACAACTCGTATCTCTGCGAGTCATCGGGTGCACCGGCATTTTCTTTAGAATCATGCATCACTGCTAATACGTCCGCGTTGTGACAAGCTGGACAGGCAAAATCCCAGATCCGCAAAGAAAACCCCAAACTCATGCCTGCATTGCCATCGTTTTCAAGAAAGACAGCTTAAGCGCTGTGGCTTCAAGGGTATTTCACGACAATTCCGCTTCAACTCATCGAGCCTTACGGAGCCCCTTGGCTCAAAATGAGCTTGGTGCCGCCCGCCAGTGCGTTCAAATACAGCCCTTGAAGTACAGTCCAACAGCTACCTGAAGAGCGAGCCGCGATTGTCAGACTGGTGATGCTTAGACAGCGGCGGGGCGTTTGTCGACGAAGTCGAGAAGAGATTCGTCGGATCCCATATCGCCGAAGCCGGCGTTCAGGATGGGAAGCGGGTCAACCATGGCCCAGGTCGGCACAGACGAGGACAACACGGCAACGAGGTAACTGCCGCGAACGATCCAAAGGACGTAAGTGGCCGTGATGCCTGTCGTCGCGATCATTGACGAACCGGACATCAGGCCACGAGCAATCTGGTCAATTTCGATGTCTTTGGCGGCTTCATCCAGCCCCTTGAACAACTCGTTCACGTCAATCGCCAACACTGGCGCGTCGGTGACTTCTTCGCCTCGCTGGAACTGGACGTGGAACTCATGAACTGGGGCTCGGTCAATCCCGACTTCTTTCAGATCATTGGCAACACTCTGAAGCAATTGTTGGGACTCAGCCGACTGAGCCGTACGCGCGGAATCATAGAGCGTTGACTCGACCGACTCGACCTTAATGGCTTCGAGAGAATCTGATTCGACAAGAGTCGTCGGTGACGATGAGTTCCAGGTGTCATCTACATCGAAGGCTAACCCGGTGCTGCCCCCAGCAACATTGCCTTGATCTCCCGATTCACTACTCGAATTTCCAAACTGAACGATTTCGATAGTCACCGTAACAGGCGTCGAAAAGCTCTGACCATCATTCAACAGATAAACAAAAGAAACCTCACCGCTGAATGTTGGACTGGGCAAGTAGGTAAAACTACCATCGCTATTCACCGTCACCGAACCGCTCGACGGATTGGTCAGTAGAATCGCAGTCAACGCATCGCCATCAACGTCAACATCATTGATAACAACCCCTAGTCCTTCTACGACGAGCGACTCCAGGTTGTTGATCGAGAACGTATCTGTAAAACCCACCGGTCGATCGTTGACCGGCGTGACCGTAATGTTGACTTCTTGCACGGAGGAGTACGCTTCGCCATCGAAGGCTCGGTAGCTGAACGAGTCGTCACCGTAGAAATCAGGCTTCGGCGTGTAGACGAAACTTCCATCCGGACTCAACGCTACCGATCCATTCTCTGTATTCGACACCAATTCGGCAGTGAGTGGCGTGAATTCAGCGTCCGAATCGTTGTCCAATACCGAGTCGCCGTTCAGAGCGGTATCCTCTGCGGTTATATAGGATTCCCCTGAAGCAATCGGGGCGTCGTTGACCGGGTTAATTGTCAGGTTGACGTGCCCCACGTCTTCCCCGCCATTGCCGTCGCTTACGCGATAGGTAAACGAGTCAGCCGTCGTCTCACTGCCATCGTGTGTATAACTAAACGAACCATCCGCATTCAGAGTCAATGATCCGTTCGTCGGCCCC
Organism: uncultured Pirellulaceae bacterium; assembly: GCA_964471695.1. Lineage (GTDB taxonomy): Bacteria > Planctomycetota > Planctomycetia > Pirellulales > Pirellulaceae > CAYYHV01. The sequence goes on from CAYYHV010000206.1 coordinate 5,691, forward strand.
GACTCCAGGGAAACGGTAAGGGTATCGTTCTCCGCATCGGTATCATCCGCCGAGACACCAGACGGCAACACGTTCAACGTTGCGCCTTCATCGACGTTAAAGTCGTCGTCGACCGTTATGGGTGCATCGTTGACGGGGTTGATCGTAATCGAGAACTCGCCAACTGTGGAAGTGCCCGATCCATCGTTGACGGTGAATTCAAAACTATCCGTGGAAGTCTCACTGCTGTCGTGGCGATAAGAAACCAACCCCGCATCGACGTCGGCTTGAGTGAATGTCGTCGTGGCGATTCCATTGAGGAGCACTGTACCGTGACTGGTTCCGGACGTGACGATGTACTCGAGTTCGCTATTCGTATTATCCACATCGCTTGAAGACAAACTGCTTGACGATATGGTTCCTACGTCGCCTTCGTCCAAATTCAAGGTCAGATTGACATCAAGCGACTCTTCATCGTTGACTGCTGCAACGTCCACGGCGATGGTACCCAACGTTTGGTCGAGTCCTCCACCGATTCCTTCATTTCCATTGTCATTGAGCGACACGCTAATCGAATCAACATCTTCCCCGAATACGTTGAGCGAACTTGTGTACTGAAGGTTGCTCGTTGAATCAAAGAAGCCGTTAAGATCGAGCTGCGTCCCCGTCAGCGTGATCACGTCGGTTCCATTGTTACCAACCGTGACTCCTGCGAATCCAGTATTCGCGCTAAGCCGACCGCCAGAAGTCGTTGCCAAAGTCACCGTCAGCTCGCCAATCTCCGAGTCGATGTCCACGATATTAAGAC
>CAYYHV010000206.1:6487-13237 GCA_964471695.1 uncultured Pirellulaceae bacterium
AAGATCCACATTGCTCGCCACATCCTCGGTCGCATCAATCGAAGTCGGCAATGTGCCCGAGTTGAAGGGGTCATCGTTCACGGGGTTGACGTTAACACTCATCGTGTGACGTTCGTCCCCCGGAATCTTGTCGGCAGCCCATGCAAAGAGATTGGCAGCCAGAACTTCGTTCGATGTAGACACCGAACCATCTCCCGTCATGTTGGCTCGAAAAATACCTTCGTCCGCGGCAAAGACAATGTGACCATCGCCAAATTCACGAACTACGATCGTCGGATTGCCCGCCAAGTCTGTAGCAAGAACTTCGTCTCCTGGCTGCAAACTCTCGGGGACGAAGTACCCAATTACTCCGGCAGCCTCGATCGGCCCGGCAACCACACCAAAGGGGCCGTCGGTGATGGCACTAGCCACTCCTGTCACATTCCACGTTGAACTGCCCGCGCCGCCAATCACCAACCCAAAGTGTGCTGAGACATCGTCGTAGCTGGACTGATCGCTTGTCGAGATCAGCACGCCGCCCGCGGAGACCCAATCTTCAAGTGCCCTTAGCTCATCCGGAGCCCATTCACCATCCGCGACATATCCACTGAACAAAATATCGCCCTGACTGAGGTAGTCAGTGTCAATCGTGTCGGTTGCGGCTGCCACGGATATGCCCGTGGAGATCAATCCCGAAATTCCGAAGTTGTCCGAATTGGCAAGAATCGCGTCCGTGCCTGCCAGCGCGCCGCCGCTCAAAGTGAACGCAGTCGGCTCACCAGCCAAAACGGTAACGGAGGAATTGCCACCGTTGACGGCAAGTTGGAAGTTGGCGTAGATCGGACCGTTTTCGTTATCCGCTGGCACAAACTTGAGCAGCCCGTTTTCAATGTCGGCTCTGGTAACTTCCAGCCCAGCGGATACTGGCGAGCCGTCAAACTCTAACGTCCCATTCGACGGTAGCGTTTCAATGGTCACGGTACGTAAATTCGAGGATGTGACTCCCGTAAAATCGAAATCTGCCGCGACGAATGTATAAGTCACATCTTCGTCCGTCGTGACAAGCCCCGTTCCGGCTTCAGCAACGGCCAGCGTAACATGAGCCACGTTGCTGATTTCGTCGCCGCCGTTGTCGGTTCCGTCACCGTCGTTAAACACAATATCCACGCTGCGTTTGCCATAATTCGCGGAGGTCGATTCAAACGTTAACGACTGCAGGATCGTATCGATCTCAGATTGCGTAGCAAACCCGGTCGTCAGCATAATCGACATCGAACTGTTCGACGTGCCCGAGAGTATGCCAACAATGTTCCCATCGACGCTGATCATCGAACCATCGGTGACTCCAGCCGACAAGCTCACGGCCCCACTTGTGTCGAGGGACAACAAGTCGAGGGAATCAAACGATTGTCCGGTGATCTGCAGAACGGCTCCGAGATAGTCGGCGGGTGCATCGGCATCGACCAACGTGGCTGGTGCAGCAGAATCAATTAATCGCGGCGTTCCATCATTGGAAACCGTCAGGGTATCGCCACCGAGTCCCGCAATAACCGATGCGTCATTGACGTTTGTAAAGTCGATCGTCGCCGACTGGGGACCATCTTCAAGCGTACCGTCGCTGACCTCAATATCGTAGGCGGGCGCCACTTCACCGCCGTCGTGAACGAACACTACGTTGCCCGCCAAAACATCGGCTTGCGTAAAGGTCGTCGCCACTTCCTGCGGACTCGACGCCAACTCAAAGTGTCCACCACTGACGTTACTCACCGTATAAGTGAGGCTGCCGTCGACCGTATCTGGATCCAGCGTTGACAATTCGTCCACGGTAATTGCGACTCGGTCTCCCTCATGCAGTGTCAATTCATTATTGGCGAACACCGGTGCATCGTTTACGGCCGTGACTGAGATCGAACCCGTCGCCGGAGAGGCATCTTCGAGCGATCCGTCGTCTTTGGCAGCGTACTGGAATGTTGTCGTACCGTTCCAGTTTTCATCTGGCTGGAAGTAAAGCTCAAGCGACTCGCCGGTCGCTACGAGATCCGTGGCCGTCGTGGCGGGGATCGTTAGAGCCGCATCGAGGAAGAGCGTGCCGTTCGCTGGCAAACTGCTCAACACAAAACGATCGACGGTGCCGTCAATATCCGTCCCTGTAAGAACGATCGCGATGACCGAATCTTCGGCTCCGCTCGCCGAAGCGCCAGATGTCATCGGAGCATCGTTGACCGAAGTCACAAGGATCGTGGTAGTGGCTGTTCCGATTTCCGAATTCGCGTCGCCGGTTAAACCGGGATCAATGCCCTGGTTACCGTTGTCGTTCACTTCCAAAGTCAATGTGACGCCGGCACTTGGTGTATCCGAGCTGTTCAAGTAAGTCACATCGCCGGACGTTGACCTTGCCAACAAGTCGTTGATCTGGTCAATGGTACCGCTGAGGGTCAATGTGCTCGACCCACTGCCGCTAATGGACACACCCGAGTCACCTTGGGTCGCCGAGAGGACGCCTTCCGCCACGGAAAGCGTTGCGGTGACCGTATTCAGCCCGCTGTCGGCATCCGCAACAGCCAATCCTGCTCCGGCGATACTCACCTCGATTTGTTCCGTCGCCGTTAGAGAAGTCGGAGTCGTCACATCGGGTGTATCGTTGACGGCGACGACATCAACCGTTTGCGTCGCAGCAATACTTGTGGCTCCCCCAGAATCTGTGACTTCAAGGGAAACTGTTCGCTGCAGCTCTGACGGGGCATCGGACGTGTTTGCATAAGCCACACGTTGACCGACTTGCTCAACGTGGCTGGTGTCCGCATTCGCTGAAAAAGAGACGACCAATGGATCGCCCGAACCATTACCGCCGGAGATCGTTCCAATGACGACTGAGTCAATGAGAATTGTTGCCCCGGCCACTTCGACTTGCCCAGGACCGTTGCCTTCATGCAGGACCAGCAACTGATCGGCCGTCGTTCCATTATCGGTCACCGAGGCAGTAAGGTTGCCCCCCGAGAAATTCTCGATACCATCCGGGTCGATGATTGTTAAGCCACTATCAAGCTGCGTTCCGATTCCGTTTTCTGTATAGGTCGCCCCCAACCCGTCAATGGTCACAATGGGCGCGTCATTGATCGTCCCTACATTGATGAGGACCGTATGAGCCGGACTGGTTGCCCCATCACCATCAGAAAGCGTAAAGTCAACAGACCGGGAACCAGACAACGGATTCGATGTATTGATGTTCTCATAAACGATACTTTCAATCGCAGCAGCGATGCTGTCGTTATCTGCAGCTGAATTGAATTGTATCGTGAACGGTACGCCAGCGGTGCCGCCCGAGAAGGTACCAATCGTGGTTCCTTCGAATCTGACTCGCCCACCTGGGGCGACACTAATCTCTCCCGCCCCGTTTCCGACAGAGCGAATCGAGATCACGTCTTCGGTGGCAAGTCCACCGCTGGAAATCGCTACGCGAAGTTCGCCATCGCGATAATTAGGACTGTCTGGATCGCTGGTGACAATGTCGGCACCCTGCTCAATTACGACCAGCCCATCACCTTCGACGTAATCGAGTGTGTCGCCAATCAAGTTAGTAATCGTCGGAGCATCGTTTACGGCTGTGAACAGAATATCTTTTTGAATTGAGTTGCTTGTGCCGCCGTCACCATCGGTCAACTGGAACGCTACCGTCCGCGTACTGTCCGATGGATCGTCGCTTTGGTTTGCGTACGTAACGTTCTGCATCACGGCTTGAACTGCCTCCGCGTCCGCAGCCCCGTTGAACGTGACTGAAAGCGGGGCTCCGGAGCCACTCCATGCACCAATCAAGACCCCTTCATAGAAGACTTCGTTCGGACCGGTTGTTACGCCAACCTGTCCCACGCCCATGCCCTGATCGTTGATCGACAGAATGTCGTTCGCCGTCCCATTGCCAGTCAAAGCTACGTTGAGTGTACCGCCATCGAAATCGAGTTGATCAATGTCTGATGCAGTGATCGTTGCGTCGATGACTGTTGGCAAGTCGTTTTCCTCGTACGAAATATCGCCCGAGCCAAAACCGATGACCGGATCGTCGTTGATGGCATTGACGACTATCTCCGCTTTTTCCGCCAGAACACTGAACGCCGTCGAGCCGCCCGTGGTGGTTACGTCGACTCCCGTGTCACCATCCGCGCCCACCGATTGATCCCAAGCCCGGAACACGATATCGCCCGCTGCGCCGTTGAAGTCCGCGTTGGGAATAAAGCGAATACGGTTGCCCGCATCGAGCAAGGTCGCATTGGTTTCCGACACGGCGACGAAGTCGTTCCATGATCCGCCATCGTCGAGAGAGTATTGCCAAGTGCCATTTGTCGAATCGACACTCGTTACGGCAATGCCTTCATTCGCATTGTCAAAGTCGACGATCGTATCACCGCCGCCGGACGCAAGAATATCGGAAATCAAGTCGCCGGCTGGATCAAGATTATCTTCGTCAACCGTGAACACCAGATCGGCAGCGTTATCGACCGTCGGAGCATCGTTTACGGCTGTGATGCTGACTGTGGTACTACCGGTTGCTTCAAGTGCGCCGTTGTCACCTTGGGCCCCCGTATTTCCGTCGTCGAAGACCCAATCTATCTGAACACTCGCGGGCGGCGCGTCATTTGAATTGGCGTAAGCTATCGACCGCATAACCTCGTTGACTTGGTCGTTCGTGGTCAACGGATCGAATGTGATCTGCAGAATACCGTCGGCGTTGGCGTACGTCCCGATGGGGCTATCGGTCAGCTCCAGTATCCCGCCATTGAAAGTCAGGTCACCTGTCGGACTGAAAATATCGTCCGCATTGGCTGCGCCGTTTCGCTGAAGGGTTATCGTTGAACCGCCAAAGTCATCGGCTTGACTGAGCTCTGGATCGAAGACGGATACATCGCTATCGAGCACGACAGGACTTGTGTCTTCAGTATATGCCTCGGTGCCACCATGATTCGAGAAAGTTGGAGCATCGTTCACGGGATCAATGTCGATCGTGAAAGTCCCAGTGTCCGCAACCGCCCCATCCTCGCCACCATCAGCCAACGAAAAACCAAAACTGTCAGTCGCTGACTCGCTGCCATCATGCACATAGATAATTTCAGCGTTGTCGACATCGGCTTGCGTGAACGTATTGATTGATGCCAGGGGACTACTGGCCCTCGCCAGGAAGCCACTCGAAGGCGACGCCGTAATCGTGTAGGTCAAACCCGTGGAACTGTCGTCTGGATCGGCTTCGCCCAGCATTGCGCTGGTCAGTGTAGTCGTTTCGCCTTCTCTCGCCGTCATTCCGTTGTTGATCGCGACCGGCGACTCGTTAACGTGCTCGTTCGCGACGACGGAACTCGAGAATTCGGATGTATTTCCACCGACATCGGTTACCAACAACGTAACATGCTCACCCGCGCTTAGCGTGATACCACTAAGAGTGTCGTCGAAATTGGCGTTTCCACCGGCGACGTTGGATACCGTGCCAAGATAACGTTGCCCTTCAACGTCTCCTCCCAGGACGGGACTCGCGTAAAAGTCGATAAGATAATCTCCGGCAACCAATAACGACGTATCCAGCGAGTAGTGGAAGAGACCACCTTCGATGCTTGCTGAATTTAGTACGGCAGAATTGAGTCGAGTATTGCCGCCAACGTCGACATCACCTAGGTCGGCTGGATCAACCCCATCATTGAAATCTGTGCTGAGATCAATCCCCAATCCATTGTTGGAATAGATGGAATTCCCACGAATCTTGTTCTCGGTGCTCAAACCGGTGATCGAAATCCCTGCACCGGAAGCAACACTTTGCCCACTGAATGCAAGTGTATTGGATTCCCCGGCGTTCAATCCGCCTACCGTCGTATTGCTTGCAGCGTCAACAAGCGCGATGGCATTCTCGCCACTCCCCCAATTTTGCGTACCTGTGAGATCTGTCCCCACCGTGTTGCCTTGGATGATTGAATCTCTCGCGAATCCACTCAACTCGATACCGTTAGAGCCACTGCCGGCAATCAGATTGTCTCTGATGACCGTATCATCTCCCCCAGCTGAGACTTTGACACCATCGCCACCATTGCCAATCTCGGTGAGTCCGTCGGCGGAGGTTCCGATGAAATTACCTTCGACAATGTTGTCGTCAGAAGCGCCGCCGACAATATGAACGCCGTCCTGACCATTTCCGGAAATAGTATTTGCGAGAGCCGCCGTACTCCCTCCAAAGATGTTGTCCGAAGCCCCCGACCTCAAATTAATTCCGTCGTTGGTATTTCCGACATCTGTTACACCATCAGCCCCGACGCCAATATAGTTGCCGACGATTGCGTTGGACGTGGCCTCCCCACCGGTAAGCATGATCCCGCGTGCATTGCCACCAATCAGATTCCGTTCCAACGCATCGTCGTTTCCGTCGCCATCCGTCCCGATGACATTGCTGGCACCGGTGAGCAAGATGCCCGATTCCCCATTGCCCGCGGCAGTGATGCCATCGACTTCGATCCCGATGTAGTTTCCGTAAATCTCAGTATTGCTCGAATCCAGTTCAATTCCATTAAGCTCAAAATTGATGATGGCTAACCCACGGAGGACGGAACCGTCCGCATCGCTAAACGACAAACCGCTGGCGGCGCCTGCATTAGTTCCGTCCAGCACAACAACAGGTATGCCGTCGTCCCCATAGTCGGATTCGCTCCAGCCATCAATGATGACCGTCTCCGTGATCGTCGGCAGCATCGAATCCAGCAAGATCGTATTAATGCTACCGCCATCAAGATTGAACTTGAT
>CAYYHV010000207.1:0-4353 GCA_964471695.1 uncultured Pirellulaceae bacterium
GGATTGATCTTCGTCAATTCCTGCTTGCACGATAACGCGATCAACATTTCGATGCTTCTATTCCGATAGATCTCTTAGAAATAGATACGTGTGAGGAAGCGAGCTCAAAAACCATGGATGGGGAGACGTTACGCAACGATCGGCCACGAAATCTGTTCGTAGTTGCGACGTTCCTTGCCGCCACAACACTTGCGGTGCTGCCGCTAGATTTAGCGATTCTCCGCGCCGTCCAACGGCTGCAACTCCGCGGCGATCTGTCCAAGTTCTTTGACTACAGCGAACTCTTTGGGCACGGTTTGGGTGTCGCCGCTATCATCGCGACCGTCGTCGTCCTCGACGATCGAAACTACCGACGAGCCGTCTTTCTGGTGATCTGCAGCTTTGGCTCGGGATTGCTGGCCGATGCGTCCAAGCTGTTGGTCGCGAGAACTCGTCCCTACTATCTCGCCGATCTGTCGATTCCAGTTTCGAATACCTTCGTCGAATGGTTTCCACCCTGGTCGACCGAAGCCCTGACTCAGTCTCAGACGTCCTTCCCCTCAGGCCATACCGCGACTGCATTCGGTCTAGCCGTTGGCTTGGGAGTCCTTTACCCCAAGGGGCGTTATCTGTTCCTTCTCTTTGCGACGCTCGCCGCCTGCCAGCGCATTGCGACATTGGCGCATTATCCTTCTGACGTTTTCGGTGGCGGAATGATCGCCTTCGCAATGACTGCCTTGTTGTCGCAACCGTGGTCAATCACGGCGTCTCTTGTACCCACGACTTTGGCGGCTCCCAAAGAGTTCGCGTAACGCTGGCCACCGAGCCAGTCGTTTGGCGACCGTGCGGCACTCCCGCGATACATTTCGGGCTACCCCCAAGGCAGGGGGAAGCTGGCGGGATCACGACAACGGGGCCTGCCACGCCCGAGTCGTTCAAAAGCCGCTTCTTTCCAAATCCGCGGAAAAACAATGTGAATCGTCAAACAGATTCCTCCTCGATTCGATACGTGAGCTAAATGACTTGGGAAGCGAACCCTCCCCCCAAGGACAGATATGGCGTCAACCAGACTCACAGATGCAGCCCGCAAAGACTCGAACCATCGCGGCGTGATGCGTGGCCTAGTCGTAGACGACGAGCGACTGAATCGCCTGGTTCTCATGCGAATTCTCGAATCCGAGGGCGTTGAAGCACTTGCAGCAAGCTCAGGAAAGGAAGCCATTGAGATCATCGAACGAGAGAGTATCGATCTCGTTCTCCTCGACATCTCAATGCCTGAAATCAATGGCTTTGCCGTACTGGAACGAATACGACGTAAAGCGGACGAATCGTCGCTTGCGGTCATCATGGTCACGGCAAGTAGTGATCGTGAACACGTCCTTCGATCGTTCGACATTGGTGCCAACGACTTCGTCACCAAACCTATTGATGCCGGCGTCACCCTCGCGAGGGTGAGAACTCAGCTCAAGCTTCTGTCAGCACAACGAGCTCTCCGGGAAAGCGAACAGCGGTACGCCTTGGCTGCCAAAGGCGCGAATGACGGACTCTGGGATTGGAACCTGGAAACGGGGCACGTCTACTTTTCTTCTCGGTGGAAGACCATGGTGGGCTTGGAACCGGAAACACAGATCGCATCGACTGATGCTTTCTGGTCGCGTATCCATCCGAACGATGTAAAGCGGGCTCGTGAAGAAATGGATCGTCACTTATCTGGTGAATCGGAACACTTTGAGGTCGAATTGCGCGTTCGTCATTCCAGGGAGAACTATCGCTGGATGCTTTGTCGCGGTATGGGAGTTCGCAATCCCAAGGGAAACGTGGTGCGAATTGCTGGATCGCTGACCGATATTACTGAGGGCAAAGTCGCAGATGCTTTGACTGGGTTGCCCAATCGGTTGATGTTTGGCGAACAGGTTTCGCGGGCTTTCGAGTTGTATCGGTGCCAAAAGTCGCACAGGTTCGCCGTCTATTACCTTGACGTCGACAATTTCAAATCCGTCAACGACAACTACGGACATGAAGCCGGAGACCGACTGCTGATTTCTCTGGCGAACCGACTGCTGGTTGCTACCAGTCCGTTTGATGTCGTCATATCACGATTAGGTGGCGACGAATTCGCGATTCTCGCGAGGGGCATAAAAGACACTCAACAAGGCGAAACCCTTGCATCCAAGATTCTCAACGAAGTGACTCAGCCGATCACCATTAGCGACACGGAGACTTTCCTGCCAACGATCAGCATCGGAATCAGCCTCGTATCCGATCGCTGCGCTGCCGCGGATGATTTATTGCGCGAAGCCGACATGGCAATGTATCAGGCGAAATCGCATGGAAAACGCTGCTGTCGAATGTACGATCCGGCGATGCACGAACGGGTAAAACATCGTCTGAATATTGAAGGCGAGTTAAAGCAGGCCCTGAAGAATGATGAATTTCTGCTCTACTATCAGCCCATAGTTAGCCTGGAAGATGGTTCCATCGAATCGGTCGAGGCGCTGATACGTTGGCAGCATCCAACAAAAACCCTCATGGCACCCGATGCATTCCTTCCCATCGCACAAGAGTGTGGCATGGGGCACGAAATCGGCGAATGGGTTCTTCATCAAGCTTGTCGACAGCTTCGACAATGGTCCGACCTCGGAATCGTGAATGAATCGTTCACGATCGACGTCAACATTTCGACGGAAGAAGCCATTCGAGGGCGGTTGGTAGAAACCGTCCGCAAGGCGACCGACTCAACTGGCGTCCAGCCAAGTCGATTGCGTGTTGAGCTGACCGAATCGTCGATCATGGAAGACACGCATGCTGTGGTGAGAACATTGCAACAATTGCAAGCACTGGGGGTTCGAGTCGCCGTAGATGATTTCGGGACGGGCTACTCTTCCCTGGCATACCTCCATCAGTTCCCCCTCGAACTGATCAAAATCGACCGCAGCTTTGTCAAACATATGGTGATTGATTCGACCAGCATGGTGATTGATGCCATTCACGGGTTGGCCCAAGGCTTTGGATTGCGCACCGTCGCTGAAGGCATCGAAACATCAGAACAACTCCGAAGAATCAAAGCGTGCGGCTGTGAATATGGCCAAGGCTACTTCTTCTCCCAACCTGCCCCACCTCATGAAATCGAAGACAAGTTTGCCATCGGTTTCCCTCAACTATTCGACCTCGATTCTACCCACCTACCTAAAACCACAACATCATGACTGAATTACAGAGCAACATTGATCTCGTATTCATCCTCGTAAGCGCGGCGTGTGTCATGTTGATGCAAGCTGGATTCTGCATGCTGGAAAGCGGCATGGTGCGTTCCAAGAACAGCATCAATGTTGCCACCAAAAACCTGGTCGACTTCTGCGTCTCGAACCTGCTATTCCTCACGGTAGGTTTTGGCCTGATGTTCGGCGTCACTTACCACGGCTGGATCGGTAGCAGTCGTTTCCTGGGAAATACCGACGGTGATCATCACCAAACTGCTTTTCTGCTTTTTCAAATGATGTTTTGTGGCACAGCTACCACCATCCTGTCCGGTGCGGTTGCCGAACGCATCAAATTCAAGAGCTACTTGATGCTTGCCTGCCTGACTTCGGTCCTGATCTACCCCGTCTATGGGCATTGGGCGTGGGGGGGAGCACTTGGCGGGGCGCCCGGATGGTTGGCCGCCTTGGGATTTCACGACTTTGCCGGCTCGTCCGTAGTGCATACCGTGGGAGGATGGTGTGCCCTTGGAGCCGTTTGGGTGATTGGACCGCGACTAGGGCGATTTGGTGACAGAGCGCGGCCGATCGTTGGGCATAATCTTCCGATGGCCACGCTTGGCACGCTCATGCTCTGGTTTGGCTGGTGGGGATTCAACGGCGGTAGTGAGCTTGCGGTTTCATCGCGTGTTCCGTCAATTCTGTTGGTGACGAACCTCGCTGCCACGGCGGGTGGATTAACCGGCATTCTCCTATCGCTCTATATCGAAAAGCGGCCTAACGTTCTCCACCTGATTAACGGAGTGATCGCAGGTCTGGTCTCGGTGACGGCGAGTTGTGATACTGTCAGCGCTGGATCATCCATTGCTATTGGAGTCATCGGCTCAGCGATCTGTTATGCAGCCACCCACACGTTGGAGCGTCTGAAGATCGACGACGCTATCGGTGCCTTTCCTGCCCATGGAATGTGCGGAATCTGGGGCACATTGGCGTTCGCTCTTTTCGCCCCCATGAGCGCATTGGGCGGACTTAGCCGATTCGAACAGTTGGGCGTACAGGCGCTGGGCAGTGTTACGGCAGCCGCCTGGGCATTCAGTGTAACGGCAGTCGTGCTCGTCACAATGAAACGATTCGACTTCTTTCGTGTCACCGACAAGGAGGAAATCCAGGGGCTCAA
>CAYYHV010000207.1:4363-8048 GCA_964471695.1 uncultured Pirellulaceae bacterium
CATGGAGCCACCACCGAACTCATCGACTTGTTATACGACATGGAACGCCAGCACTCTGACGGGACGTTCACTTCCGTTGCTGTCGAACCGCATACCGAAGTCGGTCAGATTGCGAACCAATACAACCGAGTCATCACTCGTGTCAACGAAGAGATTGGCGACCGTGAAGCTACGGCCAATGCACTCAGACTGGCCGAACGCCGATACCGCTTGATCTTCGAATTGGCGAACGATGGCATTTACCAAATGACTCCGGACGGTTTCTTCAGCAACGTAAATCCAGCCCTCTGCGCTATCCTCGACTATGAAGCATCGCACTTTCAATCGGTGCCGCGTGACACCGTCCCTTTCTGGCACACGGATCCCAAAACTCGCCAAGAGTTCTCGAGAAGGATGCGAGAAGAAGGATTCGTCGATAAGTTCGAGTCGGCTTACATTCGCCCCGACGGGGAAACCGTTTGGCTCAGTGAAAGCCTGCGTGCGATTCGGGATGATCATGGCACGCTCCTCTATTATCAAGGGGCGGTTTCAGATACTTCGGAAATTCATCGACGCGCGATACAAGATGTTGAGGCAGCCGAAGCGGCGAGTCATGCCAAGTCGCTATTCCTTGCGAACATGAGTCACGAGATTCGCACACCACTAAATGGCGTCATCGGAATGCTGGACTTGTTGGCCGATGCACATTTACCCCAGCAGCAAGCCTATTTTGTAGAAGTCGGACAGTCGTCGGCTCAAGCCCTCCTCGCATTGATAAACGACATTCTCGACTTTTCAAAAATCGAGTCAGGCAAGCTCGAAGTGGAAAAAGTGCCATTCCCGCTCCACTCGCTGTTGGAAGACTCAGCCGAAGTCGTTGCTTTGAATGCAGAAGCCAAAGGCATCGAACTCGGACTTCGCATCACTTCCGAGACTCCCGCCGAGGTCATCGGTGACCCCGAACGCATCCGTCAAATCATCTTGAATTTCATGAACAACTCAGTGAAATTCACCGAATCAGGAAACATCACACTGTCGACCGAAGTGATTTCCAAAGACAAGGACATCTCAGTCGTTCGCTTCTCCGTCAAGGACTCGGGGATCGGCATCTCACCAGAAAATCAGGCAAAACTATTCGAATTGTTCACCCAAGTGGACGCCTCAACGACTCGCAAATACGGCGGCACCGGACTGGGATTGGCCATTTCACGACAACTCGCTGAGCTCATGGATGGTCGCGTTGGCGTCGAAAGTGAGGTCGGCAAGGGCTCAACATTCTGGCTTGAAGTCCCCTTGGAAGTTACCTGCGAAACACCGGATTGGATCAACCGCGAACTGACGAACGTCCGCATCCTTTGCGTCGACGACAACACCACCAATCTGGCGATTCTTCATGAACAACTTACGAGTTGGGGAGTCGACGTTACCACGGAAACCGATCCGACCAAAGCCGTCGGAATCCTGTTTGACGCCCAGAAGGATGGCCGCCCCTTTGACATGGCACTCCTCGATTTCCATATGCCCCAGATGGACGGCCTAACGTTGACTCGACTGATCAAACGCAACCCGGACATCTGTGATACTGCGTTGGCCATCCTGAGTTCCAGTTCGCAGTACATTACTGCTGAACGCCAAAAAGAAGTCGGACTCGCAGGCGCCCTTACCAAGCCACTTAAACAATCCAGATTGTTCGACCTGGTTACTCGGACCCTCTATCAGTCTCATCTGGCCTCGAATGAACCGCCTCAACCCAAAGTCGCCGTCGAAACGACAGATTGTGAAACATACAAGGTTCTCGTCGTCGACGACAACCGCATCAATCGCTTCGTCGTCGAGCAAATCCTCAAATCCGCAGGATTCCAGTCGCTGGCGGCGACTAATGGACAAGAAGCTGTCAAAATGATCAGCACGGACTACTTCGACGTCGTCCTGATGGATATGCAGATGCCGGTAATGGGTGGAATCGAAGCCACCCAACTCATACGCAAAATGGAAGAGCACGGAGAACTTCCGCATCTCAATCCCAATGGCCCCATCCCGATCATTGCGGTCACCGCAAACGCTTTCCGTAGTGAATTGGACGCTGCGATCGAATCCGGAATGGACAAGCACGTTACCAAGCCGGTCAATCGCCATGAATTGCTCTTCGCTATTCGCGAACTACTGGATCTTCGTCGCGGTACATCGACGAACCGTTCAGCCGTCCACGCTGTCGCTCAACCAGTCACCGCCCAAGCCGGATCATCCAGTGATTCAGATCGACAGCCCGAGTCGCGATCCACCGAAAATGACGTTTCATCACAACGAGAGTCCACTGTCCTCTTCGATCAAGCCGAACTTATGGATCGTTGCCTCGGAAAAAGAGAATTTGCCGAAGAAGTCGTACAAGAGTTCCTCGACACCGTGGACGGCTACATCGAAGGCATTCAAAGCGCTTTCGACAATGACGATGAATCCAGGATCGAACAGGAGCTTCACCAACTCAAGGGAGTATCTGGAAACCTCTCGGCAACGACGGTTTTTCAACTGGCTCAAGAGATGCTGGCATTAACACGTGAAGGACAGGCAGCCGTTTCCAAGGAACGACTGCCCGAACTTAACAAGCAAATCCAGAAGACGATTCCTGTGCTGCAGGAATTCCTCTAACCGGCTGCCGCTCCGCCCTCGCAGGTCAGCACGAAGCGTCGCGCCTACGCAACGTCGATCGACACGTCAATGACTTCCCCGCCATTGGCCGTGATTTGTAGCGTTGTGTTACCATTCGTCAGCAACGACGCATCGCGAACCCTGATCTCACCGGTGAACCGATCAATCGAGAACGGGGTATCGAGGCTGTCCAGCGCACCTTGGACTAACGCGTTTACCGATTCTTGCGTGAAAGTCAATTCATTGTTGGCAACCAATCGGTCGTTGATCACGAATGTGGGTGTACCACTCAGACCGAGAACTCGGGTGGCCTCGTTGAGATCGCGGTCAACTCGGGCATTCAGGTCTGGGTCATTCAGATCGGCCTCGAACTGCACGGTATCAAGCCCAATGTTCGCTGCGAAAGCACTGAACTGACGGTTGGGGTTTGCTAGATCATCCCAAGCCGTTTCAATGCGTCGGGTGAATAACTGGTCCTTAAACTCTTCGAAGGCGCCTTGGTTGGCAGCCGCCTCAGAGGCAATCGCAGCAGCCCTTGCGTTGGGATGGATCGACTCGAGCGGCAGTTGCCGTGTAACGATCGCAACGTCACCGCCGAAACTGGTCTTGAGGTCTTCAATAAACGGATGGAAGATTCCGCAAACGGGACATGCAAAGTCGGAATACTCGATCAACACGACGCTCGCATCTCCATTGCCGAAGTAGTGATCGTCGGCTTTCAGTTCGAGTACATCACTGATCTCATCTGTTATGCCAGTCCCGTCTTTTACGAACTCATAGATAATATCGCCCGTCGTGGAACTTGGGGTAACCGTTCCAACCACCGTGCCATTGGACACATTGTTCGATATGGAGAAGGAGTTGGGAGCCTGAGGTTGTTCACCGACAACGATCGAAACGGAACCCGTTGCTGAGTCCTCTCCATCAGACACACGATACTCAAACGTGTCGACTCCGCTAAAGCCACTTGCAGGTGTGTAATTGAATCCGCCATTCGGGTCGATAGTGACCGAACCCGTGGGCGGGGTGAGGATTGTCACAGTCAGCGAGTCATTTTCGA
>CAYYHV010000207.1:8058-13222 GCA_964471695.1 uncultured Pirellulaceae bacterium
CCAGCAATCCGTCCACACCTGCCGTTGCCGTCAAGGTGCCGCCAAAGGCAACGGAGTAGCTGTCGTCAGTCGCCTGCGGCGCATCATTCACCGAAGCCACTTCAATCGTCACTACAGCGGTCGAAACTTCACCCGTTCCATTACTTACTTCATACGTAAAACTGTCCGAACCGAAGAAGTTGCTATTCGGGACATACTGGAATGTCCCGTCTGCATTCAGGTTTAGCTGACCGTTAGATACGTTCGACACTGGAGTCGTAGCGAGTACAAGCGAACCCGAGCCCGCATCGTCATTCCCAATGACGCTGTCCGACAGTGTCCCGTCTTCGCTTATTGAAAACGAGTCATTGGAGGCGACTGGACCGATATCAGTGACAATTGTGATGTTCACTGTCGCCTGCAACGTCTGTCCGTTGGAAGACGCAGTCACTTCGTAGACGAATGAATCCATAGCCGCTGCGTTCGGATTCGGTTGATAGCTGAATGTCCCGTCGGCAAAGAGTTGCAGAGTCCCCTGTGTCGGAGCCACTAACGGTGTCGTGTTAACCGTCAGCGTTCCGCCGTTGGGGTCCGTGTCATTTTGCAGTAGATCATCTTGTCCCAGAATCGTTGTGATGGCGTCATCAATTCTCACCGTGTAGGTATCGTTGCCGGCGACGGCTTCCAACCCAATCGTCTCGTTACCCTGCTGGTCCTGTATCTCGTCGTTCGTACCGCTCGACACGAACCAGTCTTGCCCAAGGTTTCCACTCAGTCGATCGCCACCCTGATCGTCCGAGGCGCTAGGTCGCAATCGCGCTTGCACCTGGGCTCGACGTTCCGCATAGTTTTGCGCCGAACGCCACTCAGCCGACACCTCCGCCAGTGTGCCGTTGTCACCTTCGGATTCCGTCGTTCCGCTGATGATCACGTCGTCCGCTCCACCGCCGCCAAGGATATCATCTCCCTCGCCGCCAATGACGATGTCACGATCATTGCCCCCGTCTGCGGTATCACTACCAGCTCCGCCATCAAGAACGTCGGCTCCCAATCCGCCGTAAAGTGAGTCATTACCATCGTTCCCGCTGGCATTGTCGTCCCCACTTCCACCCAGAAGAAGATCATCGCCCAATCCGCCGGACAGATTGTCGTCTCCACTCCCGCCTACGACTTCATCATCGCCACCAGATCCGTCGAGTTCGTCGTCTCCGTCTCCACCAATAATGACATCCGAACCATCGCCACCCAGAATTGTGTCGCCGCTCCCGCCGCCCATTATCCTGTCTTGACCAAATCCGCCATCCAGCGTGTCAGCATCGCCCGCGCCGACCAGAGTGTCCGCATCTGCACCGCCGAGGAGCACATCTTCTCCGGCCCCTCCTAAGATGAAGTCCAATCCGCTACCACCTTGAATCACGTCGTCGCCGACTCCGCCAATCAGTCGATCGTCTCCATCGTTTCCTTCGACGGTGTCGTTACCTACGTCTGCAAAAATCTCGTCAGCACCAGCTCCCCCCATCAGATCATCATCACCGGCTCCACCGTAGATGATATCGGCGCCATCCCCCCCCATAACAATGTCATTACCACTACCGGCAAAAAACACATCGTTACCGGTTCCACCAAAGAGCATGTCCACCGCATTCGATCCAAACAGTCGATCATCGCCAGCTTCGCCATCGATCATGATGTTGCCATTCGTAGCATTCGCTACGATCGTGTCATTGCCGGCACCACCACTGATCGAGATGCTGTTGACTTCGCTCACATCGAAGAATTGACCTTCCGTGAGAAAACTCGCCGACACGAGATAGCGATCCTCTATCTGCGTCACGAGAATCGAATCCGCATCACTCGTACCACAGATGACGAGCTCGGTTCCCATCAGGGATACCAACCCTGCAGTGGTTGCCAGTACCCGACGATCCTCCAACGGCTCTAGGCGAAGTCGTTTCTTCTTACCTGAGTTTCTACGTGCGTTTTGAAATCTCGAAGCCATCGACCTATTCCTCGTAAGAGTGACGCTTACCGCGAAAATGACACACACCGCGGCTAGTCTCCAGTATCCGTTCGAACTAAGAAAATTTGAAGCGGCAAAAAGCCACCACCAGTTGAGATTGTTATCTGCAATACGCCGTTTTCGGCCGCACAATCGTAATGTCGCGCTTAACGCGGCGAATTCTGCGGCGATTCTCTTTGACATCACCAATGCGGCTCTACCAGAAAAGACCGAATCCTGAACGCCGATGTCACACGACACACCCCCAGTTACAACGATCCCACGGCGTCACGCGATTGACAATGAACGTCGAAAATGAAGATCGTACCGATGACTCCTCACGCCTTTGACGTCAATTCATCACGGTTGTCACTTCCTCGAGAGCTACTCATGGGAAGGCAACCTAGAGTTTCGCAAGCGCTGCTGTAACTACGTTTGCCATGAAGGGGCAATTCTTCGTGATACTCAAGAATCCAAACCCACGCATTCTCGTCGTCGACGATAACGAGTCCATCCACAACGACTTCGCGAAAGTTCTGGCAACCACCCACCAAGTCGATCATTCCATTAACAATCTGGAACTCGCACTCTTTGGTGAATTGCCTCCAGCAAACCGAGCCACAACGACGATGGACTTCGTTCTCGATTTTGCTTTCCAAGGAGAAGACGCCGTCGAACTGCTTCGCAAAAGAATGGCGGACGAAGAAGAATACGCAGTCGCATTCGTCGATATGCGAATGCCTCCCGGATGGGACGGCGTGACGACGATCGAGGAACTCTGGAAAGTCGACCCCACACTGAACATTGTCATCTGCACCGCCTACTCGGACTATTCGTGGCAAGAGATCGTGGAACGACTTGGCGTTTCTGATCGGCTGTTGATTTTGAAGAAACCCTTCGACAAAGTCGAGATCATGCAGCTTGCGATGACACTGACAGAGAAGAAGCATCAAACATCTGTCGCCAGTTGCAAGCTTGATGAACTACAGCATCTTATTGCCCAGCGGACAGCGTCGCTGGAACTTGAGATTCACGAACGTCGAGCCATGGAAGAAGAGCTTATCCGAGCCCGCAACGTACTTGAGCACCTCGCTTCACACGATTCCGTAACCGATTTGTGGAACCGTCGAGCCATACTCTCCATCCTCGAGCAATCGCTCAAGCTCAACGGCGACGCACGTCGACCTACCTCCTTACTCTTTATTGATGTCGATCATTTCAAAACCATCAATGACAGATATGGCCACCTCGTCGGCGACGCAGTCCTCGCAGAGATCGGTACGAGACTAAAGTCGGTACTTCGAGAATATGATGATGTCGGCAGGTATGGCGGAGAAGAGTTTTTGATCGTACTTCCAGCGTGCGACCGGGACATTGCCCCGAGCATCGGCAATCGAGTCCGCGAGATCGTCCAATGCGACAACATCATTATCGGCGACAGCACGATTCCAGCTACGATCAGTGTAGGTGTCGTGACCAACCCTCGAGACGGCAAGTTGAGCGCGATGGCCATGATTGACCTGGCTGACAAAGCCATGTACGACGCCAAGAACGCGGGACGCAACTGCATAACAATCGCGAATGAGCACCGGTCATCTGCAGAAAACCCAGCGCCCTCAGAAAATCCCGAGGCGAACGAGGTCAACGTCTGATGAATGGACGACTCATCGCTATCTGGTTCGCATGCCTTGTCGCTTTTGTACTCTCAGCAGCTGTTTTGCTGAAGTATGATTCGACCGCTGGCCCCCATGGCTCTCCGAACGAGCACCTTTCCGATTCACATCGGCAAGAACTTTCCCTAACGCCTGACCAAACGTCACTGCTGGTGTTCATCCACCCTCGATGTCCGTGCACAGCGGCCACCTTGTCCGAATTGGAGCGACTAGTCGGCCGAGTCCATCACCTGACCTCGACGACCGTCATCGCTTACATTCCCAGCGAAGAACCCAAAGAATGGGCTGACACCGGCCTCACCCAGCGTGCACTACGATTGCCGAACTCTCGTCTGCTCCTCGACGAGGACGCGCGCCTTGCAGAAGCATTTAGCGTTTACACATCTGGGCACACTTTGCTTTACGACCGACATAGTCAGCTTCAGTATTCCGGTGGCATTACGGGATCACGTGGGCATGAAGGAGCCAATGTTGGTACTGATTCAATCCTGGCGATTCTCAAGGGAGAGTCGGCCACGATCCGTCGCGCGCCCGTTTATGGGTGTTTGATAAGAGGTATGCAATGAAAACACTTTTCCGACAGTTCGCTGACGGCCTATCTTCGGCTTCGTCTTCACTCCTCGTCGCTCAGGACATTTCACCTGCAGCCCAGCGGTTGATTGACAAGCAACAGTTTGCGCTGGACCAGACAACCAACCGCATCTTTTCGTACTTGATGGTTTTCCAATACTTCGCGGGCATTTTTCTCGCCCTCTATGTATCTCCGTCTACCTGGCTTGGCAGACACGATTCTGTCCATCTTCATGTTTTCATCGCAGCCGTCATGGGATTGGCGATCACTATCCCTGGACTGGCGGCAGTACGTTATGTCCCCGGTTCGGCTTCGACTCGGCATACCATCGCCGTATGCCAAGCCCTCTGGTCCGCGTTACTTATTCATCTGACCGGCGGTCGAATTGAAGCGCACTTCCACATTTTCGGCTCGCTGGCAATCTTGGCATTCTATCGAGACTGGAAAGTCCTGATCACCGCGTCTGCTGTCGTCACCGTCGACCACTACATTCGGGGCCGCTGGTTCTCCGAGTCGGTGTTTGGTATCGCCAATGCCTCATCGCTTCGTTGGCTTGAACACGCGGCATGGGTCGTCTTTGAAGACATCTTTCTCATTATCTCGGTGACCGCCGCTCGCGGTGAACTTATCATGCTGTGTCGCCGCTAGACTCTTCTCCAAGAGCTCAATCTCGAAGTGGAACGCAAAGTCCTCAAACGTACGCGAGAATTACAGGCGTCGAATGAGAATCTGACATACGAAATGCATCAACGACAATTGATGGAGAAAGAGCGAGAGGAACTTACCGAACAGCTCGTCAGGGCGTCTCGAGATGCCGGCAAAGCAGAAATCGCCACGGGCGTCTTGCACAACATTGGCAACATTCTAAATAGCGTCTGCGTTTCATGCAATACGATTGAAGAAAAGCTCAGCCAATTACGACTTGATGGCTACCAGAAAACA
>CAYYHV010000208.1:0-12475 GCA_964471695.1 uncultured Pirellulaceae bacterium
GCATTAGCTATTCCCATCACAAAACTTACTGGGTCGGAGGCGCAATTCCACAGACATTTGTGCATTCAGGGCGGCGAGGCAGCGTCAGAACGACGGAGATTTGGAGAATCTGATGAGATTCTGCACAATTCAAATTCATACAGGAACCTGTATGGAAAGAATAATTGGGCATCTTCGTCACTGGCTTTTTCCTCTTGCGGAATTACGAATGCGTACAATCTAACCCGTTCGTTCGTTGAACACAACAAATATTGCTCGGTTACTACCGAACCTGATCATGTGGGCTCGAAGTCATAAGCTCAAACTCAATACCCCAAAACCCAGTACCAAGAATGACGAATAAACCCCTCCGATTCGGCTTTACACTCGTCGAGCTGCTCGTCGTCATTGCGATAATTGGTGTCCTCGTTGCCCTTATCATGCCTGCCGTGTTGCAAGCGAGAGAGGCTGCAAGAAAGGTCCAATGCCAAAGTCGACTGCGACAGATCGGCATGGCGATGCAGCAATTCCACGCCGCGAAGAAGCGATTGCCGGCGGGCAGTCGACGGACAGAAGGGCTCGCGTGGGGTTTTACGCTACAGCTCCTCCCATACATGGAGGAGAAACTCCTGTTCGAAACCGTCGAAATTACGGAACGCGACTGTGGGTTGGTGGTGCGCGACTTGCAAGCACGCAACAACATTGACCCTTCGTCCAAACAAGTCGAGTTGCTGGTCTGTCCGAGTGATCCCAACGGGGGCCGCGGCTTATCCAGCGGGCCCAATGGTCCTTTACCGACATCGGCAAACGCCGGTTTTCTTTATCCAGGCAGCTATCTCGGTGTGAGTGGCGACAAAGAAAGTCTTCGATGGTGCCCGCAAGATGGAATGACGAAATCATCCGGATTGCTTTACACCGACAGCCGCCATCGCTTTCGTGACGTTCGCGACGGTACGTCCAAAACTCTTTTGCTTGGCGAACGTGGAATCCCTCGTGACCTGGGTTGGGGTTGGCCCATTTGCGGCGGCAGCGAGTGTGAGCACTACACCAGCACCGCTAGAGGGTTGTCGTCCGTAAACCGCTGGTACAGCTCACAACTGCTGCAACAATTCTGGAGTTGGCATGAATCCGGCAACCACTTCGCATTGGCCGACGGAAGTGTCCACTTCCTCAATCACGCAATCGACTCCGCAACCTTTTCAGCACTGGCAACTCGAGCCGGACGTGAAGTGGCTTCCATCGAACAGTAAGCGAAACTCAACCAGCCAATGGGGCTGGCCGCCCACCCATTTAGGGACTGAAAACAACAGAGAAACTGGAGAATCTGTAGAACTACAAACCGACAACTGGCCTTATTTTGTACTTGCGGTTACAGTCCGTTACTTAGGGACTAACCAGATAAGCCAACGATGCAACTCCGTATCATCTTTCTACGCGCGACAATATTCTGCTGCATGTGTCTGTGCACATGGGTAGGTACAACGCATGCACAAATCGAATGGGAAGCCCGAACCGCCAAACAACTAGCATCAACTCCGGTAGGCTCCAAGGTTCACGTATTCGCTCAACTCGAACGTTCGGCTTATTTAGCCAACGTTGATCTCGAAAAGTGTATTGCGAACACTTTAGCTACCTATCGAGAAGCAAAAGAGTTGGGCGATGAAGTTGGCATGTCAACGGCGCTCATGCAAACGGCATCTTCCACGATGGCAAGATTGGGCTTCGAAAAAAGTCGTCCCGTCTATGACGAGGCCGTACAACGATTCGAGGCCGCAACCGCCGATGCACCAGCCGACGCCCGCTACCGCATGTGGTTCTATGCATCTCGCTTGTTTCATGATCAACGAGTCGTCAAGAATGAGAAAAAACTCAATTACATCAGCGAAATCGAAAACGCCATTGCCGAAATCGACGATGACTTTCTCAAATCGTTGATGCAACACGAGATACTTGTGAATCGAGGAATGTCGAAACCGATCCCCGATTCGCAAATCACCGCCATCCGAAAGAGCTTTGCGAAATCGTCGTTCCGTTTCACTCAACTGCTATGCGACGCCTTGGAGGTGCGCAACAAATTGATGCGCAAATCGCCGATTCGCGATGTCCGGGCTGATCTGGTCAAGTTACGCGATGCGGCGCAGAAAGAGAACCTTCTGGGGACTCAGTTCTTCGCAAACATGGCGCTCACCTATGTCGATCAACGAGATCGACTTCCGGATGCCATTACCTCAGCGGAACGAGCTCGAAAACTGGCCAAGCAGATCAATTCGATCGACTTTCAAGCAGCCTCGGCGACTCGCGCGTTGAAGATGGCTCTCCGAGGCGGCGAAAACGACCGAGCATTGGCCATCGCCCTAGAAGCGACGGAGCTCGAAGAGTCGATCACCGACCCGTCGATGCGAGTCAACCTTCGATATCTTCTGTTGAAAACGTACATTTTGACGAACAAGGAAGCGGAGGCGATTCGCGTTCTGGAATCCAGCTTCACGCCACAGCAGAATATCGAAGTCGTCCGCTTGCTCGAAGAACTCGACGAGCTGAACAGCAAACTTAAAAAGAACCAGGAAACTGCCGCCGAGAACAAACGTGTTTTCAAAAAAGAGCGCGAAGAGTTCGCGGACCAGAAGATCAAATTCAAACAGGAAACCAACGACCTGGAACAGAAACGACGCGAACTGGAAGGGCACGTCGACTTGGCTCGCAACGACGTCAACCGCTTCCAGATGTACACCCTGCTCGGCTTTATTGTTGCCACCAGCTTCGCCATCATTCTCTTCTTGAGCTTACTGCGATTGTGGATGGTACATCGCAAACTTCGTTTCGAAGTCGCTGAAAACGAGCGCAACCGTCACGCCAACAAACTGCTCGAAGAACGTGTCACCCGCACCGAACGCATGGACAGTCTTGGGGCGTTGGCAGGCGGCGTGGCACACGACTTCAATAACCTGCTGGTTGGAGTACGCTGCAATGCGGACTTGTTGAAGAACACCGATCCTACGGATGAGCAACGTCGAGCCTATGTCGACAGCATCATCAGCTCGGCCGATAAGGCTTCCCAACTCAGTCGCAAGATGCTGATGTACGCGGGCAAACAACCGGCCGCCATCGAATGTTACAACCTCTTTCATCTGATCGACGGCATGATGCCGCTCCTAAGTTCTGGATTCAGTCGGCAGCATGAGGTCATCCTCAAACCGGCTCAGGAAGAGGTTCTCGCTCGTGTCGATTTCACGCAAGCTGAACAGATTGTCCTGAATCTCGTCACAAATGCGCATCGCGCAATTGACCCGCGCCAGGGGCGCATCCAGATTTCGGTGGGAAAAGAAGCCATCATGGATGTGAACGACCCCACGCTATTTGGCAAGCGAGAATCCCGTGGCGTCTTTTCCTACATCGAAGTCGCCGACAATGGAGCCGGAATCTCGGAAGAAAAAATAGAACGAATTTTCGAGCCGTTCTACTCCGACAATCTACAAGGACGCGGCCTGGGGCTCGCACTCGTCTACGGCTTGGTCAACCAGCATAGCGGTTTTATCCGAGTCCGTTCCTCAGTCGGAAAAGGAACTTCATTTCGAGTTTACTTTCCGGCGACCCTTGGCCCAGCCTCCGAACAAGTATCGGATACGCCTTCTCGAGTCCCAGTTTTGCCCAAGACGGGCAATGTCGTCGTCATCGACGACGAACCTCAAGTGCTGGAGGTCGCTGAGCGAGTCGCTCAATCGCATGGTTGGACTGCACACATCTTCGACAATGGCCCGGCAGGCATTTCATTCCTTCGGGAAACCAAGGTTGAAATTGACGGCGTCTTTGTCGACATTCGTATGCCCGTCATGGATGGGCGCCAAGTCGTCGAACGCCTCGCCAACGATTTCCCCGATTTGCCCGTCGCAATGATGAGTGGCTACAGTCGCGAAAACCTTCACGACTTTATTAAATTCGGCAACGTCCTCGCACTGCTCGAAAAGCCGTTCACTTCGGCAGCATTCCTCGATACGCTCGGTCGGGTCGCAGAGACGGCCTAGCAGCATTTCATGCGTGCTATCGCCGAAAGCCACAAGAACGTCACCCAAAGACTTAACGATGCCTCGACTCCGTTGACTTTACGCGAGTTGCCGCTTAATCCAGGCCCCAATCAAGGTGGCGACATAACCCACGTCTCCCGGTTGCTTAACGAGCAGGTGGTCGGAACCGTCCAGCGTAATCAGCGTCTTCGCGCCTCCTGTGAATTCACAGAGCTTTTCGGCATGCCAGTACGGTAGCGTCTTGTCTTCCGGTGGATGAATAATCATGTGCGGAACGTTAATCTTGCGAATCGACGGTTCGAGATCGAACCCGCGAAGGTCATCAATCAATTGTCGTTGCAGCCGATGTGACCGTCCGCCGATTTCAACGACGCCTTCTCCCTTCGACATGATGTCCGCATTTTGCCCAGCCAGAAAGTCAGCGAGGTGCTGAGTTGACGACGGGGCTGCAATCGTAACCAATCCGCGTGCCGATGGCACCGAAGACGCCTTGACCATCATTGCGGCTCCACCAAGCGAATGCCCAATAAGCAATACCGGCGCCGCATGCGACTCGCTCAGAAAGTCGACTGCGGACTGAACATCTTCGATCGTGGTGGAAAAATTTGAATCCGAAAAGCTGCCTTCACTTTCCCCCAACCCTTGAAAGTCAAATCGCAGCATCGCAATACCTTGCGCAGCCAATCCACGACTAATCCGAACGATCGCCTTCAAGTCCTTGGAACAAGTAAAACAATGCGAGAAAACACCGAAAGCCTGCGGTGCGTCGTCGGGCCAATCGATAATCCCGGCAAGCGTCGTACCCGATTGATTCTGAAACGTAACGCGTTTGCTTGGCATTAGTATCCTTCCGTTTTCCGAGCGTTTTTGAGTCGAGTATACCGCGCCTGCCGATGCACCTGCCGTTCTCGACTGCGACCGCAAGTGATAATCTAGCGTTCCAATAGTACAAACCTGCTTGTTCGTTCCTAGAACGATTTTGAGGAAATCATGATCAACGTTTTAATGGTCGGCACTGGCGAGTATACCACCGGATATGTGCATGGTTCCGCATCCAGTTCTGATAAACGCGCCGGCGTTGTGGCTCTGAGCTTGTTCGATCTTCGGCGTCGCAATTTCGTGAAGCGTCTGTTGATGGCGGGCACCAACGGGACAAAATTTCCCGGCATACGCAAGCACCTCGAAGCGGTCATCGGCGAGTGTTATAGGGGTCTTGATCTGTCGATTGATACTTTTCCTTCGGATACGACGAGCTCCGATCCCGCTTCCTACCGTCAGGCTCTGGACTCACTAACTCCCGGTGACGTGGTAACCGTCTTTACGCCCGACAATACCCATTTCGAGATCGCCATGGCGGCCGTTGAGCGTGGATGCCACGTTCTGATCGCCAAACCTATCGTTCAAACATTGACCGATCACCTGGCATTGCAGGCAGCGGCGGAGAAACACAACGTTCTGGTGGCGATGGAAGTCCACAAACGCTGGGACCCGATTTACGCCGACGCTCGGGATCGGATTCGTGGATTGGGTGACTTCAGCTTCTTTCAGTCTTATATGAGTCAACCGAAATCGCAGCTCGAAACATTCCGAAGCTGGGCAGGCAAGTCGAGCGACATCAGTTACTACCTGAATGCCCACCATATCGACTTCCACGCCTGGAGCATTCGACACATGGCTCGGCCACTCAGCGTCCACGCCTCGGCAGCATCTGGAGTCGCTACGGCTCAAACAATCAACACGGAAGATACGATTACGCTTACCGTCGATTGGGAGAATTTCCAATCCGGCAATCGAGGCACAGCCGTCTATACTTCATCGTGGATCGCACCGCGCAGCGACGTGCACTCACAACAACGGTTTTTTACATGGGACACGAGGGAGAAGTCACCGTGGATCAAGCGCATCGCGGATACTCGATCGCGACCGATCAATTTGGCTACGCTTCGGCAAACCCACTCTTCATGAAGTACGAACCGAATGCCGAAGGCGATTTTGCAGGCCAATCAGGGTATGGATACAAGAGCATTGCGACTTTTATCGAAGCTGCGGTGGCGATTCGAGAAGACTACAACGCCTCGCCCTCAGATTTCCATACGCAACTGGCAACAGTACAAACGACAACCTACGTCACGGCGATCCTCGAAGCCGGCCGTCGTAGCCTGGATGCAAACGGAAGTGTCGTCACTCTGGAATACGACGAAACTGGCAAGATAAAGAGTTTTCCGAATCCCTAGATCTGCTGAACGATATCCTGATACTAACCCAACCATCAGGAGAGTTAACCGAAATGGCGACTCAGCAGATACCAAAGATTGCCACGTCAGACCGCAAGTTCCGAGACGATCCGTGGTCCGTCTTTACCCAGCTCCGCGAGCAAGGCGAAGTCATACGAGTCCGCATGCCATTCCTTGGCAAAACTTGGGCAGCAACAACTTATGATGCTGTAAACGACGTCTTTAAGGACTGCGAGCGATTTGCTCGCGACCCCAACAACGCCGGTCGCAAGAATTTCATCCCGATGCAGTGGATGTTCCCAAGGTCGCTCATGGCACTGGCAACCAACATGCTTTCTGTTGACGGAACCGATCACCGTCGCTTGCGATCGATTGTGGATCAGGCCTTCACACTGCGAAACATTGAAGGCATGTCGGACCAAATTGAACAGATTGCAACGACCCAGTTGGACATCGCCGCAAAAATTGCACAACGTGATGGCCAAGTCGATCTGATTGAGCACTATGCTGCGCAAATTCCACTGACGGCCATCTGCGAACTCCTTGGATTACCTTTGGAAGACCGGACTCAATTTCGCGAATGGTTCCGTCCATTTTCTGGCGTCACGTCATTGACCAGTTTGCTATGGCTGGGCTTCAGCCTCCGCAAGATCATTCGATACTTAAAAGAGCAATTCGAAGTCGTCAAAAAGAATCCACGTCCGGGCTTGATGACTCAACTTGTCCAGTCAGAACATGAGGGAGATCGACTGAACGAAACAGAATTGGTCGCAATGGTTTTCTTGCTGCTGGCCGCGGGACATGAAACAACCGTACATCTGATCAGCAATTCACTTTTTGCCCTCTTCACACACCCTGTCGCCAAGCAGGAACTGATGTCTGACTGGTCGCTCTCCAGTCAGGTATCGGAAGAAGTCCTACGGTACGCCTCACCGCTTCAACTTGGCAAACCTCGATACGTTACGCAAGACATGGAGTTCCGCGGAGCCGCACTGGCGAGGGGGGAGATGATCACGCCGCTGATCGCTTCAGCGAACTACGACCCAGCGCGCTTTGAGAATCCACGCGAGTTCAATATTCATCGCCTGACCAACTACCACATGTCTTTCGGTAGTGGCGCACACACTTGCCTGGGGATGAAACTGGCTCGCACAGAGAACCACTTTGCACTCAAATGCCTGCTGGATCGTTGGCCTCACTTACAGCCAGCATTCGATCTAACCAAACCGGATTGGTCGAAACGAATCGGAACCCGCGGCTTTCAAACTTTCGTAGTAAGACCTGGCACTGCTGGATAGTCCCTGGACGTTGAAGCCACCAGGCAAGACCTGGCGGCTTTAGGCTGGCAACCCATTTATCTGCGAGCATAAATCAATCGGCTTACAACTTAACCGTCACGGTTTTGGTCTCGGTGTAGGCATCCAAGCCACGGATGCCCAATTCACGACCAATTCCTGACATCTTGAACCCACCGAATGGTGCGGCGGCATCGAAAACATCGTAGCAATTGACCCAGACCGTGCCAGCTCGCAGTCTTGCGGCCATACGGTGAGCTTTCTTGACATCACTCGTCCAGACAGCGGCAGCCAATCCGTAGAACGTGTTGTTGCCACGCTCAATGACTTCTTCCACTTCACTGAACTTCAGCACCGACATGACTGGGCCGAATATTTCTTTCTGAGCAATATCCATATCGTCACTCACATTGTCGAACACTGTTGGCTCAATAAAGTAACCCTTATCGCCAAAGCGATTCCCACCCGTGACACATGTGGCTCCCTGCTCTTTTCCCTTCTCGATAAAGCCCATAATCTTGTCGAACTGTGCCTGATCGACTTGCGGCCCCTGCTCCGTGGCTGGGTCAAACGGATCGCCCAGTCGTCGCTTATCATTAATCTGAGAAATCCGATCAATGAACTGGTCATGAATGCTATCTTCCACAAACACACGACTACCGGCACAACAGCACTGCCCTTGATTAAAGAACAAACCGAAGTGGGCACCCTGAATAGCTGCATCAATATCGGCATCCGCAAAGATGATGTTGGGGCTCTTTCCCCCCAATTCAAACGTCAATCGCTTGAGCGTCTGGGCTGCGTTCTTCATGATGATCTGGGCCGTAATATGCTCGCCAGTAAATGCCACCTTGTCGATGTCCGGGTGCTCGACAATGGCACCACCTGCAGTCGGACCATAGCCGGGGATCACGTTGATAACGCCATCCGGAATACCTGCCTTCTGGGCCAATCGCGCCATTCGCAGACAAGTCAGCGGAGTCTGCTCGGCCGGCTTCATCACAATCGTACAACCTGCAGCCAACGCTGGCCCCCACTTCCAAGCCGCCATCAGCATGGGAAAATTCCAAGGAATAATCTGGCCAACAACACCTACGGGTTCGCTACGCGTATAACAAAAGTAATCACCACGGATCGGAATGGTATCGCCTTGTATCTTGTCGGCCAGCCCCGCGTAGTAGCGTATGCAGTCGATGGCTAATACGACATCTGCGTTTCGAGAATCGCGAATCGGCTTGCCATTGTCCCATGATTCCAAAGCCGCCAACTCATCGGCTTCTTCTTCCATCATGTCCGCGAACTTGTACATCAGTCGGCCACGATCTCGTGCGTCCATCCGACTCCACGGGCCATTCTCAAAAGCTTCCCGAGCCGCCTTGGCTGCTGCATCAACATCCGCCTTGTCACCTTCGGCGACGTCGCAAATGACCTCTTCAGTCGCCGGGTCGATGGTTTGAAAAGTCTTGCCACTGGCAGCCGGCGTCCATTGGCCTCCGATGAAGCATTGCGTTTGTCGAATCTGCGGTCGCTTGGCCGGTTCGGTCACGGTTGCCATAGTGAAACTCCTGTCTAAGAAAGGTTCTTCGCAGTATGCGAAGCTGTTTTAAGATTCCCTGCCGCAATCAAGAATTTTAGCGGTTAAACGGAAACTATCGCAAGGGAAACGTGGCCAGCGCTGCGCAGATTGGTACGAACTTGTACTCAGTCCGGACGTTGGGCATCGTCACGGACGGTTGTGCCGAGTTCGGCAACTTGTTGAACCAGACACCGTGGACAAGTAATGCGTGGTCTCGCCAAGGCCAAGCTCGACGCTGGCAGAGCACCTACACCTGCGGAACCCTCGTGAGTGTCAAATGGTACTCACGGATGCCATGTCGAGTCTTCGATCTGATCCACAAAGCCTCGTTCTATTCCGTTGCAGCTTGCTGTTTCTCGAGATCACTTCGCAACTGCTGATAGATCGTATTGGCCGCATCGATCTCCAACAATCGGTCCGCGAAGCGGATTGCCGATGAATAATTTCCTTGCTTCTGATAAAGCAACGTAAGAGGCAGGATAAAATTTGGGTTATCTGGGGCGAGCTCAATCGACTTTTGCATCGTCGATTCGGCGAGCTCATACATACCATTCAGATAAAAAGCCAAGCCCAGACGATATTGAAGATTGGCATCGTTCGGAGCCAACTTGGAATCGCGAACCATCAAATCCAATTCATCGCGACGATAAAGTTTGGCCTCGCCGGCTCGACCGGTCCGCTCTAGCAAAGCCGCCAAATTGGATCGCGGCCCCGTCACAAGCGGCTGCACTATAATCGCACGACGATAAGCATCTTCGGCAGCTCGAACATTCCCCGATCGCTCCTCAATCAGAGCAATCGCCATATGCGCCGGAGCCTGATCACTATTCACATTCATAGCTTTCCGGTATTCGTCCAGCGACGCCTCCAGCCGCTTCTTCTCCTGCTTGGAAAGTGTCGATTTGGGAGCATCTGACAGGGCAATCGCCGCCTGAATCCGGACGTGACGTACCGGATCATTCAGCAAAGCGCTGAGCAAGGGAACACGGTTCGCACCAGATAATCCGTCGAAGAACGGAATCGCCTCGCCCCGCACCATAGGGTCACGATCTTTCAGCCCCTCGGTTGCCGCTGCAACCCCCGTTGGGACCGGATAGTTTCGCAGGTGCTGCAAGGCGCTGGCGCGAATCATGCCAGAGACTTTTTTGTTAGTGGCTAGTTTCGCCAGATCAGGGCCAGCCCCAATGTCCCCATCGAAGCCTCGTTTCAACGTCGTCGCAAAATCAACTTTTTCTAACTTCGAATTGGCATACCACTCGTTGGTTTTCTCCGCCGACCAGCGGTCCCATTTCTCCAACTCCTTCGCAATCACTTCGTCGCCATCTCGAGCCGCTTGCATCCAATCGGCATACGATTCTAATTTGCCGCGTTTCTCTTCTGGAAGAGCCTCTACGTCGAGGTGACAACCAGTACATGCATTCGGCGTCTTCAAATCCAACGACAACTCGGGACGCGGAATTTGAAAGCTATGATCGTGGCGATAATCGACTGCCATATACGGCGTCGCCATCATATGGCAATTCACGCACGAGGCTCCAGCCGAACCCGCCTCGTGATGGTGGTGAGCCGTCGTATCGTACTTCCCTGCCGGATGTTGATGACACGACGTACAGACTTTGTTGCCCTCATGCTTCAACCGAGTGCTGTGTGGGTTGTGGCAATCGGTACATCGAATCCCCTTCGCGTACATCTTGCTTTGCAAGAACGAACCGTACACGTAGACTTCGTCGAGCATCTGACCATCCGAGTAGTAAGTCGACGAACGACAGACCTCGTTGGCAAAGTGATCGTAGTAATTTTGTCCACATTGAAACCCTGTCGCGACGAGGCTGCGACGCGAATGGCACGGCGCACAGGCTTGAATCTCCGTCATTGCCTCCCCCGACTTGAGGCTGGTCAATCCCTTCCCGTGTTTTCGATCCCAAAAAGGTGACCAAGCCGAAGCGAGGCTGGAATGGAGGCTGCCTGCGCCGTGACATGCCTCACAACTGACGTCGATCTCGTCAAACGTCGTCGCGTATCGCATCTCCGCCACGACGAAGTTCTTTTTAAGGTTCGTGGAATGGCACTCAGCGCACATGTGGTTCCAATTCTGAGCCGAACCAGTCCAGTGCAGTGGGTCCTTGGGGCTGAGCTTCTCATCCACGTCGGGCGGTTTGAGATAAAACCACGCATTCTTTGTCGTGTCCCAACTCACCCGCAAAACCTGGACTCGGCCGACCGCATCAACCTGTCCCGAACCAGGCGACTCAATCTCGACCATGTACTGTTGAAGCGGATCGACGCCAAAGACGTATTTGACTTCGAAGTCCTGAAGCGAACCGTCTGGCCCCTCCGTATTTACCATGAATTTTTCGCCGTCACGAAACATGGTTGTCGTGATGCCAAAGTGTTCGATCTGCTGATCATTAAAGTCGCCGAGCACCGTGGCATCTGTCGCCAAATCCATCGCCAGATCGTGATGCGAGCCCGACCAATCCTCAAACTCTTGGGAGTGGCATTCGGCGCAACGATTCTTGCCGACATAGCTACGCTTTACGTCCGCGGAATAGGCCCAGAACCAATCGACGACGAACCAGGTGAGCGTGAATGCGACGCCAAGTCCGATCAAAATGGCCAAAGTCGATACGCCGCTACGTGAATGACTGCGGCGTGGGTAAGGTAAAGAAGATTTCATCCGACCGATTATAGCAGCCGCGACTCATCCCGTATTGATGACGCCGCACAGTCGGCCCGTAATCCCCGCTACTCGTTTTCGAGCATCGATTTGGCTTCGTCGTCACTCAACCCTTCGATTTCTGCGAGCAACTGGGCAAACTCGTCCTCGACGTCCACATTCACCTCGGCTGCAGCCGCTTCGGCTTCCGCGGCGTTTGCCCCGCTGGCTTCACGAGCCAAGTAGACGGACAAAGTGGCAGGTGTGGGATAATTCCACGCCACTGTCGGAACGACTTCGACACCGAGCCAGTCTTCCAATTCCTGACTGAGCTCAACAGCGGTAAGCGAGTCCAACCCGTATTCCGCAAACGGTTTGTCACGATGAACTTCCGTCTTGGGAATTGCCGCGCGTTGCACCAACCAGTTCAGCAACCAGCTCTCGACCCGCTCGCCCAATCGGTCAATTTCGTCCGGAGTCATTGGGCGGTCATCAAGCTTGAAGCGTTCCGATTTGGATGTCGCAGTGGTCGAGTCTCCCTGGTCCGTCTGACGTTGCCAATCCGCGAGTACCTTCAATTCACTGGCAACCAACTGTTGGCGGCAGAGGTTTCGCTGGACTTTGCCACTCGTTGTTCGCGGCAAGTTGGCATGGCGAATCAACACGACTCGGAATACTTCCAATTCGTGAGATTCAGATACGGAGCGACGTAC
>CAYYHV010000208.1:12485-13212 GCA_964471695.1 uncultured Pirellulaceae bacterium
AACAACAACCAACTGCTCCTGGCCGCTTTCCGAGTCGATGGTAAAGACGGCACCCGAATCCAAACGCAAAGCCTCGTGCGAGTCGGCAGCGGTACGTTCAATATCCTGCGGGTAGTGGTTGCGTCCGCGAATGATGATCACATCCTTTACGCGCCCCGTCACGAACAGATGGTTGTCCAATACAAATCCCAAGTCGCCGGTGCGGAGATACTTCCCACCATCGGTAGCTCCCGCAATCGTAGCGCGGAAAGTCGCCTCGGATTCATCTTCCAGCCCCCAGTATCCCTGGGCAATACTTTCGCCCTGCACCCAGACTTCGCCAATCACGTTTTCCTCGCAACGCTCTCGCGTCGCCGGATTCACAATGGCAATCTGCTGACCGTGAATTGCGGCACCACAACCGACCAAAACTTGAGAGCTGTTATCGTCGTTCGTCGAGACTTCGACGCGATTCTCACCCAGCGCCAGCCGGTCGACTCGACGCAACGTAAGTTCAGACGGCCCGATATTACCGGCTGCGAGCAACGTACTCTCCGCCAAACCGTAGCAAGGATAGAATGAATCGTGACGGAAGCCGCTCACGGCAAACGCCTCACTGAATTGCTGAAGCGTGGCGGGACGCACAGGTTCGGCGCCACAAAACGCCAAACGCCAATTGCTTAAATCCAAATCTTTTCGCTGCTCTTCCGTCGAACGGCTGACAACCAACTCGTAAGCAAAGTTCGGT
>CAYYHV010000209.1:0-13195 GCA_964471695.1 uncultured Pirellulaceae bacterium
GACCTTGGGCTTAGCCATGGACGTCAGTCCATGGTGCCGGTGGGCGCGTGTGCCCCAAAGCCCCGTAGGGGCGACAGAATGTCTCTCATTCGCGTTGATTCAAATTCTCCCGTAACATCGCTGAAACCATTCGTCGCACACGGTGAGTTCAATGAGTACCTTTTCGAAATTGACGTACCATGTCGTGTTCAGCACGAAGTACCGTAAGAGGCTAATCGCCGAGAAGATCGAAGAACCGCTGTATGAGTACATCGGTGGTATCATTCGGAAATTGAATGGGCGTCTCGTTGAAATTGGAGGAGCCGAGGATCACATCCACATCCTATGTTTCTTACCCGCATCAAAATCGGTTTCCGATTGTGTCCGTGATATCAAGGCTAATTCTTCGAAGTGGTTGAATGAATCCCATCGGTCGAAGTGGGCAACGAAGTTCCAATGGCAAGCGGGTTTTGGTGCTTTTACCGTTAGCTACTCGCAAATTGAATCCGTCCAGGTGTACGTTCAGAATCAGAAGACGCATCATGCGACTAAGTCGTTCAGGGATGAGTACATTGAGTTGTTAGAACGGCACGATATCGAATTTGACATGAAATACGTGTTCGAGAACGAGCACGTTGGTTGATTGCTGTCGCCCCTTCGGGGCTGGTGGGGTTTTTGACGGACCTTGGGCTTGCGCCCAAGCCTACTAAGTGCTGTCGCCACTCCGCGACTATGTGGCTGTCGCCCTTTCGAGCTTTGGCATGGGCCATTTGGCTTGGCTTCAAGATTCTGCAGGGATCAGGTGGCGCCAAGGAAAATGGAAACAAAAATTTGTGTCAGGGGGTGTCGTTTAGGTTACCGTTAACCAATCTTTTTGTCGGAAACTCAATGAACAACGCAACACTGACCACACTTCCCCTGTTGACTCTTTTAGTGCTGATTCTGTTTTGTCCAGCCAAAACGAATGCAGATCTTGTCTGGACGTTTACGGATGATGGAAATGGGAACATCAGGGAAACGATCTCAGGTACTTTAGATTTGTCCAATGGCACTAACCAAGGGGCAACCAGCGACGGTGGTGGGTTTGATTTAATCAAAACTGATCAACGTGATTGGGTCCAAGTTCATCGATACACAACACCTACATCAGGTCGTAGTTGGTTTCAGGTCTTGGATGGGTATTCAACAAACCCCGACATGGAAATGGTCAATACTTCGGAGGACACAACTCCCGGCTGGGAGAATACGGACCACTTGCTTTTTCAGATTTTCAATGAATCTAATATTTTTCGGGTAGCCGATTTTGTTGGAACCTACGCCAATGGTCCCACCGCGATCAACGAAAACGTCGTCCATAACGTACCCATTTCATCCGTCAATGAAGGCGTCTGGCGATACGGAAACTTGGACGATAACATCCAAGGCAACGGAGTCCTCTTCCGAATTGGAACGCAAAGTGTTCCAGAACCATCCGGCTTTATTCTTTTAGGAAGCGTCCTATTCTGTACGATGCTTCGCCGAAGACGAAGGATTCTGCTCCAATTAGCAACAGCTCATGGTATCGGTTAGCGAACGGCCCCAAGCCCCGAAGGGGCGACAGCACTTAGCCATGGACGTCAGTCCATGGTCCCGGCTCGGCGTGAGCGTCAAAGCCCCGAAGGGGCGACAGCATGTCTCCGTTTGTGTTGATGGGGATTTAACCAGATTCGTCGAATTCATTGGTTGGCGATCCGACGTGTTGCAAATGGAAAGAGCGTGGGGTTTGGTGTCGCCCCTTCGGGGCTGGTGGGTATTTTCTTGTGGCGGACCTTGGGCTAACGCCCAAGGCTAGGTGCTGCCGCCACTCCGTGGCTATTGGGCTGCCGCCCTTTCGTGAAGATTCCGCACGGTTCCGCAGGAATCAGCTCCGAAGGAGCGACAGCACTTAGCCATGGACGTCAGTCCATGGTCCCGGCTCGGCGTGAGCGTCAAAGCCCCGAAGGGGCGACAGCATGTCTCCGTTTGTGTTGATGGGGATTTAACCAGATTCGTCGAATTCATTGGTTGGCGATCCGACGTGTTGCAAATGGAAAGAGCGTGGGGTTTGGTGTCGCCCCTTCGGGGCTGGTGGGTATTTTCTTGTGGCGGACCTTGGGCTAACGCCCAAGGCTAGGTGCTGCCGCCACTTCGGGGTTGTTAGCGCCTGTTCCTGTTCTCGCTGAGTTTTCCCGAATCACTTGAATTGGGCACACTTGGAGGTGTGCTGATCCGCACACTAAACACCGCAAGAAACACTTGCCAAATGATCTCGTTTCGTTGCGGATTCGCCGACGTCTGCTAATGTTGAGAGTACGCTTCCCCAGCGCGAAGGCGTTGTTGTCCAACGCCTGAAACTGCCAGCCGGCTTACGCCGCGCTGGCAGTTTTGTTTATGGGGTGGTGTGGTGGCGATCCGTGGATGCAACGGCGGCAAATCGTCGACAATCTCTTGCATCAATCTTCTATGGTCTGCTGACTATTTTACTCTTTTGCCGAAGCTCATGGCCTGGTTTGATGGCCAAGGTAAACCGTAGTGAAGTCATTCCCCGGCACTCAGGATGTCTGTGCTGCACGAAGTTATGCAGAACGAATCGTGTTGGATACGAATAAGTCCAGTCGAGCTATGAAGAATGATGCATTCATCTAGAATGCAACGCAACACGATACTTGAACGGTCACCGGAGGTAGGTTCATGCGACAATTGAAAGTCCATTTCGTCGCCATTGGTGTTCTGCAGGCCTTGCTTGGCTTATGCGCGAAGGACACTAAGGTATCTGCTTGGCAGGAACCGCAGCGTAACAATGTGGTCAAATGGCACACCAATATGGACGACGCTGCGGCCGAGTCCGCCCAGACCGGCAAGCCCATTCTAATGGAGATCAACGGCCGTCCTTGGTGTCCACCTTGCAATACTCAGGGTGAGAAGATCATCAATCATGCGGAGTTCCAGGCTTGGGCCCGTGACCGAGTCGTTCTACTGGACTTCAAAGTTGGTCAGGG
This sequence comes from uncultured Pirellulaceae bacterium, assembly GCA_964471695.1. GTDB lineage: Bacteria > Planctomycetota > Planctomycetia > Pirellulales > Pirellulaceae > CAYYHV01. The sequence goes on from CAYYHV010000209.1 coordinate 2,997, forward strand.
ATACCAAAAGGATAAGGGGAATCCCATTTGGCGCGAGCAGATGAAGAAACACGGGCTTTCTAGTATTCCATCAGCCGTGATGCTTGACCCAAATGGTGAAAGGATGGGAGTCGTATTTCCTAAAGAGGACGTTCGGCAGTGGATTGGTGCTGCGAATAATGTCATCACGGCCCATGCGTTAAAGCCGCAGGTGCAGACGCAGGTGATTCCGTTTCGATTGACAAAGTGGAACAATATTTCGATTCCCGCCACGCTCAATAATACGATTTCGCTCAATTTGATGTTTCACACTGCGGTTAACTCTGTGTCACTAACGAAGGCTACGACGGAACGTTTCAGAGAGATCACGCTGAATGAGAACGCGGACGTGCAGAGCTGGGGTGGGCAATCCACGTCGCGAGTTGGGAAAGGCCATTCATTGAGAATTGCGCAACTGACACCTCAAACGGTCACCTTATTCGAAGGCCTGCATTCCGGGCACGATACGGACGGTAAGTTGGGCCCAGCACAACTAGCATCCAAGATTCTTGCGATCGACTTCGACCGATCGGAGATTCGCTTGCTCACCAATCTTCCGGTTACCGTTAAGAAATGGCAGAAGCTACGCATGGAAACCGACGGGGGAATGATGTTTATTACGGGCGCCGTGCATAGCGGAGGCAAGCATGCCGAGCATCCGTTTATGATCCATTCAGGATATAGCGGTTTTGCGCTGCTGGACGACGTGTTTGTTGCGAAACATCCTTTCCTTTCAGAGCACGAAGTCCTCGAAGAAAGCGAAGTCAAAGACTCGGCCGGAAACAAACTAGCGACGAGAAGAATCAGCTTGCCCAAGTTCCGTGTTGGTAAGACAGAGATCGAAGATGCGCCCGTGTCTTTTTTCTCAGGAGCAATCGGCAAGCAGAAGTTCAGCGTACTTGGCGGAGATTTTCTGAAGCGGTTCAATCTCGTCTTTGACTTTGAGAACCAGGCTCTTTACCTGGAGAAGAGTCAGTATTTTGAGGCGGAACACGATTGACGGTTTTGCTCTCCAGCGATCAGCCGCAAGTTCGCCGACTGGGTACCAACGAGAAACTCCGCGTTAGAAATACCCATACTACAACCAGCCATGGCCAAACTGCAGGTTCGGGCACCTGCATCGCCGCCGACTGAAACTTGTTGGTGTTCCAGATATTAAAATCGCTGACATCCACGAATCCATCGACTGAGAAATCGCCGGAACACCAGCCTGTGCCGTCATTGAATTTGTTGGTGTTCCAAACATTAAAGTCGCTGACATCGGTCACCCCATCGAGATTGGCATCGCCAGGCAATGAACCGGCTCGATCCAGCCAAGTGGATACGTCGCCACCATCAACGTTGCCGTCGCCATTCAAGTCGAATTCAGGTTGAGGTGTTTGATCGGCAATCGACATCACCATCGCATCAATATCTGCACAATCGAGTGTGCCACTTCCGTCAAAGTCACCAAGTAGGCTGACCATAACATCAGAAGTCGAGATGAAGACTTCGCCAACGGGATCGTCACGTTGCCAGGCAATCCAAATGACATGGTGTCCGCTACGGTCGGCGGGGATGTTGACGTCAAATTGGTAATGGAGATCGGTAAGCGTTGCGTCTGGCCGCCCGAGAAACTCCATATGTTCCCAGTTCAGTTCCAGATCGGGTGTCCAATCTGGCGTCGTCATCCATACGTCCCATACACTGGGGTCGTGCGGAGCCGTCGCAAGAAAGTCGATGGACAAGTTGGATCCTGCATCGACCGGTGTTGTCGGCCAGTCTGAACTGACTTGATCCAATCCCAGGTACGTTCGGTTGCTGGGATCGACTCGCCCTGCGCTTCCGAGCTGACCATCCGGAATCCACGGTGAGTAGTCGAACCCTTCGGGCAGCCCAGAAGTTACGGCCTGAGGAATGTTTCTTGAGACTTCATTCCACGTGTAGTACGACGATGTGCCATCAAGGGCGACTGCATTGGCGGCCAACGGAAAGTTTGGTGATTCGGGGTTGGATTCATAAACCAACCTAACGCGGCTGATCGGAGAGACGGCGGTACCATGTCCAAACGCTAGATGGCTTGTCGGTAGGGTGATCGCAACAACGACGATGGCGCGAATTTTTACACAGGAAGTCGTCAGCATTCGCTTCACAGTATCGTCCCCCAGGAGAATCACACGCTTCGATTGAGTATAGGTCAATCTGCAAATCCCCACACGAATTTCAAGTTCGGCTGCTCTTAAGAAAGGAATTTTATCTCGTCGCGATATTCGTCCGGTAACAAGGTTGCCGAATTGCCGGAACAGCGCAAACGCTTCGTGGATAAAAGGCTGCTTGGTGGTTTTGGGGCAAAGATGATTTGCGATTGAATTTGGGGCATGAAGGGCGTTTGCTCTTTACCGGCCTTTAAAGTGAAGTCAACCAGAATTGAACTTTTTACTGAAAAGTCGTTGACGCAATTTGTGCTCACTGCACCGCGTGGAAATGCCGATTGAGGTGGGCTGGTTTCCGTAATCTGTTTCGCGTTGTGGTGATGTGCTTACGTTGAGCTCGTTTTCTGCTTGAAAGGATGGACTTGTCAATTCACACTGATCTTTTGGCACTTTCACTAATCCACTTCAGCGACTCACGGTTACCCATGCTCAAACCTCTGCAACTTGTGCTGCTTCTTGTTCTTTGGATGATCAGTTTTGGCTTGGCACAAGAGAAGGAGGAAGACGACTCGCCCAAGACGACGTTGTCGACTTCGACGATTAGTGCGATCAAGTTTCGAAACATTGGGCCGGCGCTCACGTCGGGTCGCATTGCGGATTTGGCAATAGATCAGGAGCAACCCAACACCTGGTACGTGGCTGTTGGTTCTGGAAACGTTTGGAAGACCGTCAATGCCGGTACGACGTGGAAGCCGATCTTTGAAAACTACGGTTCGTACTCCATCGGGTGTATTACGATCGACCCGAATGATCGTGCGACGATCTGGGTGGGGACGGGCGAGAATGTGGGTGGGCGACACGTAGGGTATGGCGACGGCGTTTACGTGAGCCACGATGGTGGTGGCTCGTTCAAGAACATGGGGCTGAAAGAGTCAGAGCATATCTCGAAAGTTCTGGTGGACCCTCGCGATTCGGATACCGTTTTCGTTGCCGCACAGGGGCCGCTCTGGTCCAAAGGCGGCGAACGTGGATTGTATCGCTCGTCGGATGGCGGCAAGTCATGGGGGTTGGTTCTCTCGGCGGGCGAGTGGACGGGTGTTACCGATGTCGTCATGGATCCCAAGAACCCCGACGTGATGTATGCGGCTACGCATCAGCGGCATCGTACTGTTTGGGGATTGATGAATGGTGGCCCGGAGAGTGGGATTCACAAGTCGACGGATGGCGGTAAGAACTGGAAGCGTTTGCGCGGTGGTTTGCCCTCGGGTGACTTGGGGAAAATGTCAGTCGCCGTTTCACCGCAACAGTCGAATGTCGTTTATGCGGCTATCGAATTAACGGGACGGAAAGGTGGTGTTTGGCGAAGTGAAAACGCCGGAGCCAGCTGGCGCAAGATGAGCGACTATGTCGCTGGCGGGACCGGTCCGCACTACTATCAGGAAATTTATTGCGATCCACATCGCTTTGATGTGGTCTATCACGCGAATGTAAGACTGGGGCGTACGGAAGATGGCGGAGCGAATTTCGAAAGCGTCGCGAATCGAAACAAACATGTGGATAACCATGCGGTGGCTTTTCATCCGACCGATCCTGACTTTTTGCTTGTCGGTTGTGATGGTGGTTTGTACCGCAGCTTCGATTACTGCAAATCGTACGACTACTTTGCGAATCTACCGCTGACTCAGTTTTACAAAGTCGACGTGGACTACGACGAGCCGTTTTATCACGTCGTTGGCGGAACACAGGATAACAATACGCAATATGGTCCCACGCGGACACGGAATTCCGAAGGCATTCGCAACGCGGATTGGCGAATCACGATCGGCGGCGACGGTCATGATTGTGCGATCGACCCGGAAGACCCGAACATTGTCTATTGCGAGTCGCAGCAGGGGAATTTACGACGATTTGATCGGAGTACGGGCGAGTCGATAAGTATTCGACCGCAGCCCGAGGAAGACGAAGGGCCACTGCGTTTCAATTGGGACGCACCGATTTTGATCAGCCCGCACTCGCACACACGGCTCTATTTTGGCTCGCGACGGCTGCATCGTAGCGATGATCGTGGCGATTCGTGGAAAGCGATCAGTCCCGATCTGTCCCGCCAGCGCGATCGGTTCACCTTACCGTATATGGGGCGCGTCTGGCCCATGGATTCGGCGCTCGATTTGTACGCGATGTCTCAGTACGGCAACATTACGTCGATTTCCGAGTCTCCTGTAGAAGAAGGGCTGATCTACGTTGGCACCGATGATGGGCTGATTCAAGTAACGGAAGATGGCGGCGAGAATTGGACCAAGATCGACAAGATTTATGGTGTGCCGGAAGAAGCCTTTGTGAACGATATCAAAGCGGATCGACATGACGCCAACACAGTCTATGTCGTTTTCGATAACCATAAGAAAGGCGATTTTGCTCCTTACGTGCTTCGCAGTGGCGATCGCGGCAAAACCTGGGAACCTATTTCGGGCGATCTCAAAGAACGCAACATCGTCTGGCGTATTGAGCAGGATCATGTTCAACCCGACTTGCTGTTTCTTGGTACCGAGTTCGGCGTCTATTACACGCGCGACGCGTCCGACCGTGAGGATGGCGTACGTTGGATCAAGATCCCTGGGACGCCTGTGATTCCCTTCCGCGACTTGGCAATTCAGAAACGCGAAAATGACTTGGTGGGAGCTTCGTTTGGCCGCGGATTTTATGTCCTCGACGACTACTCGCCGCTCCGTGAAATTGACGATGAGATGCTGAAGGAAACAGATTTCAAGATATTCCCGATTCGCAAAGCGCTACAGTACGTTCAGGATCGAGTCCTTGGTGGCGGCAAGGGCTCGCAAGGGGATAGTTACTATGCGGCTTCGAATCCGGAGTATGGTGCCGTGTTTACGTACTATCTGAAGGAGTCGATTAAGACGTCGAAGCAACAGCGTAAGAAGAAGGAAGCCAAGATGGCGAAATCCAAGGGGAATGCCAAGGTGCCGACTCCGGAGGAATTGGAGAAAGAATCGCGGGAAGAGTCGCCGGCCATCATTTTCACGGTGACGGATTCTGCCGATACCGTCGTGGCTCGTGTGAACGGTCCGGCTGCATCGGGGACTCATCGCGTCAACTGGAATCTGCGATACGGATCACTCACGGGAGGAAGCGGATCCGGCCCGATGGCACCGCCTGCGACTTATACGGTGCAGGCGGCTAAGCGAGTCGATGGCGAGTATACGGATATTGGCGAACCGGTTGAATTCGAAGTCGTTTCGATTAGCAAGCCAACGCTCGAATCCCAGCCGCAGGATGAAGTGTTTGCGTTTCAACTTAAAGTCGCCAAACTCCTGCAGCGACAGCGAGCAGCAAGCCGCAAGCTTGATGAGACGCTGGACAATCTTGAGGAGATCAAGCGGGTCGTACGCAATTCGCGAGAAGTCCCCCAAGAACTGTACGATCAGGCTCGTCAGTTGGAAGTGAAGTTTGAAGAATTGCAGGATGAGTTCGATGGCGACGAGTTTGAAGAAGAACGTGAACAAGTCAAAAAGATTTCCATCCGCGGTCGAATCCAGTCTGCAGCTTTTGCGAGTTTTGGCCAGTCCTATGGTCCAACGCAGACGCATCGCAAGCAGATCGAGATTGGCAGCAAGTTGCTGGATGATGCTAAGACGCGATTGAACGACTTGGTCGAGAAAGAATATGCGGATCTACTCAAGGGACTGGATGAGGCAAATGCGCCTTGGACTCCCGGTCGAGCACTGCCGTAATCATGATGATGTTTTGAACGGGTGGAGCAATTTCCAGGGTGGGATGCAATGACGCATCGGTCGTAGCCTGAGTTTATGCTGCTATAATTCGGCCCAGTCCACGATGACTTGTACAGGCCGGTTTTTGCACGGAACGCCTCATGGTAAACGACTCTTCTACTGACGCGGCGTCGCGGAGTCAATTCGCGACGACGCTCAGCCTGTTCCTCCCCGGGATCTTCTTGTTAGGGTTCAACATTGGCACGGGGAGCGTGACTTCCATGGCCAAAGCGGGCGCCACCTATGGCATGTCTTTGCTGTGGACGATCGTCGCATCGTGTTTGGCGACTTTCTTTATGATCACCGTCTACAGTCGCTATACGTTGGTGACTGGGGAAACGGCGCTGCAGGCTTTTCGGAAGCATATTCATCCGGCAGTCGGTATCTTCTTTATCGTCGCACTTACGGCCGGAGTCTGCGGCAGCGTCATGGGCGTGATGGGGATTGTTGCCGATGTGTGTTCGGAGTGGTCGAAAACCATGGTCGACGGCGGGATTGCTCCGATCTACTTTGCGTTGTTCTTTGTTGCGTTGGTGTATTTCATTTTTTGGAATGGCGAGACTCAGGCTTTTCAACGCAGTCTGGCAGTGATCGTTGCGATTATGTCCGCGTGTTTCTTGCTCAATTTTTTCATCATGATGCCACCACCCGTCGAGATTCTACGAGGCTTGGTGCCCAATCTTCCGAAGGTGACCGGTGACGGAGGGGCTGGCCCGTTGCTGGTGATTGCCTCGATGGTTGGCACGACCGTCTACTCGGGACTGTTTATCATTCGGACCACCTTGGTCAAAGAGGCGGGATGGACGGTTGACGATTTTGCGAAGCAAAGGAACGACGCCATCCTTTCGACGGCAATGATGTTTGTTATTAGCGGCTCGATCATGGCGTCGGCGGCGGGGACGTTGTATGCCGAGGGTTTGGGTTTGACGCGGGCGTCGCAGATGATCGAATTGCTCGAGCCCTTGGCGGGGACTTTGGCGACTTCGCTGTTTGCTTTGGGAATTATTGCGGCTGGCGTGTCTTCGCAATTTCCGAATGTTTTAATGCTGCCATGGTTGCTTTGCGACTACCACCAATCCCAACGAGACATGACGCTTTCCAAGTATCGCATCATGGTTTTCTTGATTTCGTTACTCGGGTTGGTGGTTCCGGTTTTCAAGGCGCGTCCCGTGTTTGTGATGATTGTGTCTCAAGCATTCCAGTCGGTGATTTTGCCCGCGACCGTTGGTTGTATTCTCTACCTTGGCAATCGCCGCGACTTGATGGGCGAGTATCGGCACACGCTAGTAACCAACATCATCCTGGTTGCGATCCTCTTGTTTTCGATTGTGACTTCGATGATGGGTATTCAGGGTGTCTGGCAGATGATTTCTGGCAGCTAATTACGCGAAGATTCAGGGGTTGGGTTGATGCAATACAAGGATCGAGTTTTCGAGCTGCCGCAGAATCGTGTTTGGCGCAGTTACCTCGGCGGCCAGATTCTGGACGAGATTGTTGGGAAGGCAGATCCGAGCGACACGCATTATCCGGAAGACTGGATCGGATCAGTGACGGCGGCCAGCAATCCGGACTCGACGGACGAACTCGAAGGTATATCGAGGGTGCTGGTTGAGGGGCAGGAATTGCTCTTTCCGCAATTGATCGCTTTGGACCCGGACTATTTTCTTGGAGCAAACCACGTTGCCAAATTTGGGCATCAACCAATGGTGCTCATCAAGTTTTTGGATTCGGCGGTCCGTTTGCAATTGCAGGCTCATCCGACGGCTGAGTTCTCGCAAAAGCATCTGAATGCGAATTCGGGCAAGGCTGAAGCCTATTACATTCTGAGCGTACGCGAGAACGTTGAGCAGGCTTATGTGTATCTGGGTTTTCAGCGATCTCCGGATCGAGATGTATTCAAGGGTTGGATTGAAACGCAGAACCTTGACGCGATTCTGAGTTGCTTCGATAAGGTTAAGGTCAAGCCGGGGGATGTACTGTTTATTCCAGGAGGTGTTCCTCATGCGATTGGCGAAGGCATCTTTATGGTGGAAATCATGGAGCCGTCTGATCTGGTTGTGCGCTTCGAGTTCGAGAGGGCAGGGTATACGTTGCCCGAGTCGGCTCGCTTCATGAATCGCGGCTTGGATTTTTGCATGGACATTTTTGACTTCGACGCGATTCCCGAGTCGGTTGTTCGTCGCGACTTTATGTTTACACCGCGATTGGAAGCAACGTACGGCCAAGCGGGGCAACGATACGATCTAATCGGCCCTGAGACAACGCCCTGTTTTCGTGTGAAGAAGTCGTTGATACGCGGAGCCGTAGAACGCGAGGAAGACACTTTCTACACGGGGGTCGTCACGCAAGGCGCGTGCGTCCTGAAGACCGCCGGCAGCGAAATGAAACTCGACAAGTTCAGCAAGTTCTTCTGCCCGGCGGGTCTAGGAAGTTACACCATCGAAGCGGAACAGGAAGTGCAGATTCTTGAGTGCTTCCCGCCGAGTGAATGATCTGAAACTGACGCGATTCCGTCCATAGGAATCTACAGGCGATAACCTGAATTTCTGCGACTGGCCGAGCCACTGAAGCGGTCTCTTAGATCGCGATCGCATCGTTTGGTGATCACGCTTACCTTGGATGGCTGTGCATGTCAGCAAGTAGGCTTGATTACATTTAGCTGAGCCTTAAATCAAAAATCGAAAATGCATGAAATGCGCGGCGGAGCTTGTCGACTAAAGGGCGACGAGAGAGGAGTCGCGTATGGTAGCCAGCAATCTGAGTTCGATTTTTGACAACCGGAACTACCTTGTGCGTCGCACGATGTTGGACCCAGGTCAGATTCTTTTTGCCGTTGGAACGCAAGTCCAATCTGTTTTTCGACTGGTATCAGGTGGCGTGCGCATTGAGTTGTTTCCCGCGGACGGCAGGAAACTTGTTCTCTATCGGGCTTCGCCCGGAGAGTTGATCGGTGCCGATTGTCTCACGCGTCGATTTTATGGTGTGGCGGCTATCTCAGACGAAAAGTCTGTGGTGGAAGCTGTTTGCCGCAACCTGGTGCTGGATTTGATTGCCGAGGAAAACGACTTGCTGATGGCTTATTTCGATTGCCTGACTCGGCAAACGGACAAGCTCTGCGAAAGCCTTGAGCGAATCACGATCCAGTCAGCAAAACAGCGTGTACTCCATCTTTTGATTTCCATGACGGAAAGACTCGGTTCCAACAAGGTGAATTTGAAAGGGCGAATCAAGAGTCTTTCGAGTGATTTGAACTTGTCTCATGAAGCAACCTACCGTGCGCTCCGCATGTTGGAGGAGGGTGGGTTTATTCGCCGCTATCAAGGAGGGCTCATTGAAGTTGTTGAGATGCCAATGAGGTGTCGGATTTGAGGGGATAGTATTTGCTCAGTGTTTTTCTCATCGCCGTATGACCCCAGTCATAACTGGCACTGTCAAGTTTGGCTATGCTCGGCCTCTTACCTGCGGGAGTGCTCTCATCCGTCGGTAAAAGTACGGGAATCACGAAGGTAAGCCAATGCAAGTACTGAGTTGTTCGTTTGTTCGTTTACTTACACAAGGTTTATCAAATGATTTTAAGACACGCGTTTTCATGCACACTATTTGCATTACTTTTGACGGTTGCTCAGCCCCTCTCGGCCCAGTTCGTTGGAGCGGTCTACACGGCCACAAACGGTCTGAACTCCAACGAGATTGTTGGTTTTGGACGCAACTCTGACGGGACTCTCACTCATATTGGCGATTTCGCGACCGGCGGAGCGGGGTCGACTGAGTTCGACGGTGGTGAAGGGCTTGATCCGTTGATCTCCGCAGACTCGATTATCGTGACTGATGATCAACGGCACTTGCTTACGGTCAATGCCGGTAGCGATACGGTGAGTTCCTTCGCCATCAATCCTGATTTTACGCTCGATTTGGTGTCGACGATATCTTCAGGTGGGATTGGGCCTAACAGCCTTGCCTACAACAACGGCCGTGTTTTCGTCTCAAATATTGATCGAGATGGACTTGCGCTTGGCGTACCTGGGACGACTCGCGGCGAGCCCAATGACGAAGGTAATATTACGGGATTCCAGATCAATTCGGCGGGAATTCTTACTCCATTGGCGAATTCGACAATTCAATTGGACAATCGCCCGGCTGATCTTGGGTTCTCCGCAGACGGTTCCCAATTGATCGTTACTTCAATTACTGCCGGATCGGCAGCATTGCCTGGAGCGAATGCAGACAATCTGCTCGCCGTTTACGGAATCGATCCGTCTGGTAG
>CAYYHV010000210.1:0-13171 GCA_964471695.1 uncultured Pirellulaceae bacterium
AAAGTTCAGGGTTCCTCTTTTCGCGAATTCTCTGTGTATTGTATGCTTGGATGTTCCACCCTTTAAATCCGGTTGCGCCATTGTCCGATCCATCACTGCAAGAAATCATCGCATGCGTCGGCCATCCGGTTGCTGGAAATCCGGCTCAGTTTGTGATGGAGCGTGCGTTCGCTGCTGCGAATGTGGATTCACGTTGCCTGACCGTTGACGTTGCTCCCTCTCGATTGGAATCCGCGATTCGGGGAATGGACTCCATGGGGTTTTCCGGAGCGATTGTGGCAGCTCCTCATCAACTGGCATGCCGACAATTCCTGATGAGTGAGTCACCGGAGTGCACAAAACTGGGTGAAGTCGATTTGATTCATCGCGAGTCGAATGGATTCGTCGGGGCCAACACCACGTACCGAGCGGCATGTGAACTGCTCGCATCAAAAGGGCCGTTGCTTGATAAACGTGCGGTCGTTTTCGGATCAGGAAGTGATGCAAGAGCCGTGGCTTTGGCGCTCAGTCAATCTGGCGTTGCCATGTTGACGGTCGTAGCCGCCGACGATGGTGACGAGGAACGAATTGGAACGATGGTTCGTGACCACACCGACTGTCCGTTGGATTTGCAACTATGGGCTGGAATGTATCGAGTTCCAGGTGACACCGATATCGTGGTCCAGACGACTTCCTCGGTGGACCTTGATCTCAATCCGTCGTTGTCGATTGATTGGGCGGGGATTACTCCAGCCATGTTATTGTTGGATACGACGTACGAGTATGGGTCGCCCCAAACTGAGTTTGTGCGGCTGGGCACGAATGCCGGGGCTCAATGTATCAGTGGAATTGACCTCTTTGTGCAGCGATCAGTTGCCGCCTTTCGGTTATGGACGATGCTCGAACCCGACGCGCTGGTGATGCGCGATGCGATTGAAGAGTTCATGCTGGTGTGACCGTTAGTCCGCATAGACCAATTGAAGCTTTGCCATAAGTGGTTCGATCTGGCCTCGATAGGCCGCCAAACGCCGTCGGTCAGAAGGTGGGCACTGCTTGATTAGGTCTCGAACATCGGTCCATTGCTTGAAACACTTTTTCATCTGTGGGCGATAGTTGGCACGTGGTTTTGTCACAATCATGTTGTGTAGTTTCCGCGCCGAATCGTGTAGATCATCGCATTGTTTGCAAAGGTTTCGGTAGACACGCTGTTCGTAACGGCCTTCGTCAAAGCGGTGGACATCCATGTGGATTTGATTCGCCATTTGTCCAAGCTCAGCTGACATCCGGATCAACGCGTCGCGTGAAAGAATGGGGCCCGCGCCGAACGCAGGTTGAAGGATGGACATGGTGTATGCGATTTCGTCCAAGCGACGGATAATGTCTGGATTAGACAGAGTACGGCACTGACTATTGAGGGTATTCCAGGCAGTATCCAATCCGCGGTAGTCGAGGCAGAGTTTTTCATAGGGGCGGTTCTCTCGATTGATCCCCTTGTAAAAGGCACTGCACTTCGTACGAAAACCTCGAGCAGCAGCAATCACTTCTGCGGGCTTTGAGCATTCGAGGAGATCGGCCAGCGTGATCTCATTCAGGATATGCCCAACCTCTTCGTCCACCCAGCCGCAAACATCGCTGGTGTATTCGCGATCAAATTCGTAGGGCAACTGCAATAACTCGGCAGCTTGACGACCGAGGTCTTCAATGTGACAGACGTCGTGGCGAATGCGTTCACTCGCCAAATGCAGCGCTTCGTGGCTGAACGTTCGCCAAAGCGTGCGACAATTCTTGAAGGCGGTGACCACTTGATCGTAGTTGCCCCGGTTCACGAGTGGTGCGTACTGTTCAATTTGCGCCTGAAGTGTTTGCCCTTGATTCATCAAGTTTGGCAGTCGTGGGTTGTTGCGACATTCGTAGTAAATGTCTTGGATGAGATGCTTGATGTCTGCGTGCATCTCGTTGACCAATCGTGCCAGTTCGCGACGCTGAAATTGTGGCTGGAGTTGAAATGTGTCGCAGAGTTTTTGGTGTTGCAGTTGGCAACGGTCAAGGCATCGAGCGCATTCGGGCGAGAGTTGCTTAATTTGCCGCAGCCGGTGATTGAGGACTCGCCAGTTTCGATCCAGGTTGATCATGCGTTGGCGAACGGGTTCAATGTTGGGGTACGCCGCGCATTGTTGCTGGAAGACGTTGATGTTGGCTCGAAGCTGAATCGCATCCCCTAGTAATGGAAGTACTTGTGGGACGGTTCCTGATTGGGCTCGAAGGTCCTGGATGAGATGGTCGCATTCATTGCTGAGCGATGTCACATACTGACGAACCTGGATCATCTGTGGTGATCCCACGACTTGAGGCCGGCCAGGTTGAATGATCACACCGGGTTGACCGGGGCGAACAATATTCTGAGGATTCTGACCGGGACGGATAATGATTTGTCCGGGATTTCTGGCGTCTTGGGAATCGACTTGCGATTCGATGACGGCTCGCAGAAGGTTCTCAATGAAATCCCGTCGCCTTTCCTTTCGTACGGCTTGTGCTTTGGCAAGGTCGACAGAAACCGACGTGAGCAAGAGTAATGCGACGAGCAATATTCGATTACGGTTATAAATCATCTAGGACGCCTTGGTTATTGGTTGAGGGAAGGTCGCTTGATCAGAATCTGTCCGTCGTTGAGTATAGTGGATTACAAAGAAATTGTGCGAGTCGCTAGTTCGACTTTCATACTTCAATTGAGGTAGATGATGTCGCGTTTTCCCCAACGAGGGCTGTTTGTCACTGGAACCGATACGGAAGTCGGCAAGACGTTTTTCTGTGAGCTACTCGCGCGTCAACTGAATGATGCCGGGTGTCGCGTTGGCGTTTATAAGCCCGCAGCCAGTGGTGGTGAGATGTGCGATGGGCAAGTCATCTGTGATGATGCTACTCGTTTATGGGAAGCAGCCGGTCGACCTTCCGACATCAGTCGCGTTTGTCCGCAGATGTTCCAAGCCGCTGTGGCTCCGCATGTGGCGGCCGAAATGGAGGGACGCTTGATTGACGAGGCGATGTTGATCGACGGTTTGGCGGCTTGGAAAGACAATTGCGATCTGATCATCGTCGAAGGCGCCGGTGGGTATATGTCCCCCATTTCCAATCAAAGCCTGATCGCTGATGTTGCATTGGCAATCGGTTATCCGCTGGTTGTCGTGTCGGCCAATCGATTGGGAACAATCAATCAAACATTGCAAACGATTCGCGCCATCGAATCGTATCAAGGTGGCTTGCCGATTGCCGGAGTCGTGATGAACGACGTTTTGCCTCAATCCGACGATGCCAGTTTGGTAAGTAACCCGGGGCAAGTAGCGCGTTGGATACAACGTCCGTTACTGACTCACATTGCGTGGTCGCAATCAGCGTTGCCAGATGGTGACGGACGGGGCTGTTCGGAGAATAACTTGTGTCACTGCGGGGTGAGCGATTTTTTCCAGATGGGATACTCCCGAGCAAGCAACCTTGCAGGATATTCGCCCAGCCACGAGTAACCATTCCTTCGTTCGTGGGAGATTTCATTCAATGACTTCCTTGGTATTCCATCGCGGCTGCAAAAAATAGGCTCGTTCGTCCGGAGGTCGCAAAATCGAGCCCACAACGGTACCGCGTTGAGATCTGCGACGACTCGCCGGTCAGATTTTCCATCGCTCGTTTTAAATTTTTCGACACGGATGCCTTCCAGCCGTGATGCTTGAAACCAGGCAACGGCGGATTCGATCGCTTCAATGGTTTGCGGCGACGGATTCTTGATTTCCATCAAGAACCGAACAATACCAACGGACTCGCTGCCGCTGAGCGTTGCTAACTCGTAGGACCGCGCGGGCTGCGGCTTCAACGTCTTGGTGTCATGCTGGGCACACCACACCGTCCGCTTGCCATCGCGTTTGAATTGGCATTTCAATATGCAATCCAGTCCACGCTTAACGGCTGCGCGACACTTCTGGCGTCGTTCGTCGGAGACGAATTCAAAGTCCTTGCGCCGGTTGGCAATGTCGCGCAATAGGCTCATGACGCCAATCATGGCTCCGTCGTTGAATGTAATGTGACGGTAGTAGCCCTTGGTCTTGGGGTAGTATTGAGGTGGGCATCGAGGAGGTAGTCGATGCCGCGAATGGCTGCCTCCGAGTATCGAGAGTCTTCGGATTTTCGATAAGCCTCAGCGAGAAGGCGAATTTCACGATGCGTCGCGCCATTGTCGATCGTCGCGTCTTCGATCCGATCTTTCTTTGCGGTGACGCGGTCCCGCTGCTGTTTGGAGAGCTTGTGTCCCCGTTCGTAATTCTTCGGCCAGCCGCCGTTGTTGCGTTGATAGATCAGAACTGTCTCGGCAACGTCGAGCCCCTTCTCGGCATGCAAGCCGTGGGGCCAAATCATGCCAAACAACATCGCGGCGATCAGGGAATGGATCAATCGCGTATTAGGTTGAGAAAAGTTCGACAAGGTGACCATCCGGATCGTGAAAATAGATTTGCGTTGGACCATCGGGACGATGCTTGGGACCATCTTTGATTTCGATGCCTTTGTCCGTCAGAAACTGTGCGGCAGCCACCGCGTCCTCCACGGCAAAGGCGAAATGGTGACCGCGAGAGAGTTTTCCAACGCTTCGATCAGCCCACCCGGCCAATCCCGAATGTTCGTCGGACACGGTCGCATGGATTTGCGTGCTGCCCGCTTGGAACCAGGCGCCCGGAAAGTCGAAGGCAGGCCGAGGAACTTCTTCCATACCAAGAATATTGACGTAGAAGTCGCGGGTGGCTTCGAGATCGGCGACGACAAGCGTGATGTGGTCGATTGGCTGAACTTTGAGATTGCGATTTGTCATGGAGTCAGTTTATCGAGAGGAATCGGATGGTCAAAAGGAATCCTGTCTCAGGCCGACTGATGTTATGTCAGCGGCTGATTGTATAACAGAAAAAAGCCACGTCGAATTCGACGTGGCCTTTGTTCATTGTAGATTTTGAATCGGACTCAGCCGACGACTTCGGCTTCACTGGCTTGCTGCCGATTCTCGGCCAGGCTGGTGTCGAGGTCGAGCGTCATGCGAACACTCCAGCGACCCTCTGCGTCGCCGCGAACATTCCAATGAGGATGCAGAACCACCGACTGGTGGACTAGTTCGAAACCACCCTCTGATTGGCTGACCGTTTCGATCGGGAACGTCCACATATTCGCGGACTTGTCCGATTGCCATTGGACTCGGATGCCAAGCCACTCGTCGGCCAACCCCAACGAATTGATATTCTGCGAATCCAGACGTTCTCCGAGCTGTCCCAGCTTGTTATTCTGTTCGTCGAAGAAGTATCGGTCGTCGGCACCCGATGGAAGTCCAGCGAGATTGAACTCGATACCAAAGTGCAAGTCACGATCTTGTGGCAAACCTTCGAGCATGTAGTCGATTTCCAATGTCGAGCTGCCGGCTTCGAGTGTAACACCCTTTGTGATCTGAATAGGAACGCCTTCCGCCGTTCCGTTGCCAACCATCATGACTTGGATGCGATCCGGGTTGCGGCGAACCCGAGTCTCAAATGGTAGCGTCAGGAAGTTGCCGAACTCAGCCGCTTCACCCGACTCGACCGATTCCAGATTCGCGTCAGCCGCGTAGAAATGGTCCATCAGGCTTTTTCGCATGTGGCTGTCATACTGCAATCGCTGATCCAGGCCTTCTTGCTTGAAGACGACTCGGTCATGAATGCTGGCTGCACCGTCACTGGTATCCGATGGGCCGTTGAGTACCTTGCGGTGATAGGCTTCGGGGCGACGAGCCAATGTGGCCAATACGTTGTGGCAGATCGAACGCACGTCCAGTTCGTAAATCTGACCGCCGTTATTCGGGTTAATCAGAGTCACCAGCCGATCGTTCTCCAGTCGCACTTCCTGGCGTCCGTCAAAGTCCCAATCCTTGGCGGTGGCTTCGACCCAGAGTGGACCGCGGCCAAAGGCTTGATCGAGAATGTTGTCGGCCGCAATCAAGGCGGTGAAGACGGCGTTACGCAAGTGGGGAAGGTAGATACCGCCAAAGGCCCCGTGCCAATAGCTGCAGTTGCACTGACCCTTGTAGAGTTCGCGACGAGCCGATTCGACAAGCGCCGGATCGCATCCGTCACGCTCGGCAATCTCCAATCGACGGCTGACAGCCATCATGCGCGAGTACATTTCGTTCGTTTCGGGATATTTGACTTTGAAGTTTCGCCAGTACCCACCACGGACGAATCGCTTCAGCGACTCCCAACGGTCGTCCGATTCAAAATCGTGGACCATGTCTTCGTATTGTTGCTGACGCTCCGTAGGAAGGACCCATTCGGTCATCTCACGGTAACTTCCGTCCGGGATATAAACCTTGCCGATCGGCTCGGTGTTTTCGACGGCTTCGGCCAACGTCGTCGTTTTCAACCAATCGCGGTTATCCGTCAGCAATTGGAAGAAGTTGCGCAACCAACCCTTGTCGTAGACGTGTTCTTTCGTGTCTGGCCATGTGCCAAACTTCTCGCCGTCATCGCCAAAGACCACGACGGCATTGTCGAACTTTTCGCCAATCTCGCGGAGATAGTCGATGGTATTTTGAGGTTCCTGGAAGGGGATCAGGTAGCGCAGCTTCTCGCAGCCCGGGAAGACATACGACAAGTGGCCGTTATCTTCGGTCACGTAGTATCCGTACAACTCTTCCTTAGCCAAGCCGGCGTTGCGGAAGTGGCAGTCGTCAAGAATCGTGTACTGAATCCCAGCCGAGCTGATATCGGCCGTCATCGACTGTTCCCAGACGCGCTCTGGCATCCACATGCCCTGGACGTCGGCTCCCAGTCGATTCTCCAACCACTTCGTGTACGTGCGAATTTGACCAACGCGGTCTCGCGAAGGAATCATCGCCATGATGGGTTCATAGAACGGACCGCCCACAATTTCGATGCGGCCATCGGCAACGTGTTTGGCGACGCGATCGAGATACTCAGGGTGGTTGTCGTTCAACCATTCCATGAGTGGGCCGCTGGTGTGCAATGAGATCTGCAATTCGGGATAGTCGTCGAAGACGTCCATGAACGGCAGGTAGCTATCCTGGTACGCTTGTTCGAAGACGCCGTCGAAGTTTCCGATAGGCTGATGATTATGCAGAGTCAGGCACAGGCGGACGGGATATGACATGTTGATTTCTACTCGTAGCAGACTGTTAAGTGAACCTTGAAAGCATCATGATTAGGAGTCCGTCCCAATGCGTTACTGATGCTATCGGAAAGGTTCACCGGGGTTGACTACCTTTTCCAAACCAAAAACTCTACCGAATCTGCATCATCAATTATGTGTGCGACGATCGCAACTGAGATGCAGCTTGTTCGGGTGATACCGGGTTAATGTGGATGTCCGTTCCCCATTCAAAACCAGCGCGACGAGCCAATCGCGGAAGGCACTCTATATGCCAGTGATAGTGCGCGTCCGTATGCATGTCAAAGGGTGCGGAATGCACATAAAAATTGAATGGTACGTGATCCGCCAGACGTGTCAGTCGAATCAATGAATCGCGCAAGACCAAAGATAACGCCTGTCGTTCGCATTGTTCCGTTTGGTTAAACCTTGCGGCATGCCGCTTGGGCACGATCCACCACTCGTAAGGTAAACGACTGGCGTAGGGACACAAAACAGCAAAGTCTTCGGTTTCATCGACAATACGCACGCCACAAGCCAACTCTTGCTCAATAATGCGGCAAAACAGGCACTCTTGGTGGCGATTGTGGAATTCTTGACAACTCTCCATTTCCCGCGCGATGGCAGGGGGTATGCGATCCAATCCCAGAATCTGGCTGTGCGAGTGCGGCAAGGAGGCTCCCGCCATCGGACCATGGTTTTTGAAGATGCTGACGTATTTTATTCCCGATTGTTGACTCATCCACCGCGCGCGTTCGACATAGGCGTCGAGAACCCATGCGATCTGCTCAGCCGACAGTTGGCTGAAGTCGCGAACATGGTCGGGACTCTCGATGACGACTTCGTGAAACCCACGTGCCGGTTCAGCGGGAAGCAGGAGAGTCGACGCGTCGGTTGAAGTCGCAGCGATTTGCTCTACGTAATTCAGGGCAGGGTACTTATTCGGGACAACGCGGACTTGCCAATCTTCATGGGTTGCGCCGTCTGGGAAAAGCGCCACTTCGGTTGGCGTTTCGTTTTCTTTGCCGCGACAAAACGGGCACTCCGGCTCAGGGTCGGGCCATGCCGAAGTCGCAACTGCGCCTGGCCGCGACATCCGATCCGTTGCCACAATCACGGAGTATTTTGAAACTGGGTCGACTCGATATTCTGGCACAGGGTTAGACTTTAAAAATCAAGGCAACAGTTGGTTTCGCAACCACAACGTAGTTGCCGTTGGCGTCTGATGCCAACCTGGATTCGAGAGTGTAACCGATCTGCGACCCGCCACGAAGTGTTGAGCCGATAGATGGCCCGATGGAACTGTTGTGACTGAGTCGGCTAAACAGCGGCTTGTTTGCGTTGTTGCAACTGCTCGCACCATGCGGCGGCGCCCATGGCAGTTGCGTCGTCAGCGAGTTTTGCAGCAACGACGCTGAACGAGTCCACGTAGGCTGGCATACAGCGGCTGTTTGCTGCGGTCGTTACGATGGGAACAAATAGATTGGGAAGTGCCTCGACCAGCCCGCCGCCAAGGACGACGCAGTCGGGCGAGAGCAGGTTGACGAGGTCGCCGACGACGGTTCCGATGCAATGCGCAGCGTTGGAGATGATGGCTTCGATGGCCGTGTCGCCAGCTTTAACCGATTTCGAAAGCGCCTTGCTACGAATTTTGCTCATATCCGTCCCGACATATTCCATGAGGTACGGGGCTTCGCCACGGTAGGCTGCGGTCGCCGCGGCGGTGGCTATTGCCAGACGACTGGCAACGGCCTCCAAGCAACCGCGACGACCACAACCACACAAGGGTCCTTCTGGAACAACTTGAACGTGCCCGACTTCCATACACGAACCGGTTTTGCCGCGTAGAATCTGTCCGTCGTAAACACAGCCACCGCCAATTCCGGTGCCGGGGAAAATGCCGAGCGCCGTGCGGGCTCCTTGGGCGGCTCCAAAGCGATACTCGCCATACATTCCCGCATCTACATCGTTGGAGATGGTTACCGGACAGGCAAATTCACTTTCCAGCATTTTGCGGATCGGAATCTGCTTCCAACCAAGGTTAGGCGCTTCGACAATGATGCCTTCGTCGAGGTCCAATGGCCCCGGACACCCGATGCCAATGCCCGATAGCTTGCCCGATTCGATATCGGCAGACTTGAGCGTCTTTTGAATCAGCTTGATGATGCGCTCAACACCCGAATCGGCGCCTTCGTGACCGTTTGTCCGTTCACGCTCTTGAGCCAGCCGATTGAATTGGTGGTCGTAGATTTGCGACAGCATCTTCGTGCCGCCGAGATCGAATCCAATCCAATACGCTTCGGCGTCCGATTTTTTGCCCATGCTGACCTATCCTGATCCTGACTTCCTGTCCTCGGCAGATTCTATCGGATTGGAGATCTTTGGATAGGGTCTATCTTCCGATGGAGGGATGAGGAGCATAGGTAGTGGAACGGCGCAAGTCGCTCGGTCTGTGGTGGAGTCGGACGCGCGGGAGAGCTCGCGCCCCCCCACGGTGAAGGTTCAACGAATACATAGCAGTCGTCGGTTTGCTCGGCACATTAGGAATACGAAAGCCAACATGGTAATCGACAAGTAGGATGGTTCGGGTACGAATTGCACACTACCAGACATCATCGCGGAACCGGGGAGCACTGTAGCGAAGTTCACCCACAAATCGACACGCCCAAAATCACTTTCCGATAATCCTGATTCGAAAGTCCAAAGCCGTATGCCTTGGGTCGGATCGAGGAAACCACTACCCCCCGTAAAAATCTGTTGCTTCCCAAAGAAGTATTGCCCGTTCCACACTTCCCCATCGTAGAATCCAGAAAACTCAGGAGCCGTAGAGATCGCTTGCGGAGATTGAACGGATATGGCGGCCATTCCAACGTCGTCACCCTCAACGGTCAATCGAGTTGGTGTATCACTAATTCGGTTAAGACCAACGGTGTTGATCCACATCTCTCCGTTGTTCGGATTGTATTGAAGGATGGGTATCGCAGCCAAACCAGACGGATTCGTCACGCCGCCTCCCCAGAGGTCCGCGTCCGGCTCAACGACAATGACTTGGCCAATCCCGGAACCTGAGATAAGCGCGGCTATCAACATAGCACGAAGAAAAATAATCATATCGTCCCCGATCGAAATTGTTGGGTGCTACATCAACTCGTTCGAACCGGATGTCCCAAGAATCTAGCAGAAGGCTGGGAGGCCGACAAATTCCCGGCCATGAAGGTGGCTTTTCCGAGTCCCAAGCTTCGAATCAGGCCGAGTTCGATTGGTTGTTCTGGAATGATCGTACAAACTTCCAGGAAACCTGGCTAAGTGAAATCGACTCGTTCTCAATACGTGTCACTTGAGGCAGGCGACTATAGAGCCGAGTCATTTGAACGATCCAACTGATCAGTGTTGTTAGAAACAGGACGCCAACAATCACACTGACAAAAATGATGGGAATTTCATTTTCGCGTTCTGCGAAGTGGATGATCGGAAGCGAGCCCAAGCCACCAACGAGCACAGGCGCAAGCCAACCGGTGGCGCAGAAGAGGAAAAAGCGACCATATGCCCCACGATGTTTACGGCAGCATGGCATTGGCAAACGAAATCTGCGTTTCCCAAGTGCCGACATGACGCCAATACGCGCGGCTTCTTCGAAGAACTGGGGCTGCCATTCGAACGTGTGATTCTTTACATCCGTTGAATGGGCACCGCAGTGCATGCAGAGGTTGGGGATGCAACCCTGTTCAATGTCATAACGCGAAATGGTGACTTGATCAGACCCACCCACGAGTGGTTCTTCGATCGAGTCGTGTGAGATCGTCGTCGTGGGCAAGGGTTGTTCTGCCTCGGCGGCCCATGCATGTCGTAAACCGACTGCGGAAAGGAGCATCATGCACACGGCAGATCCAAAGGATATCATGTATCCCAACTGGGGTGCGACACCTGATATCTGGAGGGGGCCCTCCACATGTGGCGGCAGCGGCTGGTTGAGCCAGTCCGTATTCGTTGTCGCAAAATTCCAGAATCCACACAATCCGATCAGTCCCAGAGTGGACATCAACATGAGTGTGCCCGCAAGTGACGCCGGCATTTGCCTTTTCACGGGGAAGGCAATCAGGATGAGCACCATCACGGCGAATTCCGCGATTGTCAGAATCCCAAAGGGACTGGAGAAGCCATGAAGAACGTTCTTGTACGACATCTCGGGCGATGCCGTTGTTGTCTTGGCGGCCACTGACGTCGACGTTGATTGGCCGTCGAGTTGGTCTGGCAAGACCGATGGCCCCTGATCATCCGAAGCGAATAGCGATTCAGATTTGGCTGGAGTGTCAAAGTTTGGTCGGGGCAGGGCGGTGACTTCTACCCACGGGAACATCGCGGCAATAATACCGATGATGCACAGCGCCAGCATGACGAACACGGGGGCTCGGCGAGTCGCTGGAGCCGACGTGCCGGAGAACGCGCCGGCAACCCAGGGGCCGACGGCTCGCGCATCGCGATCAAAAATCGTCCCAAAGCCCTGATTGCCATCCGTGCCGGCTGCATAGATCGTCGCGTTGGTAAGGTAGCTATGCGATTCGTTAGGAAGGACGCCGGCAATGGAATTAATGTCAACGGCGAGACTGCTGACTTGCTGGTAACGTCGATCCGGCTCCCGCGCCATCGCTTTGAGAACGACGCTGTCCAGTCGATTGTCGACGGACTCTTTTTGCGAGGGTGGTTCGAACGATCCCATGGGGACTTGGCCCGTAAGCATTTCGTAAAACACAACGCCCAGCGAATAGATGTCAGCGCGATGGTCGACGCGGCTGGATGCCTCGATCTGTTCCGGAGCCATATACCGTGGCGTTCCCATGACTTGATGAGTGCCCGTCAACGTAAAATAACGTTCGGCGTCTTCTTCGTTGGCGTTGGGATTCAGTCGTGCGAGCCCAAAGTCAGCGATCTTCACGCGACCTTCCTGATCGACAAGGATGTTTTCCGGTTTAATGTCGCGATGCACGACTCCTTGATCATGCGCGTACTGCAGGGCTCCGCAAATCTGCTGGACAATGGAAAGGGCTTGCGACTGTTGGAGCTTGCCATCGGTCAAAATCTGCCGCAAGTTGGCACCCGCAACGTACTCCATGACGAAGAAGTAGCCTTCGTCGAACTCCCCAAAATCATGGATGCCTACGATATTAGGATGGTTCAGCTTGGCGAGTGTCTTGGCTTCACGCGTGAATCGCTCGGCGAACGACGGATCAGTCGCCGATTCCGGCAAAATGATCTTTAGCGCGACGGGACGATCCAATTTCGTTTGCAATGCGTGGTACACCGCGCCCATGCCGCCCTGACCCAGCAACGATAGGACTTCGTATTGTGGGAAGAACGGTTGCAAGTCATCGGCCGTCGGAACAACAATCTGCTTGGACGAAAATGGAGTCGTTTTGACCGTGGCTTCGGATTGGCGGTCGCTCAAGCCGGCTTTGAGCAGGCAGACTGGACACAGTCCGCCCGGTGCATCGGTCGGAATTTCACGGTAGCAGTCGTCGCATATATTCGATGGCATGGTTCATGACCAATTGGGATTGGAGAGACTAGCTTATCATGCCAGAGTCAAGTTGAGGCGTGGGCGAGATTGCGGGGAAGCTCGCTGGCCACGCCGGTGATCCAAGGCATTGGTGAGTCTGACAACTAGTAGTTGGATTTCCCGATCGAATGGTTACAGGGTGAACGGGAGTTTTCTTCAGAATTGCAAAAGATCGCTGGTAAAGCGGGTTTTTGTCGCACTTTTCGTAGGCGGGTGCATGGTTGGCAAGCGTATTTCAGATATGAGAGTTCAAGGATTCCCGTCATGGCGAATATCAAAAGAATCGGCGTGCTGTCCTTTGCGAAATTCCAAGCCGCTATCTTGTCGATCGTTGGGCTCGGCGCCGGCATGCTGTACACCATTGGTGGGCTGGTCGTCGACGTGCTTGTGAGTGCTGGTTGGGTTTCTCGTGAAGCGGCAGCGACTCCGGGGTTGAGTTTCGGAACCGTGCTGGCGTTTGGAGCGCTGGTCGGAATG
>CAYYHV010000211.1:0-13128 GCA_964471695.1 uncultured Pirellulaceae bacterium
GTCTTCCTCTATCAGTTTGAAACGCTTTGCCGCAATCGGCTGCGGTACGATCCGGGGTTAGCCGCGACGGCTGGAGACCCGTTTTTGGATGAAACCTGGCGGGATTGGGTGCAAACCGTTCGGCGTCAGATTGGAATCGCCGATATGGCGGACATGATCTACGTCCGTAGCGAGTATTATCTGACGCAACGGGAACGTCAGGGGTTAGAGCCTGAAAGCGAAGGCCGCGCCGTCTTGTTTGGTGAGAAGGAAGGCAAGATCGCACTGGCAAACCGGCAGAAAGAGCCGCTTTTGCTGCTATCAGCTCTGCAGCGGCATCTCAATTATCCAGCGGTTCCGCGTCCCAAGCCCCCGGCTGAGGATCCGGACGTAATTCCGCAGCTTTCTCGGCGAATTGAGCGGTTAGAGACGCGGTTGAAGCTGATGGAAGACGAGCAAAGGGATGGTAGCATCGACATTACGAAGTTTTATGGGCCAGATGGGCCGGTCAAGCCATGATGCCGCCCACGATTCGGCCGAAAAGAACCGGGGCGGAAACCACCCGAGTGGCGCGAAATCACATTTGAACAAAACAAGTGTTCTCGGTGACGATTATCGCTATTATTGACTTGCGGGGGTTACCTGCCGTTGTTACGCTTCCGAGATGGCAGACAGCATGCTGCCAGCAACAGCTCAAGGCGGACCGAATGGTAATGCTGTTCTCTACAAATCCTGATGTAATACTGGCCAGCAAGGGTCATGTATTTCGATACTACGATAAGGAGGCCTGCCACAATTAACTAACTTCCTTTGGTTGTTAGTGTGGTTGGAAATGTCGTGGTGGAAATCAGATTTTTAGGTCTCCCATTTCTTTACAAATGCCAAGAACATCGAGCAGCCATTCAGGATCATGAAGGTGTGTAACCCAACACCTCCGTCGCTTGCCGCATATAACTGTGGCTCCCAATTCAAGACACCGCGAATCGTCTCGCGTGCCGACTTGCCTTTGCCAATTTCGTAAGAGAAGAGTCAAGAACCAAAATGTCTACGACAGCTGACGTTGAAGCTACCAACAAACAAATCATCGATGTCGATGGAGCCACCGTTCGCTTTGCGGGCGACTCCGGCGACGGTATGCAACTCGCCGGTACGGAGCTTACTAATACGTCAGCCCTCGCGGGCAATGACGTGGCCACGTTCCCGGACTTCCCGGCTGAGATTCGCGCCCCGCGTGGAACGCTTGCCGGCGTAAGTGGATTTCAGATTCACTTTGCGTCGACAGACATTTTCACTCCGGGTGATTCGCTTGACGCGCTTGTCGCGATGAATCCTGCGGCCTTGAAAACGAACCTTGCTGACTTGAACGAAGGCGGCATCCTGATCGTCAACGAAGACGCCTTTGAGAAAAAGGGTCTGGCGCAGGCGGGATATGAAACGAACCCGCTCGAAGATGGATCACTCGAAGGCGACTATCGACTGTTCAAGGTCAAGATGACCACGCTGACCCGGTTGGCCGTTGAAGAACTGGGGATGAATTCCAAGTCGGCGGACCGGTGCCGAAACTTCTTCGCCATGGGTTTGATCTACTGGCTGTACGGTCGCAGCCTCGATCCCACGATGAAGTTTATTGAATCCAAGTTTGGGAAAAAGCCGGATGTGGCTGAGGCCAACATTCGTGCGTTGAAGGCTGGCCGCAACTACGGCGAAACCACCGATTCGTTTATCAGCAGCTACAAAGTCGACAAGGCGAAGTTGCCGGCTGGTACCTACAAGAACGCTATTGGCAACCACACGTTGGCTTGGGGGTTGATCGCAGCCGCCCAGAAATCGAACAAGGAACTCTTCCTTGGTTCGTACCCCATTACGCCTGCCAGTGATATTCTCCACGAGCTATCGAAGTTCAAGAACTTTGGTGTCAAAACCTTCCAGGCAGAAGACGAGATCGCTGCGGTGACTTCGACTATCGGAGCTGCCTTTGGCGGAGCCATGGCGATCACGACTTCGAGTGGTCCTGGTATCGCACTGAAGGGGGAAGCCCTTGGGTTGGGGATGATTCTCGAACTTCCCATGCTGATCATCAATATTCAGCGTGGTGGGCCGAGTACCGGACTGCCGACCAAGACCGAGCAATCGGATTTGTTCCAAGCCATGTATGGTCGAAACGGTGAAGCTCCGTTGCCCGTCATCGCGGCTCGCAGTCCTTCGGATTGCTTTAGCATTGCCGTGGAGGCTTGGCGAATGTCGGTTCGCTACATGGTTCCCGTGATGATCCTGTCGGACGGATACATTGCCAACGGTGCCGAGCCGTGGCGAATCCCCAACGCCAGCGACATCGAGCCGATTGTGATCAAGCATCCGGAAGATACTGGCGAAACTTTCTATCCATACGATCGCGATGAGCGTCTGTCTCGTCCGTGGGCGATTCCCGGCACACCGGGGCTGATGCACCGCATCGGTGGACTGGAAAAGGACGACCGGACCGGCAACGTCAGTTACGATCCCGAAAATCATGAGCATATGTGTAAGCTTCGCGCCAAGAAGGTTGCCAATATTGCTGACGACATCGCCGAACTGGAACTGATGGGCGAAGAGAAAGGTGATCTACTGGTACTGAGTTGGGGTGGTCCTTACGGATCGTGTTTGACGGCAGTACGACAGGCACAGGAACAGGGATTGTCCGTGTCGCACGGTCATCTCCGTTGGATCAATCCGTTCCCGAAGAATCTCGAATCGGTCCTGAAGAATTTCAAGAAGGTCCTAATTCCCGAATTGAACCTGGGGCAGCTTCGAGCCATCATTCGTTCAACATTCCTCGTTGACGCTCAAGGCCTCAATAAGGTGCAGGGCAAACCGTTCACCGTGGCGGAAGTTCTGGCTGGAATTAAGTCCCACGTGTCCTGAAGAAATACAAGTGCAGATTGGCTTAAGGGGCCAAACAACATAGGTAAACTAAAGCAATGAGCGTTGAACTTCCCGTACTGAAACCCGCCGATTTCGCCAGTGATCAGGATGTGCGTTGGTGCCCTGGTTGTGGTGACTATTCGATTCTTGCCCAGATGAAAAAGGTCATGCCAACACTCGGCATTCCTCAGGAAAAACTGGTCTTCGTCTCGGGTATCGGCTGTAGCAGTCGCTTTCCGTACTACATGAACACGTACGGAATGCACAGTATTCATGGCCGTGCACCAGCCATCGCCACCGGCCTGAAATCGGCTCGACCCGACCTCACGGTTTGGGTCATCACGGGTGATGGTGACGGATTGAGTATTGGTGGTAATCACCTGATGCATGCGATTCGTCGTAACCTCGATATCAATATCATCCTGTTCAATAACCGTATCTACGGATTGACGAAGGGGCAGTACTCACCGACTTCGCCGCTTGGCAAAGTCACCAAGAGTACACCGATGGGTGCCATTGATAATCCGATCCACCCGCTGTCGATTGCCATCGGCTGTGAAGGATCTTTTGTGGCGCGAACCGTTGATATGAATCCAAAGCACCTTGAGGCCACTTTGAAACGAGCCGCGGCTCACAAAGGAACGGCTTTCGTTGAGGTCTACCAGAATTGCAATATCTTCAACGATGGCGCATTCAAACATGCAACGGACAAGGAAACCAAGGCGGACAATGTCGTCGAATTAGAGCACGGCAAGCCGTTGATCTTTGGTAAAGAACGGAATAAGGGCATTCGGATGAATGGCCTGAATCCTGAAGTCGTAGAGTTGGGCAAAGGCATCACTGAAGATGATCTGCTCTTCCATGACGAAAAAGCCGAAGAGCCTACGTTGGCGTACCTTTTGGCTCGTATGCGACACCCGGAATTCCCGGAACCTATCGGTGTTTTCCGAGCTGTGGATCGACCGAAGTACGATGTCGAATTGAATCTGCAGATGGAGCAGGCCATCAAAGATAAGGGCGAGGGTGACCTCGACGAGCTCTTTAATGCGGGCAACACATGGACAGTTTCCTAGTAAAACCGAGATTGAAGTAACAATTCGGCCACGCGAGTTCTTGGTAACTCGCGTGGTTTTTTCATTGGTTTACCGTGGTTTTTCGTGACGTCGTCTGCCACTTAGCCTCTTTTGGTGGCTTTCGTGGGGGCGACATACCGATCAAAAGTCCTCAGTTGGTTGCGGAGCGTCCTTGACTGTAAAATAATGTCACAACAACGCCTCTAACTGCCCTGGAAATTGTCCGTGCGTCGATTCGCTCAACTGGATTCGTCGATCGAGATCGTAACGCCGGAGAATATCGCATTCCGGTATGAGCTTGCCGGTCCGTTTCGACGGTTGCCAGCCTTTCTAATCGACTTTGCTATCCGACTCATTGTGATGGTCATGGGCTTTATAAGCCTCGCGTTGATGGGAGCTCTAGCTGGGTTCGCCGGGGTTGGATTGTTACTGATTCTCTGGTTCTTGCTGGAGTGGTTCTACGGCGGAATTTTTGAGACCTATTGGAATGGGCAGACGCCGGGAAAACGGATCATGGGTATCCGTGTGCTGCGGACGGACGGTCAGCCGATCAATGGATTGCAAGCCGTCATGCGAAATCTGCTTCGCTTCGCCGACATGATGCCGCTGATTCCGATGAACGCCATTATTGGGGAGGCTTCTGCCTTTCCTTTGCCGACTTGTATGGTCGGACTGGCGGCTTCGATGCTGTTTGGTCGCTTTCAAAGGTTGGGAGACTTGGTTTGTTCCACCATTGTGGTCATTGAAGATCGCAGTTGGTTATTCGGAGTCAGTAAGATTGAGGATCCACGAGCCGCCCAGCTTGCCGACTATATCCCTCGCAATTTTGAGATTCGACAGCAACTCAGTCGTGCCATCGCAACTTATGTGGAACGCCGCAAGTTTTTCTCACCGCTTCGGCGCAGAGAGATTGCGCGACATCTTGCCCAACCATTGCTTGAGCAATTCAATTTGCCGGCGGATACGAGTTACGACTTGATGGTGTGTGCCCTTTATCATCGGGCTTTCCTCGACGAAGGCCGAGAAGAGACGGACATTTTACAAACGATTGGGGAATCGCCCTTTCGCGACAATCCACTCCAGTCTCGTATCGTGGATGGGGTGCCGATCACCAAACCATCTGGGACTTCCCCGCCGCCGAATAATCCGAATGAGGCTGCACTATGAAAGTCGTAGAACTGCTGAAGCAACGACGCGAGAACTGGCAGGAGCTGGAGCAACTCTGCGGTGAAATGGAGAATCGCCGCAAGAAGATTTTGGGTGCCCCATCTATTTCGCGATTTGCCACCCTTTACCGATCCGCCTGCGCGGATCTGGCTTTGGCAGATGCCTATCAACTTCCGCCCAATACCGTTCAGTACCTGCACCGCTTGGTGGGTCGAGCCCACAACCAGCTATACCGCAGTCGAACGTTTGATATTCAGTCGTGGACGCATACGCTGCTTACCGAAGTGCCTCGCAAGATTTTTGATGATCGCTGTGTGCAAACGGCCTTCTGTCTCTTCTGGGGTGTGTTTATCACTTCGGCTTTTATCGCCATGCGCCCCGATCTCTTCCCGGCTTTTGCCGAAAAGCTCATTACCGAGCCGGTTTTGGAGCAGATGCAAGATAGTTTTGCAGATCCAATTAAGGGTCGGAACGCAGCTGTGAATCCTGTCATGGCCAGTTATTACATTCAGCACAACACTAGCATTGGACTGCAGTGTTTTGTGGGTGGCATCCTGTTGTTGCCCGGGGTCCTTGTGACTGTATTCAACGCGTCACATCTTGGTGCGTGCTTTGGGTACATGGCCAGACCGGATATCGCCGAGGGTGGGAACTTTTTCCATTTTGTGACGGCGCATGGACCGTTCGAACTTACCGCGATCGTGCTATCGGCGGGGGCCGGATTGCGATTGGGGATGTCGTGGGTCTATACGAATGGTTTGAAACGAGTCGCTTCGCTTGTAAAAACCGCAGAAGAAGCCATGCCGATTATGGGAGCTGCTATCGTATTGTTCTTCCTCGCTGCATTGATCGAGGGATTTGTATCGCCGTCCGCCCTGCCCTACGAAGTGAAGGCTGCGATTGCTGTATTGTCGAGCGGACTTTTGATGGCTTACTTTGTGATCCTTGGCTTCCCAAAAGGTGAAGTCGGCGAGTTGATTCCGATGTCAAACGATATCGACTTTGACTCCATACCTGACTGACCCATAAGAATCTTGACTCATGCAACTTGATCAAACACGCATTGCGATTCGCGAGCGCTCCATGTTGGATATTCTCGACATGTCGCTGCGGGTCTGTGCAGTGTTTGCCAAACCTCTGTTGATCTGCCTTGCTGCGGTGGCGATTCCATTAATGATTTTGAACTGGTGGTTGATTGGTTGGATACCTGGTTCAAGTGACGTGGTGGAATCCAATATTCGCTACTTTTGGAGCATGAGCGCGCTGGTGATGATTCAAGCCCCACTGGTTTCTTTTCTGGTC
The DNA here is from genome assembly GCA_964471695.1 of uncultured Pirellulaceae bacterium. Taxonomy (GTDB): domain Bacteria; phylum Planctomycetota; class Planctomycetia; order Pirellulales; family Pirellulaceae; genus CAYYHV01. The sequence goes on from CAYYHV010000211.1 coordinate 6,423, forward strand.
ACGCCGATGCTGGGGCACGCGATGTTTTTGGAAGAAGTCTCGGTTGAAAAGATCTGGAATTCGCTGCTCCAATCCTCGATTGCCCTGTTTCTTATTCAGTTTCTGCTGCGGGGGATCCTGTTTTCGTGGGTGCTATTCATGTTGGTACCTGAGGGGTCGTCGTTTACAGGTTGGGAAGTCTGGTTGATCTTCCTCGTGCTCTATTCGGTTGTGCTCCGTGCCACGCGACCATTCATCAATGAGATTATCTTGTTGGAAAAGAATCCGCTCCGATCTCGCGACAAATCAGAGATGACAATTGGGAAACGCAGTGCATCGCTCCACACCCCCAACTCGGCTGATTTGATGTCGCGATTTTTATCCGGAAGCACCGTGGCGATTTTCCTGACGCTTTCCATCATCGGCTCGCTTTGGTTCATGTGGGGCATGCTGCTGTTTGATTGGGAATGGGGACCCGTCATGCTGCATCTCTGTTTTCCGGTGACGCTCTGGTTGGTCGCCGGCTATTTTGCGGTCGTTCGATTCATGTGTTACCTCGACTTGCGAATTCGCCGAGAAGGCTGGGAAGTCGAATTGATCATGCGAGCCGCATCCACCAGCTTGACGAAAGTCGGTGCAGCATGAATCTCGTTTGGGGAAGGATATCTCTCTGGTGCTTTGTGGCTCTGCTTCTGCCTGGGCAGTTATCGTGGAGTCAGGAACTTGCTGATTTTAGTGACGAAGCCGCCGTGGAAGCAGGACGAGACAGTCTTCGCAGTCGACGTGCCATGCCGTGGTACGACGCGAATGAAGACGCATTGAATCGTGTCGACGTCGAAGAAAAAAAAGAGCCGGCGGCTGCGCGGGATTGGTCGGTACCAACGCGCAAGGCAGGGAACTGGAATTGGCCCAACTGGTCGTTTGGGCGTTTCTTTGGCCGCATGCTACAAGTGCTGGCCTGGGCTCTTCTGGCAATCATCCTGATTGGGGGGCTGTACTTGATGGTGCGCTCCTTGGTCGAATCGGAATTGGCCCTGCCTGGGGTGGGAGGCGAAGAAATCGAGACAACGCTGACAGATGCGCAACGCATCGAGAACCTGCCGTTTAAGGTGCGCAGCCCAACCGGCGACTTTCTCAGTGAGGCTCGTCGTTTTTACAACGAAGGCAACTACGGTGAAGCCATTATCTATCTGTTCAGCTACCAGTTGATTCAGCTCGACAAGAATCAGTGGATTCGGTTGTCCAAGGGAAAAACCAATCGACAATATTTGCGTGAGGTTCGCGGTAAGCAGGACTTACGTGGGTTGGTGCACACCACCATGGTGGCGTTTGAGGATTTCTTCTTTGGTCAGCATCCCATTGACAAGAGTCGCTTCGACGCCTGTTGGGAAAAACTGGATCAGTTCCACGAACTGGTAAAACCTGAAGGAGGTGGTGTGTGAAACGCTTCCTCCGAAATACCATCCCATATGTCGTGTTGGCATTTGGCTTGTGTGGATGCACCAAGATGGAAATTGGTGAAGTCGAATATGGCAAGCGCGTCGGCCAATCCGTGGGTCGCAGCGTTAACGGTACAACCGTTTTTGCCGACATGTTCGAATCGGCAGGTTGCCGCGTTCGGTCGGTGACGACATTGGGTCGAGTCGTCGATCGAGCCGACGTCGTGGTCTGGTTCCCCGATCGCTTTCGACCACCCGAGAGCGACGTACGGGAACATCTTGAAGATTGGCTGCAATCGAAACAAGGTCGGACGCTGATCTACGTTGGGCGTGACTTCGATGCCGAAATGATTTATTGGAGGAGTGTGATCGCTTCCGCTCCTGCGGACCAACGCATCGAGTTGCGAAAGCGACTGGCCAAGGCGCGGGCTCGCTACGCAAGGATTCGCAGCGGGTTTCCGTCGGAAGAAGATTGCGGATGGTTTAAGGTTGATCGCACTAAACCCACTCGACAAATTACAACGATGAGCGGGTCGGCCAGTAAGGGGATCGATCCAACCAAAGCCGATATGCAGTTGAGCACACGGTATTTGGTTAGCGACGAAATTCGCGACCCCAAAGACAAATCATGGCGCGGTACGGCTGAGATGCAGACACTCTTGCGTTCCGATGGGGATATGCTTGTGGGTGAGTTGACGAGATCATCGTGGCAATCAAGCAAGCTAATTGTCGTGGCGAATGGTTCGTGGCTGTTGAATTTGCCACTGGTCAACCACGAGCATCGCAAGCTGGGCGCGCGGATCATTCAACAATGTGAGGCAGCTCGTCAAGTCGTTTTTCTGGAGAGTGGTCCGGGTGAGCCAAGAATTGCGAATCGGGGTCCCAACCGGCACCATGGACTGGAAGCCTTCACTGTCTGGCCATTGAATTGTATTCTGATGCATCTTGCCGGGTTAGGCTTGGTGCTTTGTTTCTCCATGTTTCCGATTTTTGGGCGTCCCCGAGATCTCGACAGATCCAATGTTTCGGATTTTGGAAAACACATACGAGCCATAGGTGCGTTGCTGTCGCGGACTCATGATCGCGAGTTCGCCGTTGGCCGGCGCACGTATTACCGCAAGCGGGTTTCCGGTGAGACGATTGAGGATTCCGATGTTCCCGTTGCGATGGCTGGTACGGCTGGCGACGGAGAACCTGTATCCACTGCGAACACACCGATACCTGCTGCCGATAACATTGCCAGTCCGGCATCGCCGGCACCTAGAAACGATCAAGCGGAGCCGCCCAAACAAACCGGCGCTAACCCCAACGAGACTGACTCGGGAAGCCAAACTTCATGACAACATCCCCTACCGAGAATATTCAATTCGACTGCAAGCAATGCGGCAAGCGGCTCAAGGTTCCTCAGGATCTGGTTGGTAAACCCGTTCAGTGTCCGGAATGCGCGTCGACACAGAACGTTCCGCCCCAGCAACCGATGGCTCCTCCGACCCAGCCGGTTGTTGAGTCCCATCCACTGGACGCTCCGGTCGAGAACAGGCCAGCCACAGCCCCCGGTGAAACGGCCCCGGCAGAGCCATCGATTCTGGAACGCAAACCGGCTCAAGAGACGGAAACGAAAAAGCTGTTCGACCGCATTATTGCGGAAGTCGCCAAAATATATGTTGGCCAGGAAGAAATGGTGCTTGGTACCCTCGTGGCGTTATTTTCGAGTGGACACGTCCTGATCGAAAGTGTGCCTGGATTGGGAAAGACGCTTTTCATCCGAACACTTGGAAAGGTTCTGGGGTGCGATTTTGGTCGCATTCAGTTCACGGCGGACTTGATGCCTTCGGACATTACGGGCGCTCCGATTTTTGACATGAAGACACAGGAGTTTCGTTTTCGAGCCGGACCCGTTTTTACGCAGCTTTTGTTGGCTGACGAAATCAACCGTTCGCCGGCTAAGACACATGCGGCGCTTTTGGAAATCATGCAGGAGTATCACGTTACTGTTGATGGAGTCAGTCATGAGATCTCACGCCCTTTTTTGGTTCTTGCAACGCAGAATCCTATTGAGTCAGAGGGGACCTACAATCTCCCCGAAGCCCAGTTGGATCGCTTCATGTTCAAGCTCCACGCGGAGTATCCCAGCCAAACCGAAGAAGCACAGATTCTCAAGCTTCACAGCCAGCAAATCGACTTATCCGAGCGACTTGAAAACGAAGTCCAGACCGTTGGCTCTCCAGAGAGAATCCTCCAGATTACCCAGGAGAATAGTGATGTAACGATGGACGATCGGTTGATCGACTATATCAACAAGATCGTTCGTTTGACTCGCGAATGGCCACAATTCCATATGGGAGCGTCGCCGCGCGCTGGTATCGCGTTGATGCAGGGGGCTCGTACGTTGGCAGCCTTCCTGGGCCGCGATTATGCGGTCCCCGATGATGTCGTACGGCTCGCCATTCCAGCGCTTCGTCACCGCGTTATCCTGAATGCTGAGGCGGAAGTCGAGGGGCATACGGTTGACGGGCTGCTCGACGGGTTGCTTCGATCGGTGGAGGTTCCGCGACTTTGATGTTCGCATTCCTCGCACTGTCGATGAGCGACTTGACCAGTTTCTTCGTGCAGGAGATCTGGGGACGGCCGATTCTCGCGCTAGCCTTGTTGACGCTGCCATTCCTGCTCGCTGCCGTGTTGCGCCGCTGCTACCCAACGACAATCCTCGTCGTGTTTCTGGGTGTCCCCACGTTTTTGTCGCTGATCCTGCTTGGCAACGCTGACATCATGCCATTGGTGATTGCGCTTGACGGCGTACTGGCAATAGTGGCACTGTTGGATTTGTTTTCGACGCCATCGAAAAAGTCGTTTAGCGTCGAGCGCAGTTGCTCAAAAATTGCGTCGCTGAAAACCGATCATCCAGTGGGGCTCATTATCAATAACAACTCCAATCGGAGTCTGCTGTTGTCGGTAAAGGATGATGTTCCGCAGGAGTTTGAGGCCAATCAAGAACAGTTTAGTGTTCGACTGAAAGGGCGAAGTCGGGCGCACCTCAAGTACCATCTCAAGGCCAGTCGCCGTGGTGCTTTTGATATGGAGACCGTTTATCTTCGCGCATCTAGCCGCCTTGGGTTGTGGCACCGATACTACGAGTACCCATGCGAATCCCAATTGAATGTCTATCCTGACATGAAGCAGTTGTCGAAGTATGCCCTCTTGGCAAGAACTAATCGACTCAGCCAAATGGGACTGCGGCGAACAAGGCGCATTGGCCAGGACAATGAGTTCGAGCGGCTGCGCGATTACACGCTTGACGACAATTACAAGCATCTGGATTGGCGAGCCACGGCTCGCCGCAACAAATTGACGGTGAAGGATTTTCAGTCCAGCCAGAGCCAGCGTGTCATCTTTTTGATCGATTGCGGTCGTATGATGACCAATGAAGTTGCGGGCCTTAGCCTGTTGGATCACTCGCTGAATGCGATGTTGATGCTCAGCTACGTGGCGCTTCAGAAGGGCGATTCGGTGGGGATGATCGCCTTTTCCGACAAGGTGCACGCTTTTGTGCCTCCCCGCGGTGGTATGAACCAGATGAACAAGCTGCTTCATGCATCGTATGATCGCTTTCCAGAGCTCGTCGAATCGCGTTATGACCAGGCATTTCTCTACCTTTCGGCTCATTGTCAAAAGCGTTCCCTAGTGGTGCTCGTGACCAATCTGATCGACGAAGTAAACGCCAATCAGATTCATCTTTATCTCAGTGGACTTGCCGGACGACACCTTCCTTTGGGCGTTTTGCTACGGGACCACCGATTATTTGACGCCGCCGATCTGGCATTCCCGTCGGGCGAAGACCTCTATGCGTCAGCAGCGGCTGCCGAAATTCTGACTTGGAGACAACAGGTTCTGACGGCCCTCGAGCATCAGGGCGTGCTATCCTTAGATGTCTTCCCGGAAGATATGACGGCTCCTTTGGTAAACCGTTACTTGGAGATTAAAGCCCGTCATTTGCTGTAATTCGGCATTACGAAGGTCTTATGAATTTCCTGCGACGCAACGCTTATTGGGTTCTGTATCGAGCCGCTCTTGGTTTCTGGTTTTTGACGCGTCCTACCACCGTTGGCGCCTATCTTGCGATCTGGCACCACGACAAAGTGCTTGTGATCAAGAACCCGTACAAACGTCACTTTACGATCCCGTGCGGTGGTCTGAAGCCTGGGGAATCAACCGCTCAAGCCGCAGTCCGGGAAGCTAATGAGGAAGTTGGCATCAAAGTCGAGTTGTCCCAGATTCGACATGCCGGTCGGTTCGTCAGTTATCAGGAGTTCAAACGTGACGAGTGCGATGTCTACGAGGTGTTCCTCGACGAATGCCCCGCAGTCGCGATTGATAACCACGAAGTCGTCTCTGCCGAGTTTCTCACACTTGCCCAAGCCAACGAGTATCCGATGATGCACATCGTTGAGCAGTATTTTGCCAGACGTGCGATGAGTGTTGGCGAGCTACCAGCCACGGATGAATCGAACGTTGCCGATAATAACGCTACCGAACGCTGTCTGGCGACGGTTTCGACTTAATTGGTATTTCTCGCGCGCCATTCAGTGCCGATTTACGCCTCGTCGTTGAGAGCTAAGTGCAGCTCCCTTTGTTGCTGCGCACTACGATCATCCAGTTCGGATCGTCAGGTTCGGATCTGATTTCACTGGAACCGTTCGATTTCAGACTGGGAATTCAAGCCAATTCGCCGCAGATTTGTTGGTGGGCAGTCGCCACTGTCTTATAATCGTCGCGTGCCGGTATGTCTGATCAGTTACGCTCTCACATCCACAGATGTGATTGGGAGAATGTCGGCATGTCAAATACAAGCGATCGCAATCTCCTCTTCGGCGCTCTTGCGCTGCAAACCGAGGCCATAACTGAGCCACAACTTATACGGGCTATTCAGACCTGGGTGCTGCATAAGGATCGGTCTTTAGGCGACTTGCTGATCGAACAAGGCGCGCTGAACAAGGTTCATCATGCAGCCATCAACGCCCTTCTGGGAGCCCGGGTTGAAGTCTTCGATGGCGATCCGGCCGAGACGCTGGCTCAATCGCAGTCGGCTGATATCGTCAAACGAGCGCTCAGTCAGATTGACGACGTCGATATCCAGAGAAGCGTAAGCGCCATCAGTACCAAAGACGGCTCCACACGAAAAACTAATCCTCGGAAGGAGCCCGAGAGAATTCACGTGAGTGGCGTTCCGCGTTACCAGATATTGCACTTGCATGAAAAAGGCGGCTTAGGACAAGTCTTTGTTGCAGAGG
>CAYYHV010000212.1:0-7202 GCA_964471695.1 uncultured Pirellulaceae bacterium
GATGATTGTCATGCCAGCACGCGATAACGAACTCGCCAATCGATTTGCTTGCCGCTTGCCATAGGGCGTCGCGTGGCGAGTCCCCACGATCGCAATACTCAACATATCCTCTTCGCGAAGATCACCCTGCACGTAGAGTATGGGCGGTGGGTCGGGAATCTCGCGAAGGTTTCGAGGGTAACTGTCGTCGTCAAATGGAATGATTTGAATCTGATGCTCGCGACAACGATCCAGTTCGGTTTGCACATTGATTGTGTCGACGGCCCTGGCAATCTCTCCAGCCAACGTGGCTCCTACACTTGGCACTTCTCGCAACGCGCTGGGAGGCGCCGAAATCACTTCGTTGGCAGAACCAAAATACGCCATCAATCGGTGATGCAATTGAGGACCAACGTTGGGGACCAGCGATAAACGCAATGAAGCGATTGCTTCGTCAGACAACTGGGTTTGCGGGGCTTCTTGAGACATTCAATGATTCCTTTAACCGGAGGAACCATAAGTTTGGCAAGAACTTGACAGAGGCACAAGCATGCCAGTCTGCGAGAACGAAAACGGCTAACGCAAAGATTTCAAGATTTCCTGCTCATCCACACCGCTGACGAGTTCGACTTCCCCCAATCGAGTCGGTAAAATCAGCCGCAACTGACCATGTTCAACTTTCTTGTCACGGCCCATAAGTTCCAAGATGCGATGGCGGTCACAATCGGGCATCTGAGTCGGCAATCCGATTTCGGTAAATAATGCCGATTGACGTTTCCCTAACTCGTCGTCGATCCGCCCAAGTTGTTCCGCCAACCGAGCCGCGCACATCATACCAATCGCAATCGCTTCGCCGTGCACGTAGGTGTTGTATTCCGTAATTGCCTCGAGCGCATGACCAAAGGTGTGTCCGTAATTAAGAATGGCGCGGCGGCCCGATTGCTCGCGCTCGTCATCGCGAACCACCTCCGCCTTGATCTCGCAACAACGTCGAATCACCGATTGCAGTGTCGCCGTGTCCCGACCCTTGATTTGCGCGAGGTGATCTTCAAGAAACGTAAAAAAGTCTTCGTCCGCGATCACACCATACTTGATGACTTCGGCCATCCCCGCGCGGTATTCGCGCTCGGGTAAAGTCGCCAACACGTCGGTGTCAATCAGGACATACTGTGGTTGCCAAAACGCACCCACAATATTCTTGGCTCCCGGCAAGTTGATTCCGACTTTGCCACCAACACTACTATCGACTTGAGCCAGCAATGAAGTGGGCACCTGCACGAATGGAATACCGCGACCAAAACTCGCGGCGACGAATCCAGCCAGGTCACCGACGACTCCACCACCAACAGCAACGACGACAGATTTGCGATCCGCGCCAAATGCCAACACGTCTTTCCAAAGCGATTCGAGCTGAGCAACACATTTACTCGACTCGCCAGCAGGTATGGTCAACAACTTGGTCGACGCGACTTCGCCCAGACTTTTCACCAACGTCTGCGCGTATAACGGAGCGACATTCGAATCGGACACGACGACGACTCGTGAGAGTTTCACGCGTTCGGCAATCCGACCAACCGCATTGCCCAGCAAGCCTGGACCGATCTCAATCGGATAAGAACGCGAACCGAGATCTACAGAAACGGTTTGGACTTGTTCCGAACCGTCCACTAACCCTGCACCCGAGCCACGTCGTCAGCCGTCACGGTAATCTCGCGACAAAATCCGCTGTGGGTGCGAATATATTTCAGACCGCTCGCGTTGGCTGGGTCTGCATGAATCGCGGCGGCAATCTTGGATTTATCTGACTCGCTCCAACCCTCATACTCTTCGGGCCAGACCGTCAAGGTTTCCATAACAAGCGCTTCGCGGTAGGGATCAAACTTATCAGGCATTGTTTCGTTGTGACTCCGGCCGTGTTATTGCGTGATCGGTGACCACGGTTGATTCTGAGAGTCTATGATAGTGAGGCTATGGGCGACTGAAAACACGTCATCCATATTCTGTTTTTCAGCCTAATTTTGGGGTAGTTTTCATGCGATCGGGTCAATTCGTCGTTCTCGGAATCGTAATGATTGCCCTAATAGCCACCGGGTCAGCGTGGTTATATCACCGTGGACAGGGACACCACGCTCTCGAATTCTGGGGTAGTGAGAACGCACTGATGGTCCGCCGGGCGGCCAACGTTCAACTGAAACGGCTGGAACGGGACCCAACGAATTCGATGTCACCGCTCGAAAAGAGCACCACTGTGAATATAGACGACGAAAATTATGTCATTACCAAATCACGCGACGTCTCCAAGGCAAAAGGACTGATCCATTGTCGGCAAGCGCTGATTTTCGACCCTTCCTACGATTGGAACGAAACACCTTCGGTCGACGGCGAGTGGCGATATGCACTAAGTTTCGCTAATACTGAGGATAACAAAGACGCATTGGTGGTGCTGTTTGATCCTGAATCCAAGCTCGTTCGCCATGGCAACCCGGCCAAAGTTGCGGTCGCAAAAATGCCGGAACGTTTTGAATCGTTTTTTGAAGAAAAGCTGGCTCTGCCCGAGTCCAGCTCAGGAGAATAAAGTCGTGAAATCTGCCGCTCGAATTCTTGTTGTCGTTCTCCTGTTAGGAGTCGGGTTTGTCATCATGCAAGCCAACCAAACTACGGCGGCCGCCCAATCCGCCTACGAAATGCTCGATGCGACGTTGGATTCGGGCGGATCTTCACTGACGGCGGAAGAAGTCCACACTAAACTGGGACGTGAACCCAGCTCAACACTCACGCCAGACAAGCACACGGTCATCGAACATTATGAGTGGAGCAGCTTGATGCGGCAGCATACGCTCAAAGTGTATTACAACAAAGCCGCAACTGAGTTGATGACAAAAATCGAATTGGACTGACTTAGACGGTCCGAACACTTATCCATTTCTCGATACGAAGAATCAAAAACGGCAAGGTTATGCAACGGCTCGCCCTAATCGCAATGCTCGCCTCAATCCTCTGCCATGGTTTGGCCTGTGGATACTCGGACTTGATCGTGTTTGGCGACAGCCTTTCCGATGTCGGCAACACCAATGCAAACTCATTCGGTTTCGCAGGGGCCGACCCCTATTGGATGGGCCGATTTTCCAACGGCGAAGTCTACGTGGACTACCTCGCACCTCTTCTTGGATTGGACGCACCCAACCGTTCAGGCAACGGGGGTTCGATTTATGCACACGGCGGAGCCCAAGTAGCATTGAATTCGAATGTGATTGTCAATTCTCTCCGTGTTCAAGCCGACGATTACCTTGATTCGACTTCCAGCACCGCCGATCCCGATGCGTTATACATTGTGTTTGGCGGGGGCAATGATGCTCGCGATCCTGGCGTCAACCTGACGGGCACAGTCAATTCGCTCGTCGGCATCGTCAGTGACTTATTGGACGCCGGTGCAGAAACAATTATCGTTCCTAACCTACCGGACTTGGGAATCACTCCCGAAGTCACCGAGTTCGGACAAGGCGCAGGAGCCGCATCAACGGCTCGATCCATCGAATTCAACACGCAACTCACCGCGGCGCTCGATGGGCTCGACGCTGACGAACAGCTCGTGCGATTCGACGTCTTTGGCAGTATGGAATTGATCGTTGAAGACGCCGCGAGTGGCGGCGCGGAATTCGGCATCACCAACGTCGTCGATGATTGCTGGGAAGGCGGGCCGGCCACGTTGACCAGCGGGTTTGGTTTGGGCGACCCATTCCTTGGTTCGTTTCCTCAATGCGACAACCCCGACGCGTATCTTTTCTGGGATATCGTTCACCCAACGACTGCCGCTCACGAAGTTTTGGCCGGGTTTCTACACGAACAACTTACAACAAGTACCGTCGTTGATGCTGACTTCAACGACGACGACCAATTCGATTGCAATGATGTGGACTCGCTGGTGCGGAACATAGTCAGTGGCGCAAACGATACCGACTTTGATTTGACCGGCGATGGCATGGTCGACATCAACGATCTCGACGCATGGCGACTTGAAGCCGGTGAGGCCACATTCGGTGCAGGCCGATCTTTCCTCGTCGCCGATGCCAACCTGGATGGTCGAGTCGACATTAGTGATTTCAATCTTTGGAACGCAAACAAATTCTCACCTACGAGCGCATGGTGCTCCGCAGATTTCAATGCGGATGGCAACACCGATATCTCTGACTTCAACTTGTGGAACGCCAACAAGTTTCAAACCTCATCCGCAGCGACGCTCCCTGAACCCGGCAGCTACTCTCTCGTGCTCATGGCAGCGATTGTGCTGCTCGGCTTCCACCGCAATTGAAGTTGCACGGACATTCCCGTCCGTGGAGTACGCCAGTCCGGATGGCACGAATGTCAGCATCCAAGTGTCCACTTACCGTGACTTTTTCGAAGCCGGATTTACCCTGCAATTCCAACTCATACTGGGTTTCCAGTCGCCCACCCTAAGCCGTTCCCTAACATGCGTGAACGGCTGATTTGTATGTCAGTCGGTGTTTCGCGTCGAGCTACGAGGTGCTGCTATGAGTACGTCGGTTACGGCTGAGTCGATTTCGCTTCCCCATGGTTGGGAAGTACCCACTGATCTTCGAATTCGTTTTGGAAAACACAGCAACCATCAACGAGCCGCCGGCCTCGAGCGACACCTGCTCATCCGACTGCATCGCGTTCCGCCCAATCGCCGATCGGTTGGCGAATCTGTCTATTTTTGGCGCAATTCGACTGGTGGTTGGAAGTGCAGCGCTGGTCGTGACACCGTCGATACGATTTCCGAACTTGTCGTAAAGTACGCCGATGCATTTGTGATCATTGAGCAGACGTCGGATCGAGCCAGTACATCCAGGAACTGGTTCGAAGTCCTCAGTGATATCGGGCCGCTACTACGCGCTGCGGATGGGCTTCATGAAACGCTCCAGTCTGCCCAACATGCATTGCCTGAAGTAGATAAAGCCGAATTACAACCGGCTTGTGATGTGGCGCATGAAGTCGTGCGCGCCGCGCAATTGCTGCAGCAACAAGCGCAGCATTCCATCGACTACCTGGTGGCACAACAAAACGAGCAACTGGCCCAAACCAGCCAGTCCCAAGCGGCAGCCGCCCACCGGTTGAATGTCATGGCGGCAATCTTCTTTCCGCTAGCTACGATTAGTAGCGTGTTCGGAATGAACATCTCCCATGGCTTTGAGAACCGACCGCTGGCCTTCTGGATGATCCTTTGCGTGGGAACACTTCTCGGTGTGATCATCGGATCAACGGTCTTCAAACTCCGCAGTTGGGATCCCACCACTTGGTAGATAGCCATGGACGAGGCTACGTGTTCCTTCTTCCGTGGCATCTCCAACGATCGCTGAGCCACACGCCAAACAGCTAACCCAACGGCAGCTCAGTCGGCCAGCGAATGCGGGAAGTCACCGATTGGATTACCCGGCAGCAAAGACGACGTCGAGAATATTTCGAACCCCAACCTTGGCGTCGTCCTTCACGGGTTGAGCTTCTTGAGAAAGCCGAGCCACATCGAACCCGATGCTTTCATGCTGAGACTGATTCCAAATATCAGAATCGGCAACGAAGTCCGCTGGCCGTTCGCTGAGCGTGAATCTATTTGCATTCCAAATATTGAAATCGGAAGTGTCCGTCACCCCATCGCAGTTGAGATCGCCAGTTGACCAGCCCGCGCCAGCCAAAAGGGGATCGTTGGCTGTGAACTTGTGAGCATTCCATACCGCGAAATCAGAAACGTCAGTCACCCCATCTGCGGTGATATCGCCCTGCCCAACCCCCACAGCATCGAGGTGCGCTACCAAATCCTGCAAATCAACAGTGCCGTTTCGATTGACATCATAAATCGCCTCCGTAGAGCCGTCTCTTATCGCAACGCAAAGATAATCGATGTCGTCGCTGTCGATCACACCGCTGTCATCATAGTCCAATCGATCTACATAAGTGTTTCTCCATACTCTGACTGGTTCGCCAGACATTGACGGCACCACAACCGCATCGACTGACGTGTCACCATCGATGTCACCCAGAGCAACGCGTGAATTCATTTCTGAATCCCCTACCTGCTGCCCGCGCGAAAACCGACCCGATCCTGCGTTTATCCAGACAACGCCATTGAGACTTGCTGTCTCGAAGGCATCCAGGTCGCCGTCACCGTCGAGGTCGGCAAGTTCAATATGGGTAGTAAATGAGGATCCCAGTTTCTGCCCGTTTTCGACAAAATATCCCATTCCGTCGTTAAGCCAAACCCGATTGCTACGCATGTCAGGTGAACCAACATCATGTGCAGTGATGGCATCGACGTCGCCATCCCCATCCAGATCCCCAACAGCGACATGAACCGCTTCAAGGTCGCCAAAGAAAGCGCTCGTCGGAAGAAAAGTAGCATCGCCACGATTTAGCCAAATCCGATTCGCACCTTGCGAAATATCCGACATCGACACAATCGCATCCGAGTCGCCGTCTCCATCGACGTCCGCGAGTTGCACACCGGTTGACCCGAACTCACCGACCTCCTCTTCGGTAGCTACGAAACTCCCAAGGCCGTCGTTGACGAACACGACGTCTCCCTGATTGCTGATTGCCACAAACAAGTCTAGATCCCCATCACCATCGAGGTCGTCGACGGCAACATCCGTCGACGGTTGGACATTGTGGCTTTCCGCCAGTTGAAAATGTGCAAAACCATCATTCAACCATATTTGAACCTGGCTGCCAGATGCGATGACACTATCGACGTCACCGTCGTTGTCGAGATCCGCAAGTTCCACCGCCGCGACTCTCCCGCCACTGTCTATAGACATCCCTGAATCTTGGAATTCTCCGGAACCGTCGTTCAGCCATATTTCATGCACGAATTCCGTATGCGACAGAAAAACGTCCAGGTCGCCATCATTGTCAAGATCTCCAAGGTCGATGTCTTCTTGCCTCGCTCCCGAGGCAAAAGTCTGGCCTAGCTCAAACATCGTTAGCACAGCGGGATCATTTGTCAAAATGACCTCAATGGTCGCCGTCGATTCTGTAAATCCGTCGGTCACCACGTAAGTGAACGTGTCGACGATCCGCTCACCGGGACTGATCGAGTTGAGAAACGGGATGAAAAGAAAGTCGCCGATATCATAGGTGAGAAATAACCCGTGCTCGCTCATTCTAGGGAAGAAGTCGACCACTTGAAGTGTCGAACCCGGCCGTGACATGTCGTTTGCTAGAACATTCCA
>CAYYHV010000212.1:7212-13125 GCA_964471695.1 uncultured Pirellulaceae bacterium
CACAAGTCCTGGCGTATCGTTTTGCCAAACGCGGACAGGTTGTGCTTCGTCAAAAGTCGCCACCACGGCATCAAGGTCGCTATCGCCGTCGACATCGCCAAACGCGACATGCGAACTGACATCCATTCCGAGTGACTGGCCTTGCGAGAACCTTCCCGAGCCATCATTGATCCAGACAACGTCGGGTTGATCATTCCAGTTGGCTGCGTACGCATCCAAGTCGCCGTCAAAATCCACGTCCGCAACTGCAACGTGTGACGTACTCGAATCTCCAAGGCGTTGTCCGCTATCGCGAAAGACGCCGCTACCATCATTCAGCCAAACTCTGTTGGTATCCGAAAGCCCAAGTGAGTTGGCGGCAATGGCATCAAGGTCGCCATCTCCATCCAAATCACCCAGCGCTACGTGCTGAGTTTCAGAGTCACCAAATGGATGCGCACTTTCCAAGAAAGTGGCATTTCCGTCATTCAACCAAATGCGATTCGGGGCTCCACCAGGATTTCCTTGAGTGGCCACCACAGCATCCAAGTCGCCATCGTTGTCGATATCTCCAAATTCGACTCCCTTGGAAGCTGAGTCACCAAGCTGCTGCCCGGAATCCGTCAAGTTTCCGTCGCCATCATTGAGAAGCACGAGGTCACCTGCACCATTCTGCGCGACGTATAAGTCCTGATCTCCATCACCGTCGAGATCGTTGAGCGCAACGTCGATCGCTGAATCCACGTTGAATTGCATCGCGAGTTCAAACTGAGCCAAGCCTAAATTTCTCCAAACGACAACGGCATCCAATGCTGCGACGACGGCATCCAAGTCGCCATCGCCATCCAGGTCAGCCAAGTCTGCATAGACACTCGCGCTGCTCCCTAACGACTGCCCTGAATTTAAAAATGTCCCGCTGCCTTCGTTTAGCCAGACTTGATTGCCACCGTTGCGAGTCGTCACAAATGCATCCAAATCACCATCACCATCGAGATCCCCCAAATCGACATCATCATTTCGTGATTCGCTTGGCATCGAATCGCTACCGCTAAACACGTCGATTGGTTGGGAGCCGATTGAAATAACGAGTTGAGCCATTGCCGCATTAACTCCGTCCGTTATCTGGTAATTGAATATATCAACCAGCGTGTCCATGGGGTCCAGTCCTGCAACATCCGGATTGTCGAGATCAACCGTGTACTCAAAGTCACCGTTGGATTGCCAGACAACTGAACCAAAATCGCCTACATCGGGTTCTAGTGATATGAGAGTTAGTCCACCTTGGGAGGCCGGGTCCAGTTCGTTTGCCAATAGATTTCCCTGAACAGTTGACGTTGAATTCACATTGAGCGGGAATTCGTCATCAATGGCAGTGACAATTTCCTGAATTTCGATAGACCCGATATCGGCACGTTGGATTCCATCAAAATCTCCGTCGACGACGCGTGTGTTACCAAGCTGATCGGTGATCAGGCCGGCGGAGTTTGAGCCACCGTCGATGGCCGGGCTACCTGGTAAGGGTGTGAAGTAACGCTTGCCGCTTTCCGCGTGCACGAGCAGCTCAGAAAGCCTTGGCGAAACGCCGATAAGGTCCGATGGATCAAGGGACAAATCATCCGAATCAGCGTTCACTGCCACAATTATGTTGTTTCCGAGACTCTGTACGTCTGAGCCATAGGAATCTGAGACCAAGACATTCGAAACAATACTCGAACTAATGGTTCCGCGCGGCGAGACATTGTCGTATTCAAAGAATGCAAGGGTGCCAGAAATGGTACTATTGCTGACCGTCAGAAACCCCAGACCACCACCGCCGTTACCCGCGCCGCCACTTGCCCCTTCAGTGATCGTTGAGTTTTCGATGGAGCCATCGATCGAATTGGTCGACGCAACCCAAGAGTCGGACACGTTAACCAAGTCCGCAGCGACAGAACCACTAACAGAGCTATTCGTGATACTGACGCGGGTGGAGTTGCTGCTGCCCCCGAATCCGAGATCAATGTCGCCGAGAATTTTCGAATCATCGACTTGCACGCCTCCAAAGTTGTCGCAGCGTGCCGAGATGTGCCCCGTCACAGTGCTGTTTCGGACAGTGACGTTCTGACACGCAAATAAATCGCCGATTCCTTCCGAATCGGTAACCGTGACGTTGCCGTACACAGTACCTCCTTGCCTTGCGGATAGACTGTTTCCGCTCAGGTGCGACCGAGCGATGCGAATTTGCCCCGTCGAACCGAAGTCAGGGTTGAATTCAGATGCAATCAGCAAGGTATCCTCCATTTCGACGGAGAAGTTCGCATAGACGAAACCGCTTGGGCGTTCCGGGAATCCTCCAATCACTCCGCGGTTGTTTTCAAACGTCGATCCGAACGAATCTAAGCCGAGATAAACGGAGCGGACGGCATCATCGAAGACGCCAAAGGCAATGTCGTTGTTCCGAAAAACTGCATCCACAACCTTCAAATCGTATCTGTCTGTCCGAATGGCTCGTAAGCCGTTCGTAATTTCCAGTCTGACCACCTCGATTTCACCGCGGTCATCTGTCCCAGCGGGTGGCAGAAAGTGAATCTCGTTGCCGCTCAAGTCTATCGTCAACTCCGATGCATCCGGCCCGGATATCCTCAAGGAATCGTAGGAAATCAAGTTTCCGTTGGTCACCTCTACAATCCCAGGAACGATGCCCGGATCAAATTCGACTGTGTCCATTCCCGTAATTTCGTTGGCCACCAGAAAGGCCTCTCGAAGCGACACCACGCCGTCGGGGCCCGGCAGGTCGACGAGAGCCGGTGTAGCCGGGATATCGACAGCGTCGTTTAATGTCGTAACGGTGATCGTGGCAAGAACGCGCCGAGACTCCAACTCCTCGCAGCACAAACGTCGCTTTGGACGAGCAATCCGCATGAGTTTCTCCGTCTTGAGCTCACTTGAACGTATATGTATCTCGCCAACCACAAACTTGAGCCATCATTTCGTCTGCCAACCTAACTCATCGCGTCGTAGTGGACGAGGTTACGAATCCCTTCTTCCGTGACATCTTCAACTATCGCTGAGCCACATGCCAAACAGCCAACCCCAACGAATTTCAGCCAGCCAACGAATGCGGGAAGTCACCATCTCCGGACTCATGAGTCGCTTCGAACGAGTAGTTCCCGACAATTCCTCTTACCGTTGTTGATTGGTGTTGGCAGCTTCTCGAACGGGCATTCTCGCGCATCTAATTATCGTCGACGATGAATTCGCCCCCTCAAGAAATAGCCAGAATGCTCCACCTTCCGCACGATCGACGATACGACTACGTTTCGCATCCAGCCGACGACCTCGCTCGGAATTTCACCCAAGCAGTTCTGCCCTTCGCAGCCAATGAAGAACGACAATCCTCGTTACTTGGCGATCCTACGGTCCCTACCTCGCCAATACGAGAATTTTTTGCACGCCAAGCGAGTAGCCGAAGACTTCGTCAGCCGAAGAATCAGAGTCCCAAACGGCCGCCGCTAGTCGCCGCTCGCTGAATCGTCTGACTTAGTGGCATCTGGCTCAACGGCATCCTCTTCTGCGACTTCCGGAGTCGTCGGTTGCAAATGTTTCGGCAACACGAAGGCGAGTGCACCGCCAGCAAGCGAACCAAACAAATGCGACCAATTGGTAATTCGCGTTTCCACAATATTTGAGGCTTCGTCAATCAGTCCGTCGAGTCCACCAACAAAACCAATAACAATTAGCAACAGGACCAGCAACACGGATTCGTTAGCTACCCGCAGTCCCTCATTGGGATAACGATGCATCCGCACCCAAGCAAACGCGACGAGCCCAAAAGTTGCGCCCGACATACCACCAAACAGGGGCCATCCATCGCAGCAATATTGTGCGATGTTCCCAACAATCCCTGCACCAAACAAAACGATCGCCAAATGAACGCTGCGCCCCTGAGATTCGAACAGCCACCCCAACTGAAACAGCGCGAACAGGCTAAAGGCCAAATGCAATGGCCCAAAGTGCAAGAACATCGGCGTGATGACTCGCCACAATTCTCCGCGACTGACATCTTCGTGCCCTTGTGCTGCCGGCTCGGTCACGACGACTTTGACGGGATTACAAAACGACAACCCCTGCATCGTAGCGCTGGTGAGACTCTGACCTAGATCAGAAAACAGAGCGACAAAAATACAAAGCCAAACCACAGCCAGCGTAACCGGCGCTCGCTGATAAATGCTGACCATCGCCTGACGAGGTCGCTCCAATCCCCGATCGGGGTTCAGCTCAATCGCCTCAGCCGTTGGGATGCGCTCATCTTCACCCTGTTTAACCAAAGCAGCCACAGAGGGATCTTCCTGATTCTCTCGATAAGTCGCAAACTTTCCGCGAGCCTCTTCCAGAGCGTTGTTATCCAGGCACCACACCGTCCACAGCTCACCATCGGGACGATGGACGGCTTCAATGTCCTGAGCGGAGAGGTAGTCGCAGAATTTCTCCGCGGAATCTTCATCTGGCAGAGAGCCAATAAGACGCATAAATAAAATCCGCAGCGTTGAAGTACAAAAAATTGTGACGCAATATGCAATATCGCACAGCCGGTGGCTTACAATCGAGTAGCGTGCACTATTCGCTGGATCGCCAAATGAATCGACTTACCCTGCTTGGCATGCTCATCATCGCGGCTGCCGCGAATGCCCAGTCTACACTTTTTTCGGTCGGTCCGGATGGCCCCAGCGGCTTGCCCGCATCCACAATCTTCCTCACACCCACTTTCGGCGAATCGCCCACTCCCGTGGCTGGCGAGTCCAATATGGGTTTGGGACCCGACGACGTCATCGGGAGTTTCAGTCGCAGTTCCGTCGTAGATTCCGATTTTCTGTTTTGCTTTTCTGTCAGTCCCGATACCACAGGCGGCGCGTCGCCGCTCGTCGATTTCCCCAGGCCTGGCATCAGCTTCAATGTTTCCAACCAAGCCACGCTCGGCCAACAATCGGGTGACGCCTTTATCACCACCGAGGCTTTCAATCGAGACACCGGCCCTGTCGGCGGAGTTTCTGAGGGGATTCCAAATAACGTCCTGATCATTAACCAATCTCTGTTCTACGCGAACGTTTTTGGATTACTACCCATGGCGGATCCGGGAATGGAAGCCGACGGCCCTGGCGGATTGGACGATGTCCGCGGCGGCGCCACCGGAGGGTTCCCAGGCGAAACGGTGACCGACATCTACTTCACGCTCGAGCCCGGTAGCCCATCGTTGCCGTCTTTGACGGGCATGTTTCCCGCAAGCTCGGCAAACATCTTTTTTGACGCCACACCGGACCTCGATGGCGGCACGCCGGGCGACGAGTCACTGTTTGCGATCGCTTCCGATCTGGGTTTGGTAACGGCGGATGTGATCGACGGACTAACAATCTATGACGACGACGAGAACGGAGTCTTCACCACCGGAGATCAGGTGCTTTTCAGCCTCAGTCCCGAGTCGCCTTCGATCGCGACGCTTGGCGTGGGACCAGCGGATATCCTGACCGCCAGCCTCGACGGCGGCATGCTGGAACTGGAAGTCTTTGCCAGCGCAGAACTGTTGGGTTTGGAGCCGACCACCAGCAACGTCAATATGATTGTGCCGGTGCCAACTTTAGGAATGTCGCCCGCACAAGTCATCACGAACAAAGCCCTACCTGTTGGTGACTTTACACGGGATGGCAACACCGATTGCGCAGATATTGATCTCCTGATTCAAGCAATCGCCCAAGGGATCAACGCTCCACAACTTGACCTCAATGGCGACGGACAACTTACGCTGGCCGATCGCGACGTCTGGCTTGCCGCAGCTGGCAGCAACAATCTGGGGCCTGGACTCAGTTATCTTCTGGGAGATGCCAACCTCGATGGCAACGTCGAGGTGTCAGACTTTAACTTGTGGAACGTCAACAAGTTCACGCCGACTTTGTCGTGGTG
>CAYYHV010000213.1:0-2650 GCA_964471695.1 uncultured Pirellulaceae bacterium
ATGGCCCCATTGTGCCTTTTATTGCGGAAACAGGCGGGCAAAATGTAATGATCATTGATGGTACGGCGCTCCCTGAACAGGTTGTCGATGATGTTATTCGCTCTGCTTTTTTAAGTGCCGGGCAACGCTGTTCAGCGCTTCGTGTTCGACTTCGACAGATTCCAAGGCGCCTCAGTCAGCGGAAACGGTCAATCCGTCGAGTTCTGCGGGTGACATCACCTCTGCGTCTCAGCCTGCATACACAGGAAGCGGCACTGTTGATGAACGGCCGACGAAATCAAGCGTAGCGAATAACGACTTGCTTCCTCGAATGCCTGGATTGAGCGAAGGACGGTTTGACAATGTTGTTCGAAAAGTCGCCGAACGCGAAGACCCGGTTCTGGATGGCTGGGACACCGAGCGATTTAATGAGCTCGCGGGCGCCCAGCTGAAAGTCATCGGCAAGATGTTGATTCATCCCGAAGATATCAGCGATGAGAATGTCCGGAAAATCGCTAGTGAATCGTACCGTGGATATCCAATTCGCCCTGTCAATCTCAAGGTTGCCTTTGCCGATCAATCCATCACGGTAGCCCGCCCGCCTCAGGATTCATTCGCGTCTCAGCTGGCTGGTCTTGGGGGAGTCAAAAAATCTCTCACCGAGCTGGCAGATCAGCTCACGGGGATGACGGATCACCGATTCAAGTTCAAGATCATTCGGGTTACCAAACCAGAGAAGGCGACGGGCACGACCGATACCGTCGCCTATTTTCAAATCAGCGCTCGGAACGAGTCCAAGGCGGTTCAGATCAACGCGACTTGGAACTGCAGTTGGGTGATCCAAGCCATGCCGGGTCAAAAAGCTCCGAAGCCCAAACTAACGAGCGTCAGTGTTGAGCAGTATGAAGAAATTACCTACCAATCCAACTCGGGTTCGATGTTTGTCGATTGTACGGAATCCGTATTCGCGAATACGGACCGTTTCAGCCGTCAGTTAGTCCATGGCCTGGACTTTTGGACGGATCGCTTTGACGGAGCAATCGCACGGCCAGCTGCCGGCCACGGAATCGCTCTAGGTGATGTCAATGGCGATGGATTGGATGACATTTATCTCTGCCAATCACCCGGCTTGCCTAACCTGCTCCTGATACAACAACCAGATGGAACGGTCAAAGACATTGCGGAACAAGCCAATGTGAACTGGCTGGAAGGAACCCGCGCAGCACTGCTTTCTGACCTCGACAACGATGGGGATCAAGACCTCGTGGCCGTGCTTGGTCACAAAGTCGTGATTCAAGAGAACAATGGACGAGGCATATTCAAGCTCCGCGCAGTTGTCAGTTCGCGGAGTAGTCTCTTTTCCATCAATGCCATCGACTACGACAACGATCAAGACCTCGATCTCTACATTTGCGGCTATACGCTAAACGGGTCGGACTTGAACGACATTTTCGCCAACCCCATGCCATTCCATGACGCCGAGAATGGAGCTCCCAATGTCATGTTGGAAAATCTTGGCGGTTGGGACTTCCGTGACGTCACGAAGAAACTGGGTTTTGATGACACGACGCGATTCAGTTATGCCTCGACGTGGGACGACTTTGACAACGATGGTGATCTCGATTGTTATGTTGCCAACGATTTCGGTCGGAACAACTTGTACTTAAACGAGAATGGAAAGTTCCGAAACATCGCGGAAGAAGCCGCGGTTCAAGATATTGGACCGGGCATGTCAGCGTGCTGGGGCGATTACAACAACGACGGCAAACCTGACCTTTACGTCAGCAACATGTTTTCGTCGGCTGGGAACCGCATCACGACTCAACAACAGTTCAAGACGGGAATCGACGAAGAACAAAAAAAAATATTCCAACGCCATGCCCGCGGGAACTCTCTCTTTGAGAACGCAGGAGATGGCACCTTCAAAGATCAAAGTGTCGAAATGGGAGTCACGCTGGGGCGTTGGGCCTGGGGCTCTCTTTTCGTAGATCTCAACAACGATGGCTGGGAAGACATTTACGTCACCAACGGCTTTATCACCGCTGATGACAATAATGATTTGTGAAGTTTTATGTGGCGCCAGGTCGTGGCGCAATCACCGGGTGAAAATGCTCCAGCAGGCGAAGTGCTCCGCTATGACGTCGGTTGGAAAGCCCTGAACACCATGCTCAAATCCGGTCGTTCACTCAGTGGACATGAGAGAAACTGTTGTTTCTTGAACACCGGTGGCCAACGTTTTGCCGACATCTCCGCTGCAGGCGATCTTGATTTTGATGATGACGGTCGCGTCCTTGTCCCCACGGATTGGGACCTCGATGGCGACATGGATTTCTGGATTGCCAACCGTACTGGCCCGCAAGCGAGATTCCTTCGCAATGATCATGTCAGCGACCACAGCTTCGTCGCATTCAAACTAGAGGGAACCAGTTGTAACCGTGATGCGATTGGATCAAAACTTCATCTGCATGTCGCTGACGGATCCCATTCGCCGATTCGCTACAAGATGGTGCGCGCCGGAGAGGGATATCTCGCGCAGACTAGTAAGTGGATTCACTTCGGCCTAGGCGACGTGACCAATATCGAGAAGCTTGTCATCACTTGGGCTGATGGTAAGGAAGAGACCATAACGGGGCTAGCGCCGAACGGACGTTACGAAATTAAGCAGGGTGCG
>CAYYHV010000213.1:2660-13039 GCA_964471695.1 uncultured Pirellulaceae bacterium
CCCTGAGTCTACGGACAAGGCGCGAATTGTGCTCATTGCTCCGATCCCCATCCCACAAATGAAATATCAGGATGCTGCCGGCCAATCGCAATCAGTCCTAAAGGATGGAAAGCCTCGACTCATTAACCTTTGGGCGTCCTGGTGCCAGCCGTGTTTGAAAGAACTCGGAGAATGGAATCATCATCAAAGTGATTTCGCACGCAGCGGACTCGAAGTCTTGGCGATCAATGTAGATGAGCCCCGTGGTGACCGAGCCGCCCAGATCGAAGTGCTAAAGAAACTTGCTGCGAAAACGGCTCCTTCGTTTACGCTCGGCTTTGGCAGAACAGAACTTGTGGCACAATTTGATGTGTTGCAACGAAGTATTCTTCGACGTCAACGCACGCTTCCAGTTCCAACGAGTTTCCTTGTCGATGGCAACGGTCACTTACGAGTCATCTATAAGGGCCCGGTTGATGCCGACCAATTACTCGCGGATGCGAAACTAATGACCGCGAGCTCCGAGAAGACAGTCGAAGCCAGCGTTCCCTATAAGGGGCGTTGGTTGGGCCAGCCGGCGGGATCGGCGCCGAATCAGATTGCCATCCGTTTCATCGAAGGCGGCTTTGTCGAAGAAGCGGAACAATACATCCGTCAACTTGCCAAGATGGTTGTGGACAACCCACTCTACAATCGTGCCGAAGCCAACGTGCTGCTCGGCGCGATGCTGTTGGATCAGAAAAAGCTCGAACAATCAGCCGACGCTTTCCGTGCTGCTTTGGAGTTGGATCCAGAGCATCGCCAATCGCATATTGAGCTGGCTGGTATTCTCCTCCAGACGAATAAACCCCAGGAAGCGGCCAAGCACTTCGAGGCTGCCCTGCTCCGCCGTCAAAACGATCCGGAGCTTCGATTGAAACTTGGCAAAGCCCGATTGCAATTGGGCGAGATCGAAGAAGCCGCCAAACAATTTCGCATGTCAGCGGAGCTGCGGGCCTCTGCGATGGCCTTCCACAATCTTGGTAACACCATGCTGGGACTGAAGCGTCCCGGTGAAGCGATTAAGAGTTATGAATCCGCACTAGAAACGGACGGCAGATTTATACCGTCAGCCAATAACCTCGCCTGGCTATTGGCAACGAATCCCGACGACACACTGCGTAACGGTGAGCGCGCCGTCGAGTTGGCCGAAGGCATCTGCGGATTCGCAGCGGCTCGCAATCCAAGCAGTCTCGAAACACTTTCCGTCGCCTACGCGGAAGTCGCGCGCTTTGATAAGGCCATTGAGACAACGCAAGAGGCCATTCGGATGGCAAAAGCCGCCGGTGATCTCAAGACCGCGGGTGAGCTACGCAAGCGACTTGCCCTATTCCAGCAGAAAAAGCCGTACCGCGATGAGTAATCTTCTAACGAGCCGCTATTCCCTACGTAATATCAAAACCACATTGGCTGCGGTGTGTATCGGATTGTTAGCCATTGCGGGCTGCCTGAATTCCAACGCCCCCACGGAGGGCAACGCGACGGATTCTACTCCCGGTTCAACGACCAACGAGGAGATGACAGCGAAGGCGCACGGCGAACAAGCAGAAACGATCGACTTTCATCCCAAGCTCAAAGATCGAAAGTACGACGCAGCCATTCGAGACGTCGCTGTTCGAGAGGACCCAGTCGTTGATGGTTGGGAGTCCGAGACGTTTAGCGAACAAGCAGCTAAGCAGCTAAAGATTCTGGGCGCCATGCTGCAGACCGGCGACACCTCTCAACTGAACAAGATCTGCAGCGTTAAGTTCACATGCTCCGATCTTCGGCCAGCGACGCTCGCCCTTGTCTACGAGGGGCCTCTTTTTACAGTAAACCGAGCCCAGCAGGCTGATGAGAAGATTGATCAACATCAAGGCCGCACCGGACTCGAAGAAAGCATCCAGCGTCAGTTTGAGCTATTTCCCCAAGCTTTCGAATCGCACTTCAAGTACAAGATCTATCGAGCCAGGCTTTCCGGACGGACGGCGGCAACCTTGGCCTATTTCCAGATGTCCGGCAAGGGGAATGGGCAAAAACACGTTCAGGTCAATGCGACTTGGCAGTGCAACTGGATTCTTAATGCTGACGAAGCGCCTAAGCTAACCGCAATTTTGGTTAAGGACTACGAAGAAGTCGTATCCACGGATCGCGTGCAATCGGCTTTCAGCGACTGCACCAAATCCGCATTTTCTGGAGTGAGCGCGCTCGAGGAACAATTGATTTATGGCCGCGATCATTGGTACAGCAATCTCGAATCAACGATTGGGGTCGAAGGTCGTGGCAACGGGATCGCGATAGGCGACGTGAATGGCGATGGTTTGGATGACATCTACTTCTGTCAACCAGCCGCACTCCCTAATCGTTTGTTCGTACGCAATGCAGACGGTTCGATGAGTGATGTCTCTAAGACCGCAAAAGTCGACTGGTTGGACAGTTCGCGTGGTGCGTTGTTTGTTGACATCGACAACGACGGCGATCAAGACTTGGTTTTGGCGCAAAGCACGACAGTCCTCATACATGAAAACGACGGAACCGGCGTTTTTGAAGTCCGTGAGGAGCTTGTCACCAATAGCAAGCTCTTTTCAATTAATGCAGTCGACTATGATTCCGACGGGCTACTGGACCTGTACGTGTGCGGATACACGAGTGCCGAACAAGACCGTCCCGAAGACATCTTTGCCAGTCCCGTTCCCTATCACGATGCCAACAACGGTGGACCAAGCTTCCTTTGGCGCAACAAAGGCGACTGGAAGTTTGCGGACGTGACGAAGGAATCCGGCCTGGACGCGAACAATCTGCGTTTCAGTCTTGCCTCGGTGTGGGAAGATTTTGACAACGATGGAGATCTGGACGTTTATGTGGCGAACGACTTTGGGCGAAACAGTTTGTATCGCAATGACGCCGGCAAATTCACGGACGTGGCGGCTGACGCGGGCGTCGAAGATATCGGGCCCGGTATGTCCGCGGCTTGGGGGGATGCGAACAATGATGGACTCATGGACCTCTACGTGAGCAACATGTTCTCGTCTGCCGGGAGTCGAATCACTCATCAATCGAAGTTCAAACGCGGTAGCAATGGAGACAGCCTGAAAGGCTTCAGACGCCATGCCCGAGGGAATTCACTCTTCATCAACCGTGGAGATGGAACCTTTGCTGATCGAGCGACTCAATCCGCGACAGGAATGGGGCGCTGGGCGTGGGGCTCGCTGTTTGTGGATCTGAATAACGACGGTTGGCGTGATCTCTACGTGACCAACGGATTCGTCACGGCAGACAACAACAACGACTTGTGAAGTTTCTGGAGGCGCCAGGTCGTGGCGCAATCACCTGAGGACAATGCTCCTACCACTGAGATCATTCGTTACGATCTCGGTTGGAATGCTATCAATGCAATGTTGCGAGCTGGTCGATCGTTAAGTGGTCACGAACGCAACTGCTGCTTCCTCAATACACAAGGCACACGTTTCGCAGACGTCTCCGGCGCAGCCGAGTTGGATTTTCCGGATGACGGTCGAGTCGTCTCGTTGTCAGATTGGGATTTTGATGGCGACGTAGATTTCTGGGTTGCCAATCGCTCAGGACCGCAAGTTCGATTCCTCCAAAACAACGTGCGGAATACTGACGAGTCGCCGAATGACACCAACTTCATTTCGATACACTTGGAAGGTGTTGACTGTAATCGCGATGCAATCGGTGCACGCATCACCGTAATTTCCGACGGCGACCGTCCTCAGTCGCAAACGCTTCGCGCCGGGGAAGGATATCTCTCCCAGTCAACCAAGTGGATTCATTTCGGGTTGGCAAAGCAGAAGTCGACTTCCTTGAAGATTCGATGGCCGAACGGAAGCGAGCAATCGTTTGACGGGCTAGCGGCAAACGCAATGTACAAAGTCCGACAGGGCGAAGAACCCGAGGTTTGGAGTCCTCCATCCAAACTGCGCGGCTTGAAGACGAAACCCTATGTTGCCCCACCGGTAAGCGACAAGGCGAGGATCGTACTCTTGAATCCGGTCCCGGTTCCCGATCTGATTGCGACCAGCGTTGACGGAAAAACCATTGAGTTAGCAGGGGATGGCGAAGCGCGATTGATCAACCTCTGGGCCAGTTGGTGTAAACCATGCATGGCAGAGTTAGCAGAATGGAAGCAACATGCGTCGAGTATCAATTCGGCTGGTATCAAAGTCGTGGCGCTCAACGTAGACGAACCAAAAGTGCAGTTGGATTCGGTACCAACACTTCTCACGAAACTTGATCTGCCTTTCCAGATTGCCTACGGTTCCGAAGAACTGGCTGCCAAGTTCGACGTCCTTCAGCGATCACTACTTTCGCGCCAGCGCCCGTTGCCGGTCCCAAGTAGTTTTCTGATTGATGCCGAGGGACGATTACGCATTGTCTACAAAGGGCCAGTGAAAAGTGACATTCTGCTCGAAGATTTGAAGCTGATTGACGCTGAACCCCAACAGATTCTGGATGCCGCCACGCCTTTCGCTGGTCGCTGGTTGCAACCACCAGGTGGGTCGTCGCCACTGCAATTGGCAGTCAAACTGATTGAAGCCGGATCCGGAGACGTCGCCGCCAGTTACATTGAGACGTTGGATAAGCGCAAAAGTCCCGACTTGTCGGCGGAGTTGTTCAATCTCCGCGGGGCGGTCTTGTCGGACAATCGAGAGTTCCAGAAGGCATCGTTGGCATACAAGAAAGCTCTTGAGTTGGACCCAGAAAACCGTCAGGCGCACATTGAACTGGGGACGTTGCTGCTTGGTGCTGGGCAGGGAAAAGCGGCTGAGCCTCATTTTGTTGCCGTGTTGCGGACGAATCTTCGAAACCCTGAGTTGATTTTCAAGCTCGCGTTGGCTCAACGATTTCAGGGCAAGACAAAAATGGCGAAGAAAAACCTTCGTCGAGCACTAGCGCTTCGCGATCTGCCTATGGCTCGCTGGAACCTGGCCGATATCGCCGTGGCCGAAGGCGACATTCCGACAGCGATTGAGCATTATGAGAAAGCAATTGAATCGCAACCGATCCTGATGCGTCGCGCGAATAATCTCGCTTGGTTGTTGGCAACCAGCGAATCGGATGAAATTCGAGATGGACGCCGTGCGGTCGAAGTTGCTCAATTCGTGTGCAAAGAAGCCGATGTGCCGACTTCGGGCCAACTCGACACGCTTGCGGCGGCCTTTGCCTCAGTCGAAATGTTTGACAATGCGATCAAGATCGCTGGAGACGCATTGGAGCGAGCCAAACTCGAGCAGGACGAAAAGTCCGTGGAAGCGATTTCAACGCGTTTGGAGCTCTACAAGCAGAAGAAACCCTATCGCGAAAATCTTTGATACTCTTGGCGTTCAAAGCGATCGAGTGTTTCGAAGCATTTGATGCCCACAGCCTTTCACTGATAGCGAGATTGCTGTCATCATTCTTTATTGGGTGGCAACATGGGTGTGGTTGCATACTTGTTGGGCTCAATTTCATTCATGCACAAAATGCAGTAAAGGCTACAGCAAAGTTGCCCGCTTTGCGGATAACTGGCAATTGTTTTCCAAAACCGGTCGCAGAGGCTAGAATTGCACGAGCGACGAAATACGAAAACGACGTGGAACATCATTTTCAGTGGGCGGTTTTACAAATAGCTTTGCGAACCCCCCTTCGTCGGGAACTCAGACTTGGTTGCGATCGAATGGCTTCAGAATTATTTTGCCATTTCGCTCCGACTCACCAACCTTCTGAGAGATGAGGCTCGATTCTTTCCTTGGCGTCTGCCAAGGCAAAGCGGGTCGCGTGACTGGCACGACGACATTGGAATTAGGAAAAGGCTGACCAACGATTCGAGAATTCTCGGATTCTCTTCTGCTAACGCGCAAGCAATCCGACGAACATCAAACTCGTCGATTCCATAGCGCAACGTTGCAGGTTCTCGGTCAATAGGAATCGGATGAAGGCAAAAGTCTATTGGTTTGCTCCAGTATTGTTACTGGCAGCTAGCTATCTATGGGGAACCTACGGCTGGGCACAACGCAACGACGACGTCGCTCAATCTGTTGCGTCCAAATTACCTGAACTTCGCCATTCGGCATCACATCGACGCATGCAACGCAGGCTTAAGCGGATTGCTCAGCAGGACCATGAGGCAGTCGTTAAAGCGATGGAACTCATTTCCCAGCCGATTGCCGACGGCGTCTCCGTCGAACAACGCTACCGAATCCATCGCTCAAGCGGCTTATCGTTGCTGGTTGAGGGCAAAAACGAAGAGGCAGTAGCAAACTACCAGAATGCCTACGACTTACTTCCTCGTCTGCGGGGCAAGATTACGAAGAAGGATTTCGTAGACACGACTTTGGAACTAGCAGTTGCTTATCTCCGAATCGCCGAATCTGAAAACTGCGTCGCCTGTTGCAACGGCGAGAGTTGTCTCTTTCCGATCGAGTCGGCTGGTGTTCACAAGGCTCGTCGTGGCTCGCAGCAGGCCATCCGCTATCTGGAAGACCTGCTCGGCAAAATTCCCAACGAGCTACGAGCGCGTTGGTTATTGAATCTTGCCTATATGACTCTTGGGCAGTACCCCGAGGACGTACCGCCCAGGTTTTTGATTAGCCTCAAAGATAATCCAACCTCAGACGATTATCCGTTTCCAAAATTCCGCAATATCGCCAGCGCCGTAAGCGTCAACCAGTTCAATCTCAGCGGAGGAGCCGTTTGCGATGACTTTGACAACGACGGGGACATTGATATCGTCACATCCTCATGGGACTCCGCGGGGCAGGTTTTATACTATCGCAACAACGGTGACGGTTCTTTCACTGATTGCTCCAAAGATTCTGGGCTGGAGGGAATCACTGGTGGGCTCAACCTCGTTCATGCCGACTTTGACAACGACAATGACCTCGATGTCCTTGTACTACGCGGCGCGTGGCTTGGTGCCAAAGAAGGCCGACAACCCAATTCCCTGTTGCAGAACGACGGGCACGGACGGTTCGACGATGTGGCTTATTCGGCGGGGCTAGCCGACGACGACATCGACTTTCCTACGCAAACCGCAGCTTGGGGTGACTTCGATCGCGACGGTTGGCTGGACCTCTACGTTGGAAACGAGCATTTCCCTAGTCAACTGTTTCGCAACCAACGCGACGGTACATTTGTCGACGTAGCTGATTCAGCCGGTGTCGCCGCCGTGGGCTTTACGAAGGGGCTCACATGGGGCGATTACGATCAGGACGGCGATCCGGACCTTTACGTTTCCAACATTGATTCTCCCAACAAACTCTATCGAAACAATGACGACGGCACCTTTACGGACGTTGCGAAACAGCTGGATGTTCAAACACCTATCCAAAGCTTTCCAACTTGGTTTTGGGACTTTGACAATGATGGCGCATTGGACTTATGGGTTGGAAGCGCGTGGTGGGATCTTGCCTACTTCGTGGCAGACTATATTGATGTACCACACAATGGCGAAACTCAGCGTCTTTATCGAGGCGATGGAAAAGGTGGTTTTTCCGATGTCTCCAATGAGACCGGTTTGGCTGAAATGAACATGCCGATGGGCTGCAATTTTGGCGATTTGAATAACGATGGCCACCTCGACTTTTACCTTGGAACGGGATTCCCAGACTTCAATTGCCTAATGCCCAACGTCATGTATTTGAATCGCGACGGGCAACGGTTTGACGATGTAACAACCCAAGGCGGTTTTGGGCATTTGCAAAAAGGCCATGGGATTTCTTTCGCCGACTTCGACAACGATGGCGACCAGGATATTTTCAGCCAGATGGGCGGCGCTTATCCGGCGGATGGTTTCTACAACTCCCTCTACGAGAATCCGGGGTTCGATCACAACTTCATACGGATACGGTTGGTTGGTACGAAATCCAATCGATATGCCATCGGAGCTCGCATCCGCATCGACATCACAGAAGAGGGGCAATCTCGCTCAATCTATCGCCATGTTAATGCGGGCAGCAGCTTTGGCGCGAATCCACTGGCACAACAAATCGGCTTAGGGAAGGCCAAAAAGATTGACCGTTTGGTCATTGATTGGCCCAACCGAGACTCGTCCAGCGACGCATATCGGGACCTCCCCGTGGGGCGGATGCTGACGATCACCGAAGGCGTGATGGGGTTTCAACAACGTGCACTAAAGACCAGTAAGTTCACAACTGAAGTCTCCGAGTAATCCCATCGGGCGTATGGGAATCATCCACAGTGGCCGATGCGTCCGCGATTTTTCCAAAACAGCGAACAAGCAATTCCGTGCTCGCAGTGCCAGTTAGTGATCTCCCCAAGCCATCACTGCCGGTTTTCGACCGGCTGAATCTCATTCAGAAAAACGCTAGACTTTGGAGTGCCGATTCACTTTCGCGGGAGCTCAATGAATGCCAACACTTTCCCAAGTCATGACCGCCCTGAAGAAGAAGGGTTCCGCCCAGACACGCAAAATCTATACACGCCACGGCGTTCCTGATGACAACATTTTTGGTGTCAAAGTCGCCGACATGAAAGTTATCGCCAAAACCATTAAGGGCGATCACGAACTGGCTCTTGATCTCTATGCGACAGGCAACTCTGACGCGATGTACCTCGCCGGGATGGTAGCCGACGGATCAAAGATGACGAAAACCCAACTCAATAAATGGGCGAAAGATGCGACTTGGTACATGATCTCGGAATACACAGTGCCTGGCGTTACCTGTGAAAGCACACACGCACGCGACTTGGCACTCAAGTGGATCAAAGCCAAGGCTGAGAATGTTAGTTCATCCGGTTGGACGACCTATTCCGGGATAGTAAGCATCCAAGACGACAGCGAACTCGACTTGAAAGATATCAAGTCACTGTTGGCGCAGATTGAGAAGACGATCGACAAGTCATCAAATCGCGTACGTTATACGATGAATGGCTTTGTGATTTCCGTGGGTGGGTACTGTAAACCGTTGGTCAAACAGGCGAAGGCGACAGCCAAGAAGATCGGCAAAGTCCACGTCGAGATGGGCGAAACGGCATGTAAGGTCCCATTGGCTACTGAATACATAGACAAGGTTCTTGACCGAGGCGGGAAAAAGCGAAAAACCATCAAGTGTTGATTGCTTGTTCGTTCTCGCAGCCGATTGTTCTCCCCCGAACCTTTCATGGCCAAACGCGTCTCAATGCCGAAGAGGAATTGGTAGCGAGCTAAGCGATTATTGGGCACGCACCATCGTGGCGATGACGATGCTTGGAACATCGCTATGATTCTTTGTGGGCTGTTGGAGACCGCCAGAACCGCCTTGAAAGCGTAAACCAAGGACAGGACATCGCTGTCTCCTTGTTACAAATCTGACGGTTTGGACAGTTTGACAACTTTCGCATCAGATTCGACTTTGTGAGTCGATTTTGCTCCACCGGGCCAAGTGACTTCAAGCTCCTGGGCCCCCTTTGGCAGCGAAATACTGGCGGGCGATTGAGAAAGGTAGCCGTGGCCCGCCGAGATTTCCACCACAGTCGACCTCCCGTTTTCACAGCGAACAAGAATCTTGGTTCCCACAGCGTCCAAGTTCCCTTTGCCACCGACCACGCGAATTTGCCGCCCCCTCGGGGTGGAACCGTTACGCTCGAATGAGTAGCAAGGCCCATCATTAGTCGCGAAGATTAACTCGTTGACACCGTCCCCATCGCTGTCCAACTGCACCAGGGACTTGGCGTCCCACGGTACGACAATACCACTGTCGGAAGGCGGAACGGTTTTGAAGGTTCCGTCGCCATTTCCTGTTAGCAACAGGCTAACACCCCCATCAAAACGGCCCGTTTCCGGTTGGGGTCCATAGAAGTTCTGAGCGAGAACAAGATCGCAATTGCCGTCATTGTTTACATCGTCCACAGTGACGCCAAAAACCGGCGCTGCCTGCACCATCGAAGGCAGTGAACGAAACTCAAAATGTCCCTTACCATCGTTGATCAGTACTCCGCTATCCAAGGAGTTTGCTTCGTAACGGTGTGCAGAATCAAGCCGCTTGGGCGTATAGATGTCTTGCAGCGATGCGACGGCAAAGTCATGAAACTTGTCATACTTGTCGCCAAGAAACGGCATCGCATTCGTTGAGCAACTTTTCCCGCGAACCGGAAAGAGGGTTTCATCTTCAAACTCGGCTTCGACCAATCGACTTCGGCCTTTGTTTTCAAAATCTCCATAGTAGAGTAGCGTCGGTTTCTCAGGACTGGCGTGGTACTTTGTGTTCCAGCCAAAGTTGCCAACCACATAGTCCATATCACCATCTGCATCAAAGTCGCCAGCGGCGATACTGTTGTACCATCCAAGCCGCTGGTCCAATCCCGCGCTGGCCGTCGAATCGATGAACTTGCCCTGCCGATTTTGATAGACGGATATCGTTGCTAGAATTCATAGAGTCAAA
>CAYYHV010000214.1:0-3783 GCA_964471695.1 uncultured Pirellulaceae bacterium
TCCCAATCGTCTTTATGGACTCGCTAAATCGCCTTCTCGTGGGCTTCACGCGCCTTGGCATTTCCAATCGAAATGGCTTCAAACGCTCGCATAACCGGAGCCAACTTGTCACCGTTCAGGATGGGCATTCGCGGCAGCGCATGCCAAGCCGTCCCGCCATCGGGAAGCGTCTCTTGATACAGTTCATACGCGTCGTTGATCGTTGACAACAACATATGATTGATGCTGCGTTTCGCCTCGCCCTTATTGAGCAAGTAGATCAACTCGGTGACTTCTTTCGATTGATTGTCAGCCAACATGCGCTCCAGCGCGACTCGTCGAACCCGAAAATCATCATGCGGGTCAAGAATCTCCCAACCCGGCGGCAACCCCAGCTCCAGGCCAAAAGTCCGCGCCAGACTGCCAAAGAAACTGTCGAGCGTTGAAATGCGGACGCGATGCAGACTGCGAGTCAAACCTGCCAACAACAATTGACACCTTTCGATCGTGAGCTCCGAGTCTCCAATCTCAGATCCAAGCAGCCTTCGTTCTTGATCCCGAACGGTGGAATCAGCAAGTCGTTTAATGACGCGTTCGAGAATCTCCCCGGCGGCTTTGCGAGTGAAGGTCGTGGCAAGAATGCGGTCGACAGCGTGCCCGTCGGCCAACAGCTTCAAGAAACGACTGCTAAGCCGATGGGTTTTTCCGGTTCCGGCGGAGGCGCGAATCACTACATGCGGGTTGCCCAAGGCTGCAGAGGTTGCATCGCCAGTTGTCGTCTGATTCGTCATCCATTCCGCTTTCTTCGATCCGTCCGTCGCTGCAGAAATTGAGCCCCAATTTCACAGGTCAGCTACGAAGCAATTATTGCAGATTGTCGTGACCGCACCAGATAGCCTAGGCACAGATCTTGAATCATCCTCGTCTCAATTTCTGCACCGAGCCCTACCTCACCAAGGCAAGCCATAATCTAGCCTACAGACGTGCGGCCAAGCACATCTACAACGCCGATCGAATCATATCGAATCCAACGGTGAAGATAGCCGCATCGGCAAGAGCATGACTCAACCACGGCGCCCCAAGCCTGCCTGAACGATGAAACATCCAAGCCCACAGGGCTCCCGCCACAGCAACACAAATCGAAAAGAGATACGTCGTTGGATGCGTCCAACCGAAATAATTGGCCAGCACCAACACGTGATGCGACATGAACCCAAGACTGGAAATTACGATCGCAGTCGTGGTCGAGCAGTAACTCCGCAAGCCGCCGAACACAAACCAGCGCCAGTAGAACTCTTCGAGAAATGAGTGCAGAATCACATAAAACGCGCTCAGCCCGATGAATGCGGTTGGGGTCGCAAAGCCCAATTGCGAAACTTTGGCTCGCACTGCCTCTGCAGCCGATTGCATGGCAGGATACTGTTTAAGAACGCAATGATACAAACCCAGCATCCCCACGAAGATGATGATGCCCGTGAGCCACGCAATGCCGAACCCCAATGGCTTTGCAGACGATTCCGTTTTCGTTTCCGCTGGGCCCCAAGATGACAAGTCTCGTGATCGACGCCTCGCAAGGAACCAGACGACCGGCAACGCAAACTGCACGCCTTTGCCTGCGGCCATGGCCAATTTCTGGATCGTGTCGGAATACCCCGCCAAAGCGAAAAAGTATACGTACGTTGTCAACGTCGGGAGTACGATTCCAAGAATCAGCATCCAGAGTGGACACGGCTTGTGCGTGGTTTGTTCTGCCACCTAGGTTCCTTATATGACGAATGGTTCGCTTATATTGGTCGAAACGACGAGTCTAACGATAAGCGAAAATACTCCAGCTAGTCGAGTCAGAACAAGTCGCGGCAAGTCGCAAGCAGAACGATCCGATGCATTATTCGTAGAGTTCGATTTGTATGTATTGCAACAGCCTCTGATGATGATTGCCGGATGAACCCATTCACCACAACCAAAACGTCCCAAATCCGCCAGCACATCGCCGACTCGTTGGCATGCTTCGGAGCCGACCCGCTAGCACGAATGACTGAATCCCTGCTGATGCGAGAGGGACACTACTGCGGACAGCGTTTCAAGCGAGGAGAGTTTCAGGCGGTCTGGTTCGTCGAAGAGGACGAAATCAAGTTTTCTGACCCGAATGGAAACGTACTGGAAGTGGTTGTGGCTTCTGAATTACAAGCGCTCTCGATGTCAGAAGATCGCGCGGCAGCCTAGCGCCGGATTGAGCATCATCTTCCAATCTCAGTCTCTAAGAACCTGAGATGGCGTTGGAAATCTCGTTGGAGTTATTCTCCCAGAGATTCGCGGTTCCACCACCAACCGTGCCTACACCGGCGATAATCGCCATCAAGATGAGGGCGAGAATCACTGCGTATTCAACGGCGGTCGGACCGTCTTCTTCTTGGAGAAAACGCTGAATCGACATCTTAAGTCGGTTAATGCACATCTTTACGGTCCCGAGACGAACTAATGGCTCAAATCTTTTCATGGCGACGCTCTCAAAAGGTAGGTCGGTATTTACTGATCGTCAAAGTTTTCCAGACCCTACGGTAGTCATTTCCTGTCGGGTTGAGTTTGAGGGCAGATTCATGCGGACTTTGACGGTTCTTCCGGAAGTTCCGTGAATGTTGCTCAACCTGAACGTACCGGTTTTCTAGGTCCGATGTTCCGTATGAATGCTCTGGTTTGCACGCAATCGTGCAATTATGACGAACGCAGTCAGGTTGAAACAAATGAACGCATATCTAAAAAACGCGGTTCTCGTAGCCGCTCTCCTCGGCATGATTTGCCAGGCGAACGCCCAGCAATCACCCAACAACGCTCCGATACGATGGAAAGTCGCCGCCGGATCAAATTCCAGCAAGCAAGTTCGCGTCAAATCTCGACGCGGCAACGTCCAGCTGAATTTGCGTGATCCAGCGGCTCGATTTCAACTGAAAGAGACTTCCAAGGCGACGCAAATCGCGGAGAAACGAGCTGCTGCCCAGTCGACTCGTCAAACTCAAGCTGCCAAGCCGCTAACGATCCCTCACGTACTGGCTCAACGCCAATCGAACGTGAATCGCCCAGCCGCTTTTGCCAACAAGAGTTCGCACGTTCAACACCCAGCGACCTTGGTGGCTCCTCGACACATTCGACTCGTACAGGCCGCGGGCGACGAAACCGATGTTGAGGATCTTTTGAAGGACCTCGACAATCTCGTCGACCAAAGCGACGGCTCGAGTGATAGCATCGATGACCTTCTCGAACAGGCGAAGGACATCGTCCTGCATAATCAAGCGGTTCCAGGCGTTGACGCTGCCATGGAAGACTCGACCGGCGATTCCCTCGACTTGGACTCGCTGGCTGGTCCTGAATCGACGGAAGACAGTCAAGACCCGGAAGAAATGCGGGAGAAACTCAAGCGAGAACTCGACCGACTGCTTGACGACGAAGCTGACGAAGACGACCCTCTGGGGCTGACCGACGATTCGGACGACGAAGATGAGGAAGAACTCAAAGCGAAAGAAGCCGAGGAGCAAGCCTACATCAACAAACTTGTTGATCCAGTTCCCGACGCAGCCTATCGCAACCGATATCGCACACGACGTGCGGGCAACATGCCCTATACGTTGAGCAATATCCTTGGCGAAGAAGATCGGTACGACCCCA
This sequence comes from uncultured Pirellulaceae bacterium, assembly GCA_964471695.1. GTDB lineage: Bacteria > Planctomycetota > Planctomycetia > Pirellulales > Pirellulaceae > CAYYHV01. Next base: position 3,640 of record CAYYHV010000214.1, read on the forward strand.
ACTGTGTCGCCGAATACTGTCGTCAAGTTTGGCAATGTGCCGGCGGACGTTGCCTCCGCCCAATCGACCGATTGCGTCGCAATATCAATCGCGACCGAATGGTTCGAAACGCAGGTTGTGGTGCCCAACCTTGCAATCCGATGA
>CAYYHV010000214.1:3838-6378 GCA_964471695.1 uncultured Pirellulaceae bacterium
CAACATCCAACCGACAAGCGGCATGCAATCCTATGCACCGGCTGTTCAAGATTGCCCACCTGGCGACATCATGCCTGATGCGGAATTCCAGCCTTTCGGCGGCACCATCGGCGAGTCAGATTACTCGATTGGACCCGATACTCCTTCGACACTGCCTCTTTCGGAAGCTCCCGTGGAGGCCCCACCCCTTGGATTGCTGGAGCCGGTTGAGGACCTTCCTGCCGACTCGCAATAGAGTCTCAATCGCTATTGAGATTTCCTGAGCAACCTAACACCTGACGGCTCACATGACCGTTCGAACTCCGGTTTGAACGGTCATTTTTTTGCGCGTTTGGCATCAGGTGCATTCACTGCTCGCACCAATTCTGTTGAACCTTAACGATTGTCCAAAATGGCGAATGGGTGACTTTAACGATTCCGTCAACCCTGCCACGTGTATCGGTCGCACTCAATCTAAGGATCAAAAGGCTCCGAAAACCCTTACGGGCTAACGTGAATTCCGACCACGTTTCGCCACGCTTGAGTATCCCATAAGGTGCCTAAAGATGTTCCGATCTATTCGTCGCATACCCTGCTCCCTTTTCTTCGCAATTGCCGCGCTTGCCCTGTCCTCGATGGTTGCTCCATCCAGAGCTCAGCAATCGCAAACGCAACCACCGGCCGTTCTTCGCTTTGCGGAGAAGGTAAACCACGATTCGGCGGTCCCAACGACCAAGCGAGTCGCCCGGCGAAGGATATCCAAAGCCAGTCGCATTCCGAGCGAAGTCGTACTGGGAAAACAACCGTCTATTCGATTGGTTGCCGGAGAAGAGCCAGCGCGACTTCCTCAAAGCCTCCAAACCAGCCAGTCGGTGAAACGATTGCCACCCGCTCGGCCTGAAGCACCTAAGTCGACGACTCCAACGACCAAACAACCAGTTGCTCCCGAGATCGAATTCGACAACACGGCGGGTTCCGAAACGACTTGGGCAATTCCCAGCGATACCGAATCGGCCCCTCGTAAGATCGAGGCTTTTCGCCCCGCTAAAATCGACAACCGACCCACGAGAAATGCAGAGGCTTCTCAAGTTTCATGGGCCGGCGACGACGTTGGCGTGCGTCCAGCCTACTGGCGAAAGCAGACTCGCCTTGCTCAGGCGAACGATCCACTTTCGGCACTCGAAGAAGCCGCCGAATCGGCTATCCGTCGGTCTCCCAAATCGGTTGCTCCATCGCCACCGGCCCTGAAGCCAACTCCCCGCAGACCTACTGCGACTAAGCCGCTCTCTGATCGACGTCGCCTAAGCCTGGACTTTCTCCCGGAAGATGATGACAGTTCGCCGCTGGATGCGTTGGAACGAATCACACGCGAAGACGACAAAGCCGACGATGAATATCCTTACGAGGAAGTCCCTGTCGTAGCCACGCCGCCCAAGAAGCGACGCATGCCTTATGCCTATACTCTCTCAGATATCCTTGAAGACGAAGATGACACGGAAGCCCCGTGCATCGAGCAGGCTTACTGCCGAGCCATGTGGGAATGTGCGGGTGGCAAATGCCTCAGTCCCTTGGATCGCTGGCGTCGTGACTTGAATCGCAACCGTGTTCTACGCAATGGTTCGTGCAATCCGGAATTCCAGTATCGAGCTCAGGGGCCCAACTTCAATCGCAACGCGTATACCGGCAATGGCTATGGCAGCGTCATGAAGTATCAATTGGAAAACCAGGGTGGGCCGGCTCGCAGCTCGGACGACGCTCAATTCGCTGGCGGCGGTACGCGTCCGGCAGACGTTGTGATCGAGACCGTCGACTTCCTGCAGGAGATACCAAAGAAGGGTGCCCGCTAGAGTTATTACCAGGCCCTGAAGCAACCCATTTCATGCTGCCTGGAAATTTTCGCTATGATTCGACACGGCAAAAACGTTCGCCACACTTTTCGCACTCACTGGAAGGTATGGCGTCAGGAAGAATTCGCCAGACATGATCACACTTGGTCAGCGGTCGTTTTTCTTCCAAGCCGCAGTTGACGCAGACATTGTCCGGTAGCGCCCCAAGCGCGTCGCCGAAAGAGTGGTCGCAGCCGTTCTCCAGCCGCGTGGCGTCTTCTTGGGAGCGCTCTTTGCGACGCATCGCGTACTCATCGGCTAGTTCGTTCAGCTCTCGGTTAGTCATCATGTCCGCAATCACCGACCAGATGGCGGCCAGGACCAGCCAACATAGATAGAGCACGAGTAGCGCAACCAACCCAATCGCAAGATAGCCGAAAAATTGTCCGCGCATGTCTAACTTTGTAGTCGTTGATTGGTTTTATCAAAGCGGCTCCCGATGCCTGCGAGCTTAACTGACATCGGAACTGCCGACTACCGGAGTCAACTGTTTTCGCGTGTTAGGGAACCAACACGCCCGCAAGGGCCTTTCCCGTTTCCGATTTTGCGTTCCGTGCGACTTCTTCCGGCGTTCCAAACGCGACAATCTGGCCCCCCGCTTCGGCGGCTCCTGGCCCCATGTCGATAATATAGTCGGCTGATTGCATCACCTGTACGTTGTGCTCAATCACAATC
>CAYYHV010000214.1:6388-13038 GCA_964471695.1 uncultured Pirellulaceae bacterium
TCAAGAAGTGCGTCAAAACAGTCGAGCAATTGGACGATATCCGAGAAATGCAAACCCGTCGTCGGCTCGTCCAACATGAACAGTGTTCGACCTCGCTTGGAAGCCGACAAGTATCCGGCCAGCTTCAAACGCTGAGCTTCCCCCGCCGACAATGTGCTTGCCGATTGGCCCAGTCGCAAGTACTCCAGCCCAACGTCTATCAACTGATGCAGTCGCGTTTGGACTTTGTTCTGTCCGCGAAAAAAACTGTGAGCCTGGCGAACGGTCATCTCCAAAACATCCGCGATCGAACGATCCCGATACTTCACATCCAACACGTCACGGCGATATCGTCGCCCCTGGCATTCGCCGCAGGTCATCACGACATCTGCCAGAAATTGCATGTTGATCGAAATGGAACCATCGCCCTTGCATGCTTCGCAACGTCCGCCTTCGACGTTAAAGCTAAAGTGACTGGCCTTGAGATTTCGAGTCCGCGCAGCAAGCGACTCGGCAAACACATTTCGAATCGCATCGAACGCTTTGATATACGTGACGGGGTTACTTCGAGGCGACCGACCGATCGGACTTTGATCCACCAGCACGATATCTTCAAACTGCCCGTCACCAATGATCTCATCGTACGGAAGTGGCTTGCCCGTGTCTTTGCGTTTACGCCGCGCCAAAGCTGGATGAAGTGTCTGATCGACCAGGGTACTTTTGCCGCTCCCGCTGACTCCTGTTACCAAACAGAGAACTCCTAACGGAAACTCAGCCGTAACATTCTTGAGATTGTTCCCGCGAGCCCCGATCAGCTTGACCCAGCCGTGTTGCGTTTTGCGGCGATTTTCCGGCACCACATAGCCTCGTCGACGCGTCAAATAATCCCCGGTGAGCCCACCGGTTTCCTCATCGCACAGATCAATCGCCGAGCCTTCGAACATGACTTCGCCGCCATCATCGCCAGCCCCCGGTCCAATCTCGATGACTCGATCCGCCGCCTGAATCATCGACTCTTCATGCTCAACTAAAACGACGGTGTTGCCTCGATCGCGCAATCCGTGAATAGCGTGCAACAAACGACCAATATCGCTTGGATGCAATCCAACACTCGGCTCGTCCAAAACGTACAACATGTTGACCAGACTGGAGCCCAAAGCCGACGTCAATGAGACTCGCTGAGCCTCACCGCCTGAGAGCGTTCGCAATGTCCGCTCCAACGTCAGATAGCCCAGCCCAACCATCTCCAGATAATGCAGACGCGATTGGGCTTGGTCCAGCAACATCTGAGCCACGCTTCGTTCATGATCGGATAAATCTAGATTCTCGAATGCCACCACAGCTTCGCTAATCTTCATGCGACAAAGGTCCGCAATCGAATACCCGGCAACCTTTATCGCAAGTGCTTCCGGCCGCAGGCGGGCTCCGTGACAGGAGGGACATTCCCGATGACTTCGCCAACGGCTGAGGAACACCCGAATGTGCATTTTGTATTTACGCCCCTCCAATCCCGCGAAAAACCCGTCTAATCCGCCAAAGTTCCGCTCCGGTATTCCTGACGTAATCAGTCGCAGATGTTCAGGCGTCAAATCACGAAAGGCAGCGTGAACTGGAATCTCATACTCGTCGGCCAAAGCCAGCAATTCGTCCAGATGCTGTTTATAGGCTGGAGTGTTCCAAGGCGCAATGGCTCCCTCAGACAGCGACTTGTTGGGGTTCGGGACGATCAGCTCAAGGTCGACGTCCATAATGTTGCCGAATCCCTCACACTCCGCGCAAGCCCCCAGTGGACTGTTGAAACTAAACAGTCGCGGCTCCAACCGTGGGAACTCCAGCTTGCAATCTTCGCAGGCTAATTCGTCACTAAAGCCGATTCGGACCCACGGTTTATCATCCAGCTTGGTTTGGGGGCAAACGCGCGGTACGGCTTGGTCGCCAAACAGCGCATTGGCGACTCCATTCTCGCCCGGCACAAATACACTGCACCGCCCTACCCCTTTGGCCATCGCCGTTTCCACGGACTCGCAGATCCGCGACTGAGCCGATTGTCCACTTGTCAAACGAACCACAATAACAAAAACTCGGCGATCGCCATTCAGCTCGACGTCGTCCGAATTGCCGTCGGTCGACAGGACTCGATTGCCAACGATCCAGCGGACGAATCCATCTTCGCGTAGCGCCTTGGCTTGCGCAGCCACCGATTGCTCAGCCGGAACGGTCTGAGGAAAGGCGATCATATATCGCGATCCCTCAGGTAATCGCTGCAGCCGGCTGGCTGCCGTTTCCGGTGAGTCGCGTTCGACTCTTCGTCCACATTGATGGCACTCCACACACCCAACGCGAGCGTAGATCAATCGCAGATAGTCAATCACTTCCGTCGCGGTACCCACCGTCGCACGGTTGGATGTCGACGCACTCTTGTGCGTCACAGCAATCGCTGGCGGAATCCCCTCGATTTTTTCAGCAGCCGGTTTTTCGAGGCGTTCCAGAAATTGACGCGTGTAAGCCGAGAAACTTTCGATATACCTTCTCTGTCCCTCAGCGTAGAGCGTGTCGAGGGCGAGGCTGGTTTTGCCACTACCGCTGACTCCACAAAACACCACCAGTTGCTGGTGCGGAATGTCGAGATCAACGTTTTTCAGGTTATTTACGTGGACACCACGTAATTCTATCTGATCCGCAGGCACGTTGTGCCTCCCGGTGTCAGTAATGGGTTCAAGGGAATCACGCATCTTATCGCGCAAAGAAGTCAGTGGAAAGCGATTTGCTGACAGCCGAGAAAAACGACAATTGCCTTGGCATGCCCGCACCCCATTGGGCTCGAATCTTTTGCCCGGTAATTGGGCTGAGGATGGGGCTGGAGATTGGCCCGTCGAAATCCGGTTGAATGGCCCGCTTGGAGTTTGATGCGTTGTTTGAAACAATGAACTCCGGTTAACCCTGATCGCGTCGATCACTTCAGCTGTAAATTAATCCACACGAGAGCATGGCAAAGAACAAAGAACCCGTTAACCCGTTCTATGTGCTGCTGGTCATCACCGGCATCATTTTCTGCATCACGGCCAGCGCCTATGGCGTCATGACTGTTCGAGGGCTGTATCCTGAATCGACCGAGATCAGCGAATCGGGACAACGACTCCTCGACTGGTTGGATAAGAACGGATTCTGGCTGTTAATGATCGAGTTGGTCGCTTTGGGTATATTTACATTCGGAGCCATAGCTCTTGATGAAATGCGAACGAAACGAGCGGCTGTATCCGCCCCGAACACTGAAGGCGAAGAATCATGAAGTTGACGAACTACGAAGCCGTTGAAGAGAAACAAGTCGAGATGGATGGTGCTGAAGGTTGTCGCGTTCGACAACTCGTCGGCGAAAAAGACGGTGCTCCAAATTTTGCCATGCGACAGTTCACGGTCGAACCGGGGGGTCACACGCCTCGCCACCATCATCCTTATGAGCACGAGGTCTTCGTCCTTGAGGGAGAAGGCGAAGTTTACGAAGGGGACACCGCTCACAAACTAAGATCGGGGGACGTAATTCTCGTCAAACCGGATGAAGTCCATCAATTCAAAAACACAGGTGACAAACCGCTGAAATTTCTCTGCCTGATCCCCAACTCGGCAACCGGCAAACAGGTGACTGTCGTACCCGAATGTGGGCTTGAATCCAGCGACTGATCTGACAAGGCTTGGTGGGCGAAGGCCACGATTCGCGGCGCAAAAATGTCTCGATGCCGTCGCCAAGTCACTTCGCGGGCCGGGGGCCCATGCTACGACGAGGACGATGATGGCAAAGGTAACGGCGGCGGATAAAAAACGCATCCAAGAACTTGAGCGTGTGATCACTCATCTCGATACCCTCTACGAGCAGGGCGAAGATTGCGTTCATCCAGACACCAACATCCTGGTCACCGACGGTGAATACGACTCGCTACGTCGTGAACTCAAAGAGCTGGCTCCCAAATCCAAACTGTTCGCCACCGCCACAGCATCCAAAGTCCAATCCGCCGTCAAGAAGGTCGTTCATGACCCTCCGCTGACGTCGATCGAAAAAGCCAGTCACGAGATTGTGGAAAAGCAGGAAGAGATGCTCTTCAAATGGCTGATTGGCTGTACGCCTGACGAGTACGACGGAACTTCTATCACGATTAAGGGCAAATCGTACAAGGAGGAAGACGTCGTTATCGCGAAGGACTACTTCTACGAAGCGTACAAGCTCGACGGTGTCGCTCTGGCCCTCTACTACGAAAACGGCAAGTTGGCTCGAGCCGGCCTGCGTCCGCGCGATGGCATCAACGGGGAAGATGTTACGGAACAATGCCAATACGTCGACGGCATTCCAGCCGAACTCAAGCTGCCAGAAACCTGTTCGATTCGCGGCGAATTAATCTGCCGACTGAAAGACTTCGACAAAGTCCAGATTGACTTGGAAAAAAGCGGCGAGAAGCTGCGAGCGAACCCTCGCAACCATGCTGCAGGGGGAATTCGTCAATTCAAGGACCCGTCCAAAACGAAAAGGATGCGACTGAGTTTTATCGCCTACACGATCGAAGCCCACGACAATCCGACGTATCAAACGGAAATGGAGCGAGCCGAATATTGCGAGAAAAAACTCGGAGTCCCCTACATTACGACCAAGCCATTCAAGTTCGAAGACCTCGCCAAGATGGAGGACGGAATCTCCAAGCTGGACTATGAAGTCGATGGAGTCATCATTGGTGTCAACAATCTCGAAGACCAAACGCAACTTGGCCGTCACGGTGACCCCGTAACGGGGAACCCCAAGGGCAAGATTGCCTGGAAGTTTCGCGAGGAAGAGGCGACTCCGACGATCAAGGATATTGAATGGAAGACAGGACGCACTGGCAAAGTCACTGCCGTGGCGATTTTCGATCCCGTCCGACTGGCTGGGACCAACGTATCAAGAGCGACTCTGCATAACGCTGGCTTTATGGAGCGGAACCAGATTACCCTCGGTTCAAAAATCTCTGTGCGCAAAGCCGGCAAGATTATCCCCAAAGTCACCGGCGTTGTCGCCGGACAAGGCCAACCGGATTTCCCCAAAGAATGCCCGACGTGTGGCAATCCTACGGCACTTCGTGAAGGCGGTTCGGCCGACATGCTGGAACTGATTTGTCCCAGCAACACATGTCCGGCTCAGATTATCAGTTCTCTTTGTCATTACCTCGAAACCTTCGGCGTGTTGGGGTTGGGTGAAAGCCGCGTAACCAGCTTGGTCGAAGGAAACAAAGTCGCCGTCCCTGCCGATTTTTACGAGCTGGATATCGAAGACGCAATGGCCTGTGATCTGACACACCGCCAAGCCTCTTTGGCCGTCGCGGCGATTCAGATGATTCCAACTCCAGACAAGCAAGCCGATCTTGAGACTTTGATTGACGACGCCAAGCAGGCGAAGAAGGTCGTGCCGCTTTGGAAGTTATTCGCATCGTTTGGTATCGACGCCGCTGGAAAATCGGCCGGCAAGGCATTAGCGACTCATTTTGGAACCTTCGACAAGATTCGCGCAGCCACGATCGAAGACCTCGAAGCCGTAGACGACGTTGGAGAAAAAACTGCCGTTGCAATCCACGGTTATCTGAAGGACCGATCCGACGAGATTGATCGGCTGCTCCAATACGTCGAACCTGAACTACCAAAATCAGGTGGGGATCTCGCCGGGAAGAAGTTCTGCTTCAGCGGCGGCTTCCCCGAAGGCAAGAAGCATTGGGAGTCATGGGTCGAAGAGCGCGGAGGCGTCTGCACGGGAAGCGTCTCCAAGAAAACCGACTTTCTTGTTGCCGGTCCCGGCTCGGGCTCCAAGTCAGAAAAGGCCACAAAGCTCGAGATCCCCATCATCGACACCGACGAGCTCCAAAAACTCGGCGGCTAGAATCCAGGTGGCTTCGCTTCCAATAGCTCATGCTGGCAGTGCTGGCGTTAAAACCAGCAGACTCGGCCTAAAGCTCCCAACCCGTAAATGTCGAATCCTAAAGACGACGATCCAATCGGGATTGTGAAGCATAGCTACGGGGAATCTGTTGTGATCCAACCTCTCGCAAATCGGTGCATCGGGTTATTCTTGGGAATGACACTACTGTCATTTTCCGTGGGCTGCTCAATGTGCGCTGGTCCATTCGATTGCCACTATGCAGCATACGGCGGCAGCACGCCCCGAACCGACATGATCAACGGACGTGTTGGCTCAGCATTCAATGACGCGGGCGTACTACAAGCAGCTCCCATAGATCAGTACATCGAGTCGGAGCCATTCTATCAGGACTCGACGGTTCCCATGGAATCGACCGAGCCTTTTATAATCAACGATGGGCAAATTCTTGATCCGGCTGCCGAAACCATCATCGACGAAGGGTATCCAATACCTCTCTCAGAAGGGAACGAATGGGTCCCCGACGTGAATGGAGAATACCAGAGCGGTGAGATCACTAACGAAACGATTTCTGCACCGACGGAATCTTACGAGATGGTTCCGGCTGTCCCTCAGACTCCACTGGACGACGCGCTCTACATGCCTGAAGGCAGTTCGACGCGGTAGCCTCGGAATGCGTCGCTCTACGCGGACTGCCGACGCAACCAACTTTTCGCGCTGGCTACTCATTCTAATTGCGGTCGCTTCCACGCTCAGCTGCGTGTCGTGTGAGTCGCGACCCACG
>CAYYHV010000215.1:0-5338 GCA_964471695.1 uncultured Pirellulaceae bacterium
GCTATGGACGACCGGTAGCGTGATCAAGACGGGGATACCAAGGAAGTCGCGTTGTTCCAGATTCCAGCTTCCATCGGGTGTCTGACCGTATTGGAAGAGGCCCTTGCGAGTCGCTATGAACAGCTTCAAACGTTTTGCCATCATCCCACTCCGCTTTGAGAAAGAGACCGCGAACTTTTGGAAACCTAGCCGCCGGAGAGGGCTTGGAAGACAAACACTTCATCGTTGCATGATATCGAATCGAGCATCGAATCTCGATCTTTGATCGGGACTCCGTTGACGAAAACGACGATATGGTGACGAAGTCGGTTTTGCTCGTCGACGACGTAGCTTTTTACGGACGGGTTTTTCTTGAATGCTTCGGCGAGGGCATCGATTACGCAACTCGCTTCGACGTGGAGAGCAGGGCAGTCAACGTGGCGCTGGAGGTTGGGGGTGAAGTTGACGATCGGCATGTTCTTTCATCCGAATGCAAGTGCTGTCGACTGAGTCGGTGGTATGGAGCGAAAACCAGCCTGATGGGTCACATTGATGGGAGGCGCCCTTCTTCTGATTTTCGACTTCATGCAGGGCATACGCTTTCAGTTTGGCAATCCGCCAGCTGTGTCGCAAGTAACGAAACGGGGGTGTCATGCCTTGAGACGGTTTGTTTGATATACTCGACGCCCCGAGTAGCGAAAACGTTTCGGAACACTAAGGACTCATCATGGAACATCCGTACGGCTGGTTAAGTCTGGCCCCTCCTGTCGCGGCGATCATACTTGCGATTTTGACGCGACGAGTCGTTTTGTCGTTGATCGCTGGTGTATTTGCGGGTGCATTGTTGACTCAGAATGGCGACTTTGTCGCAGCCGTTTCCGATACGCTGGAGGTGCATCTCTGGAAGACACTGGTGGATGAGGGCAAGCTGAGGGTCTTTGCGTTCACGCTCTTGATGGGAGCCATGATTGGCGTCATCAATCGTAGCGGCGGCATGCGAGGGTTGATTAACGTGGTTTCGCGATTTGCGACGACTCGCAGGAGTGGGCAACTTACGACATGGGTGTTGGGGTTGCTGATCTTCTTTGACGACTACGCCAATACAATGTTGCTTGGCAACACACTGCGTCCCCTCTGCGACCGCCTGAAAATTTCGCGGGAAAAGCTCTCCTACCTCGTGGACTCGACGGCTGCGCCTGTTGCCGGGTTGGCTTTGGTCTCGACGTGGATTGCGGTTGAGCTGGATTACATTCGTGACGGATTGAATAATCTTGATGTCGAGACGAATTGGAACGCCTTCACGCTTTTCGTGGCCAGCATCAAGTATCGCTTTTATGTTCTGTCGGCTTTGATGTTTGTGCCACTCACGGCCTGGTTGCGACGGGATTTTGGGCCCATGCTCAAAGCCGAGCGATTGGTGATTAGCGGCCAACCCAGTCCTGGATTGGTCAACGATGATGCAGAAGAAATGCAGGCGAGTGATGACGTTGCGGCTCGTTGGTTCAACGCGGTAATTCCGATCGTCGTCACATTGGGAGTTGTCTTGTGGTTAATCATTCATACTGGCAAGTCGTCGTTTGCGGCTGAGTTTCCCGAAAAAACACCGGATATGCGGGACATATTCGGTTGGGCCGATTCAAGCTTCGCTTTGCAGTATGGTGCGCTGGCCGGGTTGTTGGTGGCAGCGGCCTTGGCAACTGTGCAGCGATTGTTGTCGGGCAGTGAAATTATGGCTGCGGCTGGTAAAGGAGCTCGCTTGGTACTGCCGGCCATTATGATTTTGTGGTGTGCCTCGACGGTGTCGAAGATGACGGGCAACAAGTCCGTGGATGGCGAACGGTCCGCGACTGCATATGAGTTCAAAGACCATCGTTTATATACCGCGGATTTTCTGCAATCCAAGCTACTTGGGGCTGAGGGAGAATCGAACGCGTTTTCGGCGAGCATGTTGCCCACGGTCGTTTTCTTGCTCGCATCGGTCGTCGCGTTCTGCACCGGCACGAGCTTTGGCACCATGGGAATTCTCGTGCCCATGGTGGTGACGTTGGCTCATGCGATGATATCGTCGGGAGGAGGTTCGGTTAGTCCAGACGATCCGATATTCTTGAGTTCGATCGGTGGAGTTCTTGCCGGAGCAGTGTTTGGCGATCACTGTTCACCAATCTCCGATACGACGGTGCTTTCTTCGCAATCGAGTGGATGCGACCACATCGCTCACGTCTGGACACAAATGCCTTACGCCGTCACAGTCGCTATCGTGAGTGTGTTGCTGGGGACGTTGCCGTTGGGATTTGGCGTTCCCTTTTGGGTGCTGATTCCGGCTCAGTTCTTCGCCATGATTGGCGTGCTCATGGTCTTTGGGCGTGATCCCGAAAGTGCCTAGTCACAGCGCACAATGATACGCCATCCGATGGATGGCGTATTTCGTCAAACGTACAAACAAAACCTGGAAGCGCTTACGATGCGAACAGGTCAGCGAACGAAGGATTCATGGCGATCGAAGCGGCGGTTCGTTCTGCGACAGCACTGATGGTCAAGAATGGATTGGCTCCGAGCGATCCCGGGATAACGCTTCCATCGGAAACGTACAATCCAGAATGCACGAGGGCTTCGCCGGTTGACGAATCAACCGTTCCACCGTGGCGACCGTCAAAGACTTGCCCGCGGTCGTTTACGACTCCCTGGCACGGATCGTCAGACATGCCGCAGCCGCCAAGAGGATGGACAGTAATCAGGTTGGAGCCAAATGCCTTGAGGTACTTGTATTGTCCGCCCATTCCTCGAGCGATCAATTCGAATTTATTCTGAACGCTGCGTCGATAACGAGAATTCTTGATGCCTGGCCAATGGACAACGGGTTCACCATTGCGAAGCCCAATGCGGCCTCGTGCACCGTCGTGTCCAACGCCGAACATGACCAGCGTATTGTCGAGTGGCACATCCCGCATCAGCGTCCCGACAACATTCGCATAAGCTCTGGGCATCCCGCCGTCTTGAACCAGAATGCGATCTTCAATTGGTCCATGGCCGTTCACGCGAGTGATGGCTTGAATTGACGGTCCTACCGGCGGTTTGTGGGTTGGGTAAGCCCCATAGCCGGCTGAGTTGACTTGTTCACGCGTCTTGATGACAAAGCCGAGTGCATCGCCGTTACCGGTCCAGCGATTGCCAAGATGATTGCTGACTGACAAACCGTACTGTTGCGAGCGAAGCAGGATTCCTGTCGATCCGAGGCTGCCACCAGCCAATACGACGACTCGGGCCGTTGTGGTAAACGGAATCGAGCGGATCGAACCACCATGTTGCTTGTGCCAGACCATATGGAGTCGATAGTAGCCTTCGCATTTCTCGACGTGGCGACATTCGACTTGGGTGTAAATCTCCGCACCATGACGTTTGGCCAGCGGAAGGTAATTCATCTGGATGGTGTTCTTCGCACCGACGTTGCAGCCTGCGATACAGTCGCCGCACATGGTACAAGTCGGTTGATACATGCCCTGCGCGTTTCTGCCTTGGGCATCTTTGAACCGATTGTCAAAGGTCACGGCGAGGTTTGCTGCGAAGTGATACTTGTCTTGCACGGCCATTCTCGCGGCGGCTCGTCGGTGAGCCACCATTTTTGGCGAGCTGTCGATTGGGCCAGCCACAACACCCAATTCTCTCATGGCGACGTCATAGAATGGGTCGAGGACTTCGCGATGCCGGAGTGCCGTTGGCCAGTGATTCTGTGCAAATACATCTCGGTCTGGGCGAATGGCGACGTTGGCGTTGATCAAGGAAGTACCGCCCAATCCGGCTCCCGTAATCACGTCGACATCGTTGCTACGAACATAGTCGAACATGCCAAGTGGATTGTCGATCGAGTCCTTGCCGCGGCCGAGCATCTTTTGACGCGTCTCAGGCAATACGTCACGGAAACGATCACTGAAGGTTCCGGGAATCCACTCCTTGCCCCGTTCCATGACGCAAAGTCGAGTCCCGGGATTCATCTGTTGAGCCAGACGAGCCGCGGTGATTCCACCCCCATAGCCGGTACCAATCACGGCGACGTCCATATCATAGGGAACGCCATTTCTTTTCACGTTGATCAGTTGTGATGGGCAGGTGCTCATCTTACCGCCGTAAGCGGCCAGGCTACGCTGATAATTGTAGATTGCCTGTCGCTTGGCGGGCGTAATGTACGAGTGACGGCGTTCTCTTGCAGTCCGACGTTTGGCTCGAAAGCCTGCGGCGCTGGCTGGGGTGCAGGTAATGACTCCAGCTAATCCAGCAACACCTGCGTTGAGTATAGCGCGTCGCGAGACAACATTGGGTTTCGCTGGCTTCGAATCCGAATTGTTTGCGTTGTGATCTTGGTTGGACTGTTTCGTCATAATCATCACCGATTGGGCCGTGTGGAGCGGACTTATCGAGAGGGTCAAGTCGCTGGTGATGGGACTACGTTGCGAACAGTGCGCCTCGAAGTAGGAATTCAGAGCGCGGCCTGTGGGCCAGATTGATGCCTGTGCGAAGACGACTGCGATAAGCCACCCGATTGGCAGAGGGCAATTACCCAGTAGGACTGGGTGATAATTGGATTTGCTGACGCCCCAGGATTAAATCTGGGCAAGCTTTGTGGTTTGTGCCGGGGCAGCGGTTCCAATTGGTGAGAATATGAGGCGCAATCCTGCCGGCTTCAATCGGATTCGATGCCCGTGCCGATTAAAGGGACGAGTCACGTCGTACGGTTTTGACGTGCTGATTTTGAGTTCGAGTCCGTCGACGAGTGACGGGAAAAAATCACGTCCGGGAGATAGTCCGTTGTTGATCAAACGCAACACGTGGATCGTAACCGCCGCATGGGTTGGGTTTTTGTTTACCGGAGTCAACGTGGCTCAGGGGCAGAAAACCAACGTCTTTCGTCGGATGTTTCGTCCGAAGACGGCGTCCTCTGAATTTGTCGCAGACAGGCGTCTCCCTTCGGAAACCGCCACTGCAGGGACCATTGTGTCTGACCGAGTCGCAAATTCGTACTCGAATGTCAGCGAGCGGCTGCAGAATTACAAATCGAACACCGTCAGCCAGGTTCGAGACTATAAGTCGCGGATAGGGCAGGCGACTCGAAAGACGACGGACGAGATTCGGAATATCTACGATCAGGGCCAAGGAGTTCTGCAGCAAGCCGGGACGGTTTATGGCCAAGGCGGTCGCGTTATTGCGGATCGCTTAGCGTCCGAAAAACCCGCGAGCGATGTTGATGCTCAGCTCGGTTACCAACCGTACATTCGAGACGAACGCGTTACCGCGTCGGAGTTTGTCCCGAGCGAGCCCCTCGAAGACTATTCGAATGTGAACATTCCCGGTCTGCCGCCGGGCGCGA